>CAJJTG010000021.1 GCA_905194675.1 uncultured Collinsella sp. | reverse complement strand
AGGCCGAGCGCAAAATGGATTTTAAAAAACACCTTGCCAAATAGGAGCGTCAGGAATTCTAAGGGGCCTGCCCCCTTAGCACACGGACTTTGGAATAAAGTCTAGTGTTTTACGCCTTGCCAGAGGTGTACAGGCTCTCGGTATGCACGTACGAAGCAATTGCCATCAATGCCCCATATAAGTGGCGATCAAGTTCGCATAAAGCGACCTTGATCCCGCAAAACAAAAGGCAGGATACCATCACCACGATGATGCCCTGCCTCTGTTCGTTCCTGTTTACCGTTCCGAGTAGTCCTTCCGCAGAATTTCCGATAAACAAAAAACGTACCCGAACCCTTTCTCGTAAAGAATCGGGTTCGAGTACGAACTGAATGCTGGAGCAATAAAAAACCACCAGAAAGGTGCCTGTCCCCTTTGTGGTGGTTTTGGGCCAGCCCTAGAGCGTGTGGCCGTAAGCGTCGGCAGCCTTGATGGCGGCGGCGAACTTTTCGTCGGTGAAGGGCTCGGGGTTGCCCTGCTTCCACTCGTTGGTGGCGTGCGCGAACTCGCACAGGGCAGGGATGTCGGCCTCGGAAAGGCCGACCTGCTCAAGCGTCACGGGTAGCCCCATCTGCTTGTTAAAGGCGGCGTAGCGCTCAAGGTTCTTGGTATCGCCCGTATAGGCAAACAGCACGAGCACGCCCAGGCTCACGACCTCGCCGTGCAGGTAGGAGCCCTCGCGCGGGATGCTGCACGTGGCGTTGTAGAACGCATGCGCCACGCTCGAGTTGTAGTAGTAATCGTTTTGGTTGGTCAGGTTCGAGACATAGCCCGTGTTGACCACGATGTCGAGCGCGATCTGCTTGACGGCCTCGCTCGACAGGTCCTGGCGCACGTCCTCTAGACCCTGCACGCCATAGGTAAACAGCGGCTCGGAGCAGGTGTGGGCGAGTGCCAGGCCAAGTCCGGCGGTGTGCTCCAGGTTGCCGGCGCTCGTGGCGTACTCGACCTCGGGCTGCTTGGACAGGGCATCGCCCACGCCCGCCCAGAAGTACTCCGCCGGAGCCTCGGCGATGATCTTGGGGTTGATGAAGATGTGCGCGGGGCGGTTTGGGTACGAATAGCCCTCGAGCGAGCCGTCGTCGTTGTAGACAACGGCAATGGCGGTCGCGGCCGAGCAGTTGGAGCAGATCGTCGGTACCGTAAAGACGATCTTCTTGAGCTCGATGGCCGCTGTCTTGACGGTGTCGAGCGCCTTGCCGCCGCCGCAGGCAATGAGCACGTCGGCTTCCTGGCAGGCGGGGGAGTTTACGACCTTGGCGATATTGGCGCGCGTACTGTTGGTGCCGTAGACGCGCGTCTCCAGAATCTCGATGTCGGTGCCCTCCAGTGCCGCTTCGATACCGGGAAGCGCCGCGGCCAGTGCTCGTTTACCGCCGATAATCGCGACCTTGGCCGCTCCGTACTCGTCCAGCGCGCCGGGCAGCTCGTCAAAGCAGTCCTCGCCGACGGTGTAGTCGCTCATTCCAATCGTGCGCATAGCAGCCTTCTTTCGTTAGATAAAGTGCTTTCAGGTATTTTGCTCCAAGTGAGTGCTTGCGATCGCGAGAAGTTTCTAAAGTATGAAACCGATGTTGAGGGTTTTTCGCCGGCGTTGACCATGTTACCATACAGCGCATAAGCGTTGATGGGGACGAGTAGTCGGCCGTCCGCATGCTACAGAGAGCGGGGAGCGCTGAGAACCCGTGCATGCGACCGATGAAAATCACCCCGGAGCTGCGGTCCCAACGGGCGCGCCGCACAGGCACGTCTTAGTAGACATCGCCGAGATGGTCGTCGATACAGACCAGCCGAGTAACGGATGCGAGCGCGCGAATACGCGGGCGAGGGCATCTAAGCTGGGTGGTTAAACGAAGAGCTTTTGCGGGCGTGCAGCCCGTTTGTGGCGCTTCGTCCCAGCTTGTAGGGACGGGCGCTTTTTTGGTGCCCAGAGGGCGTGCGCGCCCATGACAAGAAAGGGGTACCGTGGCAAACGAGTACAAGCAGACGATGAATCTGCCCAAGACCGGTTTTCCCATGCGTGCCGGTCTTTCCAAGTCCGAGCCCAAGCGGCTCAAGGACTGGCAGGACAACAAGGTCTACGAGCAGGTTCTGAAGAAGAACGAGGGTCACAAGAAGTTCGTGCTGCACGACGGTCCTCCGTACGCCAACGGCCCGATCCACATCGGCCATGCCATGAACAAGATCTCCAAGGACATGATCAACCGTTACTGGATGATGCAGGGCTATGAGGTTCCCTATGTCCCCGGTTGGGACTGCCACGGCCAGCCGATTGAGCACAAGGTCGAGGAGAAGCTCGGCACCGAGAAGTTCAACCAGACCTCCACGGCTAAGATCCGTGAGCTCTGCAACAAGTTCGCTGTCGAGAACATCGAGCTGCAGAAGGCCGGCTTCCGTCGTCTGGGTGTGCTCGGCGACTGGGACAATCCCTACCTGACGCTCTATCACCAGCACGATGCCGCCGACATCGAGGTCTTTAAGGCCATGTTCGATAAGGGTATGATCTATCGCGGCCACAAGCCGGTTCACTGGTGCAAGCACTGCCATACCGCGCTGGCCGAGGCCGAGATTGAGTACTCCGACGAGACGAGCCCGTCCATCTTCGTGCGCTTTGAGATGACTTCCAAGCCCGCCGGCCTCGAGGACTTCGACGGCCCGGTCGACTTTATCATCTGGACGACCACGCCGTGGACCATCCCCTCCGACCAGGCCGTTTCCCTCAAGCCCGGCGCCGCCTATGTCGCCGTTGAGCACGAGGGCCGTGCCGAGGTCATGCTCGAGGACCTGGCTCCCAAGTGCTGCGAGGAGTTTGGCTGGGAGTACACCCCGGTTATGGTCGACGGCAAGCCCTATGTGGTTCCCGCCGAGACCTTCCACCACATCCACTACAAGCAGCCGATCTTTGACGGCGTTGAGGGCGTGGCGCTGCTGGCCGATTACGTCGGTGTCGATGACGGTACCGGTATCGTCCACAACTCGCCCGGCCACGGCGTCGACGACTACTTTGCCTGCCTCAAGGAGGGCATCACCGACATCTGCATGCCGGTCGACGACGACGGCAAGTTCTACACCGGTGAGGAGTTTGGCACCGGTGGCCCCTTCAGCGGTATGGATACCGACGAGGCCAACCCTCACATTATCGAGTTCCTGCGTGAGCGCGGCACCCTGGTCCTCGAGAAGAAGATCACGCACAGCTATCCGCACTGCTGGCGCTGCAAGCACCCGGTGCTCTTCCGTGCTACCGACCAGTGGTTTGTCTCGATGGACAAGACCGGTTTGCGCGAGCAGGCCGGCAAGGAGGTCCGTGAGAACGTCAAGTGGTATCCGGCCCACGCGGCCAACCGCATTGGCGCCATGGTCGAGCAGCGTCCCGACTGGTGCATCAGCCGCCAGCGCAACTGGGGCGTGCCTATCCCCAGCTACACCTGCGCCGACTGCGGCGAGAAGGTCATGAACGACGCCACGCTCGACGCCGTCATCAAGCTCTTCCACGAGAAGGGCTCCGACGCCTGGTTCACCGACGCTCCCGAGAGCTATCTTGGCGAGGCCTGCGTCTGCCCCAAGTGCGGTGGCCATCACCTCAAGGCCGATAAGGACATCCTCGACGTGTGGTGGGATTCCGGCGTCTCCTGGAAGGCCGTCTGCGAGTACCGTCCCGAGCTGGAGTATCCGGCGGATGTGTACCTCGAGGGCTCCGACCAGCACCGCGGTTGGTTCCAGAGCTCGCTGCTCACCTCGGTGGGCGCCAACGGCCACGCTCCGTACAAGGCGGTCGTCTCGCAGGGCTTCACCCTCGACGGCCAGGGCCGTAAGATGTCCAAGTCGCTCGGCAACGTCATCGACCCCAACAAGGTCTGCGACGAGATGGGCGCCGACATCATCCGCCTGTGGGTCGCCTCCGTCGATACCAGCTCCGACGTGTCCATCGACCACGAGATCCTCGCTCGTACGTCCGATGCCTATCGTCGTTTCCGCAACACGCTGCGCTTCCTGCTCTCCGAGCTCGAGGGCCAGTTTGAGCCCGAGACCGACGGCGTCGCTTTTGCCGACCTGCTGCCGCTCGACAAGCTCATGGTTGCCCGTCTGACCCAGGTCCAGGCCGAGGTCGACGACGCTTACTCTTGCTACGAGTTCCCGCGCGCTTACCGTGCGCTTTACGACTTCGTGGTTACCGAGCTTTCCAACGTGTACCTCGACGCCCTGAAGGACCGTCTGTACTGTGAGAAGCCCGGCTCGCTCGAGCGTCGCAGCGCCCAGACCGTGCTCGCCGAGCTCTTCTCGATGCTCATGCGCGACCTGCAGCCGATCTTGTCCTATACGGTCGACGAGGCCATGGCCTATGCGCCCGCCGGCTGCGTCGATCACCAGAAGTACGCCGCGCTGCTCGATTGGTACAAGTCGCCCATCACGGTCGACGAGGCCAACGAGTTTGAGGGCGTGCTCGAGGCTTCACTCGAGCTCCGTAGCGTCGTGACCAAGGCCCTTGAGGATGCCCGCTCCGCCGGCACCTTCACCAAGAGCCAGCAGGTCCGCGTCAAGGCGGTCGTTCCCGCCGAAATGTATGCGCTGCTGACCGGCGACAAGGCCGTCGACCTGGCCGAGTTCTACATCGTCTCCGATGTTGAGCTTACCCAGGGCGAGGAGCTTTCTGTTGCCATCGATGCTGCCGAGGGCGAGTGCTGCGACCGTTGCTGGAACTACCGCACCACCGTCGGCGAGTACAACGGCCACGCTCACATTTGCAAGCGCTGCGCGAATGCCCTTTAAGGCACGGTAACTCGGCATTTTATTTATAGGGAGAATTTAGGCGCCTTCGGTCCATTTGCTCCGCTGAAGAAAAGCGACATTCCGTTATCCGGAATGCCGCTTTCTTTTATGCTGGTTATTTATCTGACGTTAGCGAATGTGTCGTGCGCTCTGCGTGTGGCAATATAAGATGGTAATTTGCGTTAAACGGAATTTGATTATCTGAGGGTAGGGGATTTCTTTGGGTCGTGGTGCGGATATGACGCCGCCTTTGCGTTGGCGGTTGGGTGTTGCTGGTGGGGTGGCGTTGGTTGTGCTGCTTGTTGACCAGCTGACCAAGCTTGCGGTTCGTGCCGTGGGCGACGCCTTGCATGTGACCGTCATCCCCGGTGTTTTCGACTTTATGTTTGTCCGCAATATCGGTGCTGCCTTTAGCATGGGCGAGGGGCATGGCATCGCGTTTGCCGTGCTGGCGTTGGCGGTCATTATCGCTATTGCCGTGTACCTCGTTCGTGCACCTCAGCTCGCCCATCTTGAGGTTGTGGGCATGGCGATTGTTGCGGGTGGTGCTATCGGCAACGCTATCGATCGTTTGGCCTTTGGCTTCGTGACCGATTTTATTGCCACCACCTTCATCGACTTCCCCGTCTTCAATGTGGCCGATATCGGCATTACGGTCGGTGTGGTGCTGGCGCTCTTCGGTTACATGTTCTTGAGCCCCGCGGCTCGTGAGGTCGATGCGACCGCCGAGCTTAACGCCCGTGACGAGGCCCGCGCCAAGCGCAAGGCTAAACAACGTGGGGAGCGTGCCCGCAAGATTCGCGAAAGGACTGAGCGCTAATGGCCGACATCCATATCCTTGTTGCCGACGATGCCGCTGGTCAGCGTCTTGACGCCTATCTGGGCGCCAATGACGGCTGCCCTACGCGCTCTGCCTGCGCACATCTGATTGAGGGTGGGGTCGTAGTGGTCAATGGCGAGACCTGCCTGTCCAAAAAGTACGCCGTGCGAGCCGGTGACCGTATTTCGGTTGATTTGCCCGAACCGCACGATCCCACCGACGTGATTCCCGAGGCCATCCCGCTCGACATTCGCTATGAGGACGACTACCTCATCGTGCTCTCCAAGCAGCGCGGCCTGGTGTGCCATCCTGCGCATGGTCATGAGAGCGGTACGCTCGCGAATGCGCTGGTCTATCACTGCGGTATCGACCATCTGGGCACCGTGCAGGGCGAGGACCGCCCCGGTATCGTACATCGTTTGGATCGCGATACCTCGGGTCTTATGCTTGCGGCAAAGGACGACGATACCCAGCGCGCGCTCCAAAATCTTATCCGTACGCGCACGCTCGACCGCCGCTACATTACGCTCGTTCACGGTCATATCGCCATGGATGAGGGCACCATTAACACCGGCATTGCCCGTTCTACACGTGACCGTGTCAAGATGGCGGTTTCCGATGATCCTTTTGCGCGCCAGGCCATCACGACCTTTAAGGTCCTTGAGCGCTTTGATTCCACGCGCTTTGATGACGGCTATACGCTCGTTGAGTGTCACCTGTTTACCGGTCGCACGCATCAGATTCGCGTGCACATGCGCCATATCAACCACGCCTGCGTGGGCGATCCGCTCTACGGTAAGTGCGATGCGCGTGCCGATCAGGGTCTGACCAGGCAATTCCTCCATTCCTGGCGCGTGGCGTTCGATCATCCCGTGACGGGAGAGCGCATTGAGTGCCGCGACGAGCTGCCGTGGGATCTCGCCGCCGTCCTCGACGACTTAGCCCCGCGTTCGCTTGGTCGCACTACTGCCGGCGACGAAATCGTACCGCAGCTCGGTCTGCTCGAAGCCTAGCCAGTATTAGGTGGTTTCTTGAACTCGGTAAGCCTGCGGTAAGATATACGGTTGTTTACGTAACGCGTTCCTGGGAGCCTGCATGCTCGCCTTTTTACAAACCAACACACCCATCGTGATCTTCAACCAGATTGTCGTCACGCTGCTCACGGTCTGCTTCTTGTACCAGGTGGTCTTCTTTGTCATCGGTGCTCTCCGCGGCGAGGTCGCGCCTCCCAAGGCCAAAAAACTCCACCGGTATGCCTTCTTTATTGCAGCACACAACGAGGAGGCCGTTATCGCCAACCTCGTTCGCTCCATCAAGGACCAGGATTATCCGTCCGAGCTCATCGAGGTCTTCGTGGTCGCCGATGCGTGCACCGATAACACCGCGCAGCTCGCGCGCGAGGCGGGCGCTGTCGTGTACGAGCGAAACGACCTGGCCCGTAAAGGCAAGAGCTGGGTCATGGACTTTGGTTTTGACCGCATTCTTAACGAGTATCCCGATACCTTTGAGGGCTACTTTATCTTCGATGCCGACAACGTTATCTCCCGCGATTACGTCTCCAAGATGAATGACGCCTTTGACCAGGGCTTCCATGTGGTCACAAGCTACCGCAACTCCAAGAACTTTGGCAGCTCGTGGATCTCGGCTGCCAACGCCACTTGGTACCTGCGCGAGGCGCGTTTCCTTAACAACGCGCGTAATATCTGCAAGACGTCCTGCGCCGTATCGGGTTCGGGCTACCTTATCTCGGCTAGCGTTATTGAGGGCATGCACGGCTGGCAGTTCCATACGCTGACCGAGGATATTCAGTTCACCACGTTCTGCGCTATTCACGGCATTCGTATTGGCTATGCGCCGGCGGAGTTCTTTGACGAGCAGCCTGTGACGTTTAAGGCGTCCTGGAAGCAGCGTATGCGCTGGACCAAGGGCTTCTACCAGGTGTTCTTTACCTACGGTAAGCATCTGGTCAAGTCGACCTTCCGCTATCATCGTTTTGCCGCCTACGACATGTTTATGACGATTGCCCCTGGTATGCTGTTATCGCTGATTTCGATGCTCGCCAACGCCACGTTCCTGATCGTCGGTGGTCTTTCGCATGGCTTTTTGGCTACCGAGGTTGAGATGCAGGCTTGTGCCGCCTCGCTCATTATGACCTTCGCGATGATGTATCAGACCTTCTTTATCCTGGCGCTACTTACGACCATCTTCGAGTACAAGCACATTCATTGTGCGCAAAAGTGGCGCCTGGTGACCAACCTGTTTACCTTCCCGATCTTTATGTTCAGCTATATCCCCATCACGGTGGCTGCGTTGTTCCTGAAGGTCGACTGGGTCCCGACGCAACACGCTGTCAACGTTACCCTCGACGAGGTCATGCAGGGCGCTAAATAACCACCACCAAAACCACCACGAAGGGGACAGGCACCTTTGTGGTGGTTTTTGCTTTTGAGTGACTGCCACGGGAGGTGTTCAATGGTCTATATTCCCTTTTGGATCTGCGCCTTTGCCGGTGCGGTGATTGATGTCCGTGAACGGCGGTTTCCCAACGCGCTTGCCGCCGCATGCGCCGTGGCGGCGTTTGCAGGCGTTTGGCTGGACAGGGGCTTGAACACGGCGCTTGACCACGCCGGTCCTGCCGTTATCGTGTGCCTTTCCCTTGTGCTGACCGAGTCGCTTTGGCGGCGTTTCCGCCAGGCCCCCGGCATCGGCATGGGGGATGCCAAGGCGCTTTTCGCGCTTTGCACGCTCGACCCTCTGGGCGGCATCGTGGCATTTGCCGTCGCGCTCCTGGTCCTGGCCCTCTCCTGCCTCTTTACAAAATCGCGCTCCCTGCCTTTGCTCCCGTTTTTGGTGCCGATATTTGCCATAATCGAGGTCGTGGGCTGGACATTGTAACCGATTGCGCATCCTTTTTAAGGAGCATGCCATGGCAACTAATCAAGAAACGGCCGTCATTAAGGCGCGCATGGACCGCATTCCCGCGGCGTTGTTGCCCGAGCTGGTCGAGCGTATCGCCGCCGACCGCGCCTCGGGTGTCGTTAATCCTTATCGATGCTGCGACGACCAGGTCATTCGTCGTATAGATCGCGCTGCCGACAAAGGCACGCTTATGCGTCCGGCGTTTATGCGCGATACCGAAAAGATTCTTCATCTTCCTGCGTACACGCGTTATGCAGGCAAAACGCAGGTCTTTAGCTTTCGCAGCAACGACGACCTGTCGCGGCGCGGCCTTCATGTGCAGCTCGTCTCGCGCATTGCCCGCGATATCGGCCGTGCCCTGGGCCTCAACTGCGATTTGATCGAGGCGATTGGCCTGGGCCACGATTTGGGCCACACGCCCTTTGGCCATGCCGGCGAGCGTTTCCTCAACGATATCTATCACGAGCGTACGGGTCGTTATTTTTTCCATAACGTGCAGTCCGTCCGCGTGCTCGACGCGCTGTACGGCCGCAACGTGTCGCTCCAGACGCTCGACGGCGTGCTGTGCCATAACGGCGAGTACGAGCAGCGTGTCTTTGAACTCTCGGACATGGCGTCGTTTGACCAGTTCGACCGTACCGTCGAGGACTGCATTGCCACGGGCTATGGCGCGATCGAGCACCTGCGCCCCATGACCCTCGAGGGCTGTGTGGTGCGTATCTCGGATATCCTCGCCTACGTTGGGCGCGATCGCCAAGACGCCATCGCGGCGGGCCTGTTGTCACCCGACGCTTTTGACGATGGCCTGGGCGGGGCTTACAACAGCTGGATCCTCACGCACGCTTCTATCGATATCGTTGAGCATAGCTACGGCAAACCGCGTATCGAGATGAGCGAGGACCTGTTTGAGGAGATCCGCCGGGCGAAGCGCGAGAACTACGAGAAGATCTATAGCAAGGGCGGTATCGAAGGCGATTCTGAGGCAGAGTTGCGTGAGGCCTTCGAAAAGCTCTACGACCGTTGCCTGCAGGATCTAAATAAAGGCGACGAGTTCTCTTACATCTTTAAGCATCATGTTTCGCGCATTGAGCAGCAGCTTTCCTACTACGATCGCACGTATGCCTGGCAGGACGACAAGGATCAGGCCGTCGTCGATTACATCGCAAGCATGACGGATGGTTATTTCTGCGAGCTGACGAGCAAATTGTTCCCAGGTCTAAAGTTTCCGCACCGCACCTATATTAACGAACGGTAGTTCGTATCCTTTCGGTATACTGTTGGTCAACAACGATTTTGATTAATGCACGGGATGGCTATGGACGACCTTTTTTCTGCTTCGACGCGCGAGCGCTCCTTTAAAAATGCGCCGCTTGCGGTGCGTATGCGCCCCAATTCGCTCGACGAGTATGTGGGCCAGCAAAAGGCCGTCGGTAAGGGCTCGTGGCTGCGCGCCGCGATTGAGCATGACGTGCTGTCGAGCGTGATTCTGTACGGCCCGGCTGGCACGGGCAAGACGACGCTGGCCCACATTATCGCCAACCATACCAAGAGCGAGTTTGTCGAGGTCAGCGCCGTGACGGGCACTGTGAAGGACCTGCGCCGCGTAATCGATGAGGCTAAGACCCGTCTGAACACCTACGACCGCCGCACCATTCTATTCATCGATGAGATTCACCGCTTCTCTAAGTCGCAGCAGGATGCCCTGCTGCATGCAGTTGAGAACCGTACCGTCATTATGATTGGCGCTACGACGGAGAACCCGTACTTCGAGGTCAATTCGGCACTGTTGTCGCGCGGACGCGTGGTGGAGCTTGAACATCTGAAGGATGAGGATATCGCCACGCTTATTGAGCGTGCGCTCGAGGCACCACAGGGCTTGAACGGAAAGTTTTCTGCCGATGATGATACGGTCAAGACCATCTGCACGCTGGCCGCGGGTGATGCGCGCTCTGCCCTGACGACGCTCGAGCTGGCGAGCGAGATTGCCGTCACGCGTCCCGATACCGAAGGGACGCCAGCGCCGGCGGCGGGGGAGCGTTATCCCATCACCGTCGATGACGTGAAGATTGCCAACCCGCGCCGCGGTTTTTCGTATGACAAAAACGGCGACATGCACTATGACATTATCAGTGCGTTCATCAAGTCCATGCGCGGCAGCGACCCCGATGCCACGATCTATTGGCTCGCGCGCATGATTGACGCGGGGGAGGATCCTAAGTTTATCGCCCGTCGCATTATGATTCAGGCTTCTGAGGATGTTGGCAATGCCGATCCGCAGGCACTTTTGGTGGCACATGCCGCGTTTAAGTCTGCCGAGGTCATTGGCTATCCCGAGTGCCGCATTAACCTGGCTCAGGCTGCACTCTATGTGTGCTTGGCGCCTAAATCCAACGCGTGCGAGGCTTCGATCGATGCGGCGCTGGCCGATATCCACTCTAGTGGGCTTCGCGAGGTGCCGAGTTATCTACGCGATCGCCATCGCCCGGGCAGCGATGAATACGGTGTGTATAAGTATCCGCACGATTATCCCGAAGGCTGGGTCGACCAGCGCTATTTGCCCGAAGGCTTAGAACGCGGTGCATTTTGGCAGCCTGCCGGCCGCGGTTGGGAAGAATGGCGCGTAGAGCAAAGCGAACGCGACCGCAGCGGGAATGCACCGAAGTAGCTGCTGATAATTTTGTCCCACGTTGCTGCTCTTGGCATGTTCGGTCCCCTTTGGGGTACCATGGAAAGCGTTTGTATTTCGATTCCTTTGGGAGGCTTGTATGAGTCCCATTCAAATCGCCTTGCTGCTGCTTGCCGTTGCCGGCGTGTGGGCTATCGTTGAGCTTGCGCTCACCCTGCGCAAAACCCGCACCGTTGTCGACTCGCTCGACAAGACGGTAACCGACCTCAACAATACGATTGCCGAGGCGCAGCCCGTGGTGGCAAAGCTTGATGGCGCCGTTGACGAGCTTACGCCGGCACTTGCCCAGATGGAGCCGCTCCTCAAGTCGAGCAAGACTGCCGTTGATGCTCTGACGTCTAACCTCGTTGAGGTTGAGGCGGTCGTTCGCGACATTTCCGAGGTCACGGGCAGCGTGGCCGAGGCCAGCAATGCCGTATCGAGCGTGACTGATTCTGCTGCTGGCGCCGTGCAGAAGCTCTTCAATAAGGTGAAGGCTCCTGCAGCCGACGCCGATCGCAAGCTCGCCGCTGCCGCTGCCGAGGCCGAGCAGCCCACTGAGCGCGTTCTGATTGGCGACGACGATGCCGCTGCTGACGACGATGATGTTCAGAAGCCCGCTGCTAAGCCTGCTCAGTATTACACCTATACGCCTGCCGAGACCTCCGAGGAGTCCTGCGATGAGTAGCGAAGCAACCTGCCCCATTACGCTGAGCGTTGCTGGTGATCCGCGTCTCGCGCGCTTGGTGCGCATGACGGCCGCCAACGTCGGCGCCCTGTGCTCTATGTCCGTCGATCGCATCGAGGACATTCGTATGGCTGCCGAAGAAGCCTTCATCTTTGGCTGCACGGCTGTTGATTCCGACGATATCTCGATCAAATTCGATGTCGACGAATCGCATGTGGGCATGACCTTTACCTTTGGCGACCAGGCGACTGTCGATGAGGATGACCAGGCTGCCGTGTATGCCGAGCTCATTTTGGCGAGTGTGTGCGACTCCTACGAAAAGACTACAGCGCCCCTAACGCTTTCCCTCGACCTCAAGGCGGATATCTAATATGACCGAACGCTCCCGGAGCGGCAAGACCGCTTGGGACAAGGAGAAAACCCGCGAGCTGTTTCGTCGTTATAAGGAGACCGGTGATCCGGATGCTCGCGAGCAGCTCGTCATGTCCCATATGAACCTGGTAAGGTTTCTTGCCAACAAATTCAAGAACCGCGGCGAGCCGCTCGATGACCTTTTGCAGGTCGGGTACTTGGGCTTGCTCAAGGCAATCGACCGCTTTGATCCCGAGCGCGGACTCGAGTTCACGACGTTTGCCACGCCCACCATCTTGGGCGAGATTAAGCGCCACTTCCGCGACAAGGGCTGGAGTGTGCGCGTGCCGCGTCGTCTGCAGGAGCTCTCTGCCAAGGTTAACCAGGCCACCGACAAGCTCACCAACGAGCTTCAGCGTTCGCCCAAGGTTGAGGAAATCGCCGATTACCTTGGCGTAACCGTCGACGAGGTGCTCGAAGCCATGGAATCGTCCTCGGCCTACACCTCGGTGCCCATCGAGGCTCCCGGTGCGTCCGATTCCGATGATGCGCCTTCGATTCTCGATCGCTATGCCGACGACGACAACGAGCTCGACTTTACCGATGACCGCCTGGTAATCGAGGAAGCTATCCGCGATTTCTCGCCGCGCGAGCGCGAGGTTATCGAGCTGCGCTTCGTTAAGGGCATGACCCAGATCGAGATTGCCAAGAAGCTTGGCATCTCGCAGGTGCAGGTCTCGCGCCTGCTGCGCCGCACGCTTAAGAAGATTCAAGATAAGATTGATCCCGACGGAGTGATGGTTCGTTCATGAGTGAGCACCCCCAACAAATCGACCGCACGCTTCGCGATACCCGCATTCTGACGCTGCGCATTTGGGGCGTCGTCGGCTGCATTGTCATCGCTGCCGTCATCTTTAACCTTATGGGCATCCTGGCACCGGTCATCGAGTTTCTCGCTGTCGGTTCCATCATCGCTTTTGTGATGTCTCCGATCACCAACTGGCTCGAGCATCACGGTGTCGGACGTGGCCTCGGTTCGCTCATCGCACTCATTGTGGTTGTTGCCGTGCTCGTTGGCGTCGTCTGCATCCTATCGCCTATTTTGCTCGGTCAAATCATGGAAGTCCTGAGCCGCCTGCCCGAGCAGCTTCGTGTTGCGGGTGGCGATCTCAACGAGATGCTCTCGCACGCTAAGACGCTCAACAACACGCCGCTCAAGGAGCATCTGGACGACAATCTTTCTTCGTTGGTTACCGTAGCGTCTAAGTACGTCTCGCAAATCGCTGCTGAGCTCGGCCGCGGTGTGTTTCCGCTCATTACCAACACGGCCTCGCAGCTGTTCGTCATCTTCCTGGGTCTGGTGCTTGCCTACTGGCTTGCCTGCGATTATCCCCGCATGCACCACGAGGTCTGCACCATCATCGGGCAGGAAAAGGAGACCTCGTACCGCTTTATGGTGGCCATCCTTTCGCGTTCGGTCGGCGGCTACATGCGTGGCATGGTCATCACATCGATCTGTGGCGGTTTTCTTGCCTTTATTGGTTTTACGATCATCGGCCATCCGTATGCAGCACTCATGGCTATCTTTACCGGCATTATGCACCTGGTTCCGGTTGTCGGTCCCTGGGTGAGTGCGGCGATCGCCACGGTGCTCGGCTTTATGTTCAGCCCCATGCTGGCGTTGTGGACGCTTGTCGTGACCATGGTGGCTCAAAACGTCACCGATAATGTCATTTCGCCTAAGGTCATGCAGAGCTCGGTGCAGGTGCATCCCGTTATGAGCCTGACGGCTCTCGTTATCGGTTCGGCACTCATGGGTCCCATCGGCATGGTTATCGCCATTCCGCTGTGCGCGGCCCTCAAGGGCATTTTCGTCTACTACTTTGAGAACGAGACCGGGCGTCAGCTCGTGGCATACGATGGTGCCGTGTTTAAGGGCACTCCGTATCGCGATACCGAGGGTAACCCAGTTGCCGCCTACGACGCGCTTGGCGACGATACGTTCATCTATGAGTCCGAGCTCATCGGCAACGAGACCGCGCCCGAGGCCCAGGCCATGCCCAAGCCCGAGCTCGATAATCCCTGGATTAAGCTCTCAGGCCTGCAGCCCGACGCGACGGGTTTCTTAAAGAACCCCTTTGCCAAGGACGACGACACAAGCTCTGACGACGACACCAAAACCGGCATCGACGGCTCCATGGACGATTCGGATTCCAAATAGGCCCTGTTAGCGTTTCTTGATGTTGTAAATAACAATAAACGCGATCAAAGCGATTGATAAGGGGCCAGCCACATAGAAAAAGATGGCGTCAATTGCGCTTAGGGTGTAATACGCTTTATCGCCAGATGTTACTGCGTACAATGCGTAGCCAAATCTCGGCTGGTTCACATACCAGCTCGAGTAAGCGAAGATTGCTAAAAGGGCTACCGAGGTTAGTGCATTCACGACAAACCGTTTGCTATTCATCGATCGCTCCTTCCGGACGATTCTTATATGCAATTATACCGAAATCATTTTTTTCAAAGTATTTGACAGACCTAAATAACGTGCACTTTCGCTGGAGGGTCGCTGTTTGGCGGCCCTCTTTTTTGCACAGGCGCGGTGGGATGGTAATATCGTTACGTTTGAACTGTTTCGATGTGAAACCGAGGAGATTCCCTCTATGAGTGCTGACTACCCGTCAATGACTACGGCCGAGATTCGCTCTAAGTTCCTCAACTTCTTTGAGGAGCGCGGTCTTAAGCTCTATCCTTCTTCGTCCCTCGTCCCCGACGATCCTTCGCTGCTGCTTGCCAACGCCGGCATGAACCAGTTTAAGGAGTATTACCAGGGCAAGAAGACCATGAAGGAGATCGGCGCAATCTCCTGCCAGAAGTGCGTCCGCACCAACGACATCGATTGCATCGGCGAGGACGGCCGTCACCTGTCCTTCTTTGAGATGCTCGGCGACTTCTCCTTTGGTGGCGTCTCCAAGCAGCAGGCCTGCGCTTGGGCCTTTGAGCTCATTACCAAGGAGTTCAAGCTGCCGCTCGATCGCCTGTACTTCACCGTCTTTACCGAGGACGACGAGACCCATGACGTGTGGCGCTCCCTGGGCGTTGCCGAGGATCACATCTCCCGCCTGGGCGAGGACGACAACTTCTGGGCCGCTGGCCCCACCGGCCCCTGCGGTCCGTGCTCCGAGATCTACTTTGACATGGGCGAGGAGGTCGGCTGCGGCAGCCCCGACTGCAAGCCCGGCTGCGACTGCGACCGCTTCCTGGAGTTCTGGAATCTCGTCTTTACCCAGTACGACCGCCAGGAGGATGGCTCCATGCCGGAGCTGCCGCACCGCAACCTCGATACGGGCATGGGTCTGGAGCGCATGGCCGCCATCATGCAGCACAAGACCGCTAACTACGACGGCGATCTGATGCAGCACCTCATCAAGCTGGGCGAGAAAATCAGCGGCAAGACCTATGACGCCGACGATTACTCCGGTGCTAGCCGCTCCCTGCGCATCATCGCAGATCACTCTCGTGCCGTCGACTTTATGATCTCGGACGGCATTCTCCCCGGTAACGAGGGTCGCGAGTACGTCCTTCGCCGCCTGCTCCGCCGCGCCGTGTTCCACGGTCGCCTGCTGGGCATCGAGGGCGCCTTCCTGACCAAGTTCATTGACGAGGTCAACGCCCAGATGGGCGAGGCCTATCCCGAGCTGCTCAAGAACGTCGCGCTCGTTAAGGGTATCGTCGCTTCCGAGGAGGAGCGTTTCTCCACGACGCTCGACAACGGCCGCGTCTACCTGGACGAGGCCCTGGCCGCGCTTGCCGAGGGTACTGTCCTTCCGGGCGACGTTGCCTTTAAGCTGCACGACACCTTTGGTTTCCCCATCGACCTGACCGTCGAGATCGCCGGCACCGCCGGTCACAACGTCGATATGGACGGCTTCACCGCTTGCATGGAGGACCAGAAGGCCCGCGCTCGCGCCAACGCCAAGGGCGATGCTTGGGGCAGCTTCAACGACGTGTGGGTCGAGCTTTCCGACAAGGTTGCCGCGACCGAGTTCGACGGCTATGACAACGATGTGATCGAGGGTGCCAAGGTTGTCGCCATCGTTCGCAACGGCGAGTCCGTCGAGTCTGCTTCCGCCGGTGAGGACGTCGAGGTCGTGCTCGACCGCACCCCGTTCTACGCCGAGATGGGTGGCCAGCAGGGCGATGCCGGTGAGCTTTCCGCCGAGGGCGTTGCGCTGACTGTTGCCGACACCAAGAACCACAATGGCCTGTATGCTCACGTCGCGCACGTTGCCGAGGGCACACTGACCGTCGGTGCTACCGTGACAGCCGCGCTCGACGCCGAGCGCCGTGGCTTCCTGCGCCGCAACCACACTGCCACGCACCTGCTCGACGCCGCGCTTAAGCAGGTCCTGGGCGAGCATGTCTCCCAGGCTGGCTCGTTGGTGACGCCCGAGCACCTGCGCTTTGACTTCACGCACTTCGAGGCCCTGTCCTCCGAGCAGCTCAAGGCTGTCGAGGACCTGGTCAACCAGCAGATCTTCGCTTCCAAACCGGTCGTGACCCGCGTCATGGGCATCGACGAGGCCAAGGCCGCCGGTGCTGTCGCCCTCTTTGGCGAGAAGTACGGCGACGTCGTCCGCGTCGTCTCCGTGGGCGCCGAGGATCAGCCGTTCTCCCGTGAGCTCTGCGGCGGTACGCATGCCGCCAATACTGCCGAGATCGGCCTGTTCAAGATCATTTCCGAGTCCTCTACGGGCTCCAACGTCCGCCGTATCGAGGCCGTGACCTCCAAGGGCGCTCTCGACTACATGGCCGACCGCCTGGCGCTCGTTGACGCCGCTGCCGCTGCGCTCAAGTGCCGTGTTGACGAGGTTCCCGCCCGCGTGGAGAACCTGCAGGCCGAGCTGCGCGAGACGTCCAACAAGCTCAAGAAGGCACTCACCGGTGGCTCCTCCGACGCTATCTCTGGCGCCATCGAGGGCGCTGTCGAGCTGAACGGCTACAAGCTCGTCGTCGCTGAGCTTCAGGGTCTTGAGGCTGCTGACCTGCGCAATGTGTGGGATACCGTGCACCAGAAGGTTGCCGGCCCCGTCGCCTGCGTCGTTGCCAGCGTTACCGAGAAGGGCACCCCGGCCCTGCTCGCCGCCGGCTCCGATGACGCCGTGAAGGCCGGTTTCCACGCCGGCAACGTGATCAAGCAGATCGCGGGCCTGGTCGATGGTCGCGGTGGCGGTCGTCCCAACATGGCCCAGGCCGGTGGCAAGAATGCTGCCGGTATCGCCGATGCCCTCGCGGCCGCCAAGACCGCGCTCGGCGCCTAAGAACCTAAGTAGTCGCTGTGGTCGCGCTCGCACTGGACATAGGGGAGACCAGGATTGGCATTGCCGTCTCGAGCCGTGATGGCAAGATGGCGATGCCTGTCAAGGTGCTTCCGGCTGCCGAGGTCACTGGTATGGCAAAGACGTTTCGCTACCTGGTCGAGGACTATGAGCCCGATATCCTGGTAAGTGGACGTCCCTTGACCATGGCAGGTGAGCCCGGCCCCCAGGCCGAGCGCGTCGCCGCAGTGGCCCAAAAGATTGCCGACGAGCTCGAACTTCCGCTGGAGTTTGAGGACGAGCGTCTGTCCTCGCAGGAGGCCAAGCGAATCCTGCGAGAGCAGGGACTCAACGAAAAGCAGATGAGGGGCAAGATTGACATGATCGCCGCCAGCCTGTTCTTGCAGACATGGCTCGATCGTAAAAACGAGGAGGTTTCGCATGCCTAGCGCTTCCGATCCGCGCCAGCAGAATCGTACACGGCAGCCTGCGCCGCGCCCTGCTCAGCCTGGCCAGCGCCCGGCGCAGCCGACGCAGCGTTCGGCTCAACCTGCTCAGCGTGCCGCTCAACAGCCCGCAGCTCGTCCCGCGCAGCCCGCTGGCGGCGCTCGTTTTAAGCAGCAGGCTCCTGCCCAGCGCACGCAGGGGCAGGCCCGGCAATCACGCCCCCACGCACATCATGCTCATGGCTCGCACGGCGTTGCTCCGGCCACGCGCTCGAGCTATAACACGCATGCCCGCCGTGGCGTCCAAAAGAAAAGCTCTCCGGTGCCTATGATTATCGGTGGCGTCATCGCCGTGCTTGCGCTTGTCGCGATCGTTTTCTTTGTTGTGCCGGCCGTCAAGGGCTTCTTTGCCGGCGAGGATGCGAAAGTCGCTGCTGGCCAGCAAGTTACTATTACGATTCCCGATGGCGCCTCGGGTGATGCCATCGCTTCGATTCTCTCCGAGAACCATATCGTCGAAGACCCCAAGGATTATTACGCGGCGGTCAAAAAGCTCAATGCCGATATGTCGCTTAAGCCTGGCACCTACTCGTTTACCACGCTCATGGACGCGACCAAGGTTGTTCAGCAGCTCATGGAAGGCCCCAATGCGGGCTCCGATGCACTGACTATCCCTGAGGGCCTGACGGTCGACCAGGTCGCCGATCGTGTGGCCGCGGCATACGACAGCATTTCTAAGGAAGATTTCCTTAACCAGGCCAAGGCGAGCAATTATGTGAATGATTACGCTTTCCTTAAAGACGCTGCAAACGATTCACTCGAGGGCTTCCTATTCCCCAAGACCTATTCGTTGGGTAAGGACCCTTCTGCCGATGATGTGATTCGCGCCATGCTTGACCAGTTCAACACCGAGTACAAGTCGCTTGACTTTGCGAGCTGCGAGGCCAAGATCAAGGAGCGCTATGGCGTGGAGATGTCCGATTACGACATCGTTAACCTTGCCTCGATCGTCGAGCGCGAGGGCCTCAACGCCGATCAGCGCGCGCATGTGGCATCGGTTTTCTATAACCGTCTGGCGGGCAAGCTCGATGGCCTGCGTTACCTCAATAGCGATGCGACCATGATGTATGTCACCGGCGGAGAGGTTACCGCCGACGACCTGCAGAGCGATAGCCCGTATAACACCTATAAGCACGAGGGCCTGCCGCCCACGCCCATCTGCTCTCCGTCGCTCGAGGCGCTCAAGGCCACCCTTGAGCCGACCGACTCCGATGACCTGTATTTCTACATTACACAGGACGAGGAGTACTTCTCGCAAACCTACGAAGAGCATCAACAGTCTTGGAATTAGCATGAGGATTTTTAGCCCCAAACGATACGTTGCCTCGGTCGATCGCATCGACCTTGATACCCTGTGGGCCGACGGCAAACGCGCCATTCTGCTCGATCGCGATAACACCCTGGTGCCGCGCGACACCGAGCAGGTTCCCGCCGCGGTTTCCGCTTGGCTTGACGCCGCCCGCGCCAAAGGCTTTAAGCTGTGCATGGTGTCCAACAACTGGCATCGCGACCAGGTCATGAGCTCTGCACGCGAGCTGGGACTCGAGGCCATTAGCCACGCCATGAAGCCGGCGCCGTTTGCCCTTAAGGCGGGTCTTAAGCGCCTCGGCGCCACGGCCGACGAGGCGGTACTGATCGGTGATCAGCTCTACACTGACGTGTGGAGTGGCAATTTAGCCGGCGTCGATACCATCCTGGTAAAGCCGCAGGCGACGCAGGACCTGTGGTATACGCAGATCTTCC
Organism: uncultured Collinsella sp.; assembly: GCA_905194675.1. Lineage (GTDB taxonomy): Bacteria > Actinomycetota > Coriobacteriia > Coriobacteriales > Coriobacteriaceae > Collinsella. The sequence goes on along the minus strand of CAJJTG010000021.1, from coordinate 17,959 downwards.
GTATTTTTGAGCGCCGGGCCCTGCGCGACCTTCCCTGCGAGGAATAGGTTTCGCCATGTCTCAGCACATCAAACACGGCTGCGACCATATCTTCTTTATCGGCTTTTTGGGCGCGGGCAAGTCGACGCTCGCGCGCAACGTCGGCACCATGTTCAAGCGGCGTTTTATCGATACCGACCGCCTGGTCGTGCGCCGTTGCGGCAAGTCGGTAACCGAGATTTTTGAGACCGAGGGCGAGGATCGTTTTCGCGAGCTCGAGACCTCGGCGCTCCGTTCGCTCCAAAGCGAGCGCAGCCTGTTGGTTTCGTGCGGTGGCGGTATCGTCGAGACACCGGTGAATATTGAGCTGATGCACGATATGGGTACGTGCGTGTACCTCGAGGGCGACTTCGAGGATTCGATTCGCCAGATTCGTCGGTCCGACACGCGCCCCGATTTCCGCTCGCCCGAGCATGCCGCGCGCCTGTTTGAGCATCGCCGTCCGCTGTATCGCCAGGCCGCAGATATTACCCTTGATATTCGCAACAAGTCCTTCGAGGACGTTTCCTACCTTTGTGCCGAGATGCTTTTGGAGCGTGGACTGCTATGATTCGCCGTCAACTGATCAATTTCCAAAATCGCAGTGTCGATGTTCGCGTCGGCTTTAACGCTTTTAGTGAGCTGTCGCGTATGTTTGCCTCGGCCGTGGGCAAGCCCAAGCGTGCGATGGTTGTCTGGAACAGCGCTGTTTCCGACTGCTTTGGCGAGATCGTTGAGCACGCTCTGGTCGATGCCGGCTTTGCCGTGTCGCCGCTCGTCTTCGAGGTTTCGCCTGCCGGTGCTACGCTGGCCGATGCCGATGCTATCTTTGGCGCCCTGTCTTCCAACGGCGTTACCTGCGACGATCTGGTTGTCGCCGTTGGCGATGCCGCAACCTGCTCGGTTGTTAGCTGGTGCGCCAACCAGTGGTGCGGCCGAACTGAGTGCGCGCTGTTGCCGACGACCTTCGACGCCATGCTCACGGTCGCGACGACCATGAAGCCGCTCGTCGCATCGTCGGCGAATGCGCATCCCGCCATCGCGTTCCGTCCCGAACCGGGCTTGGTCGTGTGCGACCTCGACCTTGTTCGCGAGGCGGACCCCGAGGACCTCAAACTCGGCTATGCGGTACTTGTTGGCACCATGCTTTCGAGCAGCAAATCCCGCTGGAATCAGTTTGCTGAGACCGTCCCCGAGATTCTCGCGGGCGAGGAGGTCGCGCTCGTCAATGCCGTCCAATGGTCTCAGACTGCCCGCAAGGACGTACTGATGGCCACGAACCCGAGCGCTCGCCATGCGCTCGATTTTGGCAAGACGGGGGAGCGTACCCTGCGCGCTTGCTTGGGCGATGCCGCTTCGCAGGTCCCTGCCTACCAGCTGTTGTCCGAGGGCATGCGCTTTGAGGCGCGCCTAGCACATGATGCCTGCGACTTCGATATCGATTACGTCTTTGAGGTCGATGACTGCCTGGAGGACTTTGGTATCGAGGAGCTTGCCTTCGATCTGGAGCCTGCCGCATATATCGAGGAGTTCCGCAGGCAGCAGTTTGTCCGTTCGAACCGCAGTATGTTGCCGCTGCCCGCGGCACTCGGCGCCATTCGTCTCACGAGCGTTGAGGACGAGGTTCTTGAGCGCCATGCTCACGCCTACTTGGCTTCTCGCAAAGAACTTCTCTAAGATTTATTGACATCCATTGTCTTTCGTATCATGTTGAGGGGCGGGTTTTCAGTCGGTTGCGGATCGCATGCGATTCTGTCGTTCGGTTGAGACCCGTCCCGTCTTTATAGAGGCAACAAGAAAGGAATCTGCATGTCTGAGTTTGCTGCCGGTCCTGCCGGTCGTATCGAGCGTGTCCGTGCCCTGATGGTCGAGCGCGGCTACGATGCCATCGTGGTGCGCGACGAGGCCAACCTTCGTTGGCTCACGGGCGTGAAGGGCGTCTTCGATTACACCTTCGAGTTCCCGCACGCGGCGTTTATTACGGCTGACCAGTGCCTGTTCCATACCGACTCGCGCTACCTCAACAGCTTTGAGGAGAACACGCCCGCCGGCAGCCCTTGGGTCTACGACATGGACGAGGGTACCATCCCCGGTTGGGTCGCCGGCAAGATCGCGGCCAACAAGTGCCGCGTCTGCGCTGTCGAGGACGACATGCAGATCAACTTCTACCAGGGCATTCAGCGTGGTCTGGAGGATCGTTCCGTCGCCTGCATGCTGCCGCTGATGCATGACGACATTCGCAAGATGCGCGCCATCAAGGACGCCGAGGAGATCGAGCTCATGCGCCATGCGCAGTCGATCACCGATGCCGCCTTCCAGCATATGCTCGGCTTTATTAAGCCCGGCATGACCGAGAAGCAGGTTCGCAACGAGCTCGAGAACTTTATGTTCGCCAACGGCGCCGATAGCCTTGCCTTCGGCTCCATCGTGGCGAGTGGTCCCAACACCGCCAACCCGCATGCCGTGCCGAGCGACCGCGTGATCGAGAAGGGCGATTTCGTTCTTATGGATTACGGCGCGGGCTACTGTGATTACCGCTCCGACATGACACGCACCGTCGTGATGGGCGAGCCTACCCAGGAGCAGCTCGACCTGTACGCGCTCGTGCGCCGTACACACGAGGAGTGCGTCGCCGCCATCCATCCGGGCGTGGAGGGCAACGACATTTTCAAGCTTTCCAAGAAGATCATCGGCGATGCCGGCTATGGCGATTACTACAACCATGGTTTGGGTCACGGCGTGGGCATCGACATCCATGAGCTGCCCAACTTCAACCGCAGCAAGAACACCATCGAGGTCGGCTCGGTTATCACCATGGAGCCTGGCGTGTATCTGCCCGGCGTGGGCGGCGTGCGCCTGGAGGACTACGGCGTGGTCACCGAGAACGGCTATGAGCCCTTCACCAAGACCCCGCACGACCTGCACATTATCGATTGCTAGCTCATTTCGATAGATTTTTGGGGCGGGGTGTCCGGAGCAATTCGGGCGCCCCGCGTTCTCTTTTTATGCGCTCGCCGCAGGCGCCGTCTGCAAGTGTATAATTTCGCTCGTATGTAATTTGGACGCTTGTGCGTTCTGCCCATAACAAGAAAGGTCGCTATGCCTACCATTTCTACCGCCGACTTCAAGAACGGCCTCGGTCTCCGCATCAAGGACAAGGTCTACACCATTGTCGAGTTCCAGCATGTCAAGCCGGGCAAGGGCGGCGCGTTTGTGCGCTACAAGACCCGCGACATCAAGAGCGGCCGCGTCGTCGAGAACACCTGCAACGCCGGCACCAAGTTCGAGAGCGTCATGCTCACCACCCGTGAGTTCCAGTACCTCTACAACGATGGCACCGACTACATCTTCATGGACAACGAGTCCTATGAGCAGGTTCCCGTTCCCGAGGACATGGTGGGCGAGAACTCCAAGTGGCTGCGCGAGAACGACATTTGCCAGCTGCTCTTCGCCGACGATGAGCTCATGGGCGTGACTCCGCCGATGTTCATCGAGACCACCATTGTCCAGACCGACCCGGGCTTTAAGGGCGACACCGTCCAGGGTTCCACCAAGCCGGCCACGATCGACACCGGCGCCGTCATCCAGGTCCCCATGTACCTCAACGAGGGCGAGGTCATCAAGGTTGACACCCGCGACGGCAAGTTCGTCTCCCGCGTCTAGCAACCAACTCTTCTAGGAGGACTCATGCCCCAGGAAATCAAGATTGACGGCATCGGCATTTCGCCCGATGTTCTGACCGCCATCGTCTCGCGCGCCGTGTCGGATGTCGAGGGCATCGCCTCCGTTGGCGTCAAGGACCTTGCCACCAACCTTGTCTCCATGATGCTCTCGTCCAAGGCCCCGGCTTCCGAGCCGGCGGTCGAGGCCGAGGTCGTCGGCGACAAGCTCGCACTCACCGTGCGCGTTGTGGTGTTCTTTGGCTATCCGTTCAAGAAACTCGCCGAGGCCGTTCGCGCCGCTGTAGTCGCCGCCATCGATGCCCAGGTGGGTGTCGAGGTCGAGCGCGTTGACGTTTGCATCGACGGCCTCGTTTTCCCCAAGGAGTAACCTTTGAGCCTTAAGGTTTATCGCGGGCGCACGCTTGCCCGCAGTCAGGCGCTGCAGCTGCTGTTCCAGGCCGAGGCCACGGACAGCCCGCTCGAGCGCGTCCTCGAGGGTGATTTCCTGATCTCGAAGGGTCCCCTCGACCCCTATGCGCTGGAGCTGTGCCGCGGTGCTTACGAGCATATCGACCGCATCGACTGCGCTCTGCGTTCCGTTGCCAAAAACTGGGATCTTATGCGCATGCCCGGCGCCGACCGCAATCTGCTGCGTATCGCCGTTTACGAGATGCGTTTCCTCACCGACGAAGAGGTCTCGGATGCCATCGTGATCAACGAGGCCGTCGAGCTTGCCAAGGCCTATGGCACCGACCAGTCCGCGTCGTTCGTCAACGGCGTGCTGGGTAAGATCGCTCGCAGTGAAGAGCTGCCGGGCGAGGACCTGTACCAGGAGCTGCTGGCCGAAGATCGCGCTCGCGAGGAGGCACAGGCTGCCGAGGCTGCCACAAAGGTTGCGGCTGCTCAGGCCGAGGCTGGCGTGCTGGCCGAGGACGCGGACGCTACTGAGGCCGTCGAGGCCGACTCCGTCGAGGAGTAGTCATGCCAGAGGGTTCTGTCCGCAACTTTGACGAGATCTCGGACCGTTTGGATCAGATCATCGCTACCGTTCGCTCCAAGGACACCTCCTTGGAGCGTTCGCTCGATCTGTTTGACGAGGCGATTGAGCTGGGCTCCCGCGCGGTCGACATGGTCGATAAGTTTGAGCTGACGCCGCGTGAGGCCGACAAGCTCGAGCAGGAATACGATGAGGATGCGGCAAACGAATCCCAGGATAGCTAGGCCGCATCTCCGGATACGAATGGTTGATGGCATTCATGAAACGCGTGCGTCTTGATGACGAACTGATTTCACAGGGCATCTGCGCCGATCGCGCGGATGCCCTTCGCACTCTTATGGCCGGCTTGGTCTCGAGCGGCGGCGAGCGTTTGACTTCGCCAGGCCTTAAGGTGATCCCGGGCCTGCCGCTGCACGTGAAGGGACGCATTCCCTATGTTGGCCGCGGCGGTCTTAAGCTCGAAGGCGCGCTTGATGCGTTTGGTATCAATCCGACGGGCCTTGCCTGTCTGGATGTGGGCTGCTCTACCGGCGGCTTTACCGATTGCCTGCTTAAGCGCGGAGCTGCGACAGTTGTCTCGGTGGACGTAGGTCGCGCCCAGTTCGATTGGTCGTTGCGTCAGGACGATCGCGTGACGCTGCATGAGCGCACAAACGTGACGCAGCTGCCTGAGCTTGGCTATGCCGGCGCCATCGACCTGGCTGTGTGTGATGTCTCATTTACCAGCATCGCGAACATTATCGATGCGGTGCTGGCATGCCTGGCGCCTATGGGTGCATTCTGCACACTCGTAAAGCCGCAGTTTGAGGCTCCGGCGGCGTTGGTGGGCGAGGGCGGCATTGTGACCGATCCCGCCGTGCGATGCGATACACTCGTGGCGGCGGTTGAGCTCTTTGCTGTCAAGGGCCTGTTCCCGGTCGATGTGTGCGTGTCACCCATTCATGGTGCCAAGGGCAACGTTGAGTTTTTCCTGTACGGCACGAGATTTGACCCCGGCGACCGCACGCAAGACGAGCTGCAATCCCAGGTATCGGTTTTGAGCGAGAAAGCTGCAACGCTATGAAGGTCTTTCTGGTTCCCAATTACTACAAGCAAGAGGCCGTCGAGAGCGGTCTGATGCTCGAGCTTTGGCTGACGCGCCAGGGCTATGAGGTCGCATGGGCTGCCGACCAGCGATCGAAGATTCAAAGCACGCCTGATATTGACGGCTCCGATCTGGTCATTACGCTCGGCGGCGACGGCACGCTGCTGCGCGCTGCCCGCATCCTCAACCATCGCGAGATTCCTATCCTCGGTCTTTCCTATGGTCACCTGGGCTTTTTGACGGCCGCTAGCCCCGAGGAGCGTGACATTTTGCAGGTTGTGAGTGATGCCCTGTCCGGTGAGCTGCACGTGAGCCGTCGCGCCACCATCGCCGCGGATATCGTGTCCGTGCGCGAAGACGGTACGAAGGATGTCGTTCGCACCTTCGCCCTCAACGACATGGCGCTTACCCGCGGTCCGCTGTCCGATATGGTCGAGTTCGACATCACGGTGTCGGGCCACCATATCGATCGACTGCGCGGTGACGGTGTCGTCGTTTCGACGGCGACCGGCTCCACTGGCTATGCACTATCCGCAGGCGGCCCCATCGTGAGCCCCGACTATACGGGCATGGTCTGCGTACCCATTGCGCCGCACACCATTCAGGCCCGTGCCTTCTTGACTTCGCCGAGTGATGTCGTCGAGATCTTTATGTCTGATGATCGTCCGAGCGTTCCGGCGATCGCTATCGATGGACAGTTTATTACCTGTGATGGCACCGTTGAGAGCGTGGCGGTGCGCCGCGGGCCCGGAGATGTTTTGCTGCTGGATTACGGCCCCGAGAGTTTTTACAACTCGGTGAGCCGCGTATTCTACGGAGTCCGTCATGCTCGATGAGCTGCAGGTTTCTAACATTGCACTCATTCGTGAGGCGACGCTGGTGCCGAGTGCTGGTCTGACTGTCCTGACCGGCGAGACCGGCGCCGGCAAGACCGCGCTGCTCTCGGCCCTTAAGCTTATTTTGGGCGAGCGCGCGGATTCGTCGACGGTGCGCGAGGGCGAGGCGCTGGCGAGTGTCGAGGCGCGCTTGTTCGACGGCCCGCACGACACGGAAGGCTTCACGGTCCAGCGCAGCCTTTCTGCCGAGGGCCGCAGCCGCGTGAAGATTGACGGCTGCATCGCCAGCGTGCGCGAGCTTTCAGAGCGCGTCGGCGTGATGATGGATCTGTGCGGTCAGCACGAGCACCAGCGCCTCCTCGACCCGGCGCATCACGTTGCCATGGTCGATGCCTGGGCAGGGCGCCCGGCACTCGAGGCACTCGAGCACTACCGTGCTTGCTTTAAAGCCTCGCGCGCGGCTGCCAAGGGAGTCCGTCGCGTCGAGGAGGCCTCGCGTGCGCAGGGGAGTCGTGTCGAGGAGGCGCGCTTCGCCCTGGAGCGCATTGCCGAGGTCGACCCCAGGCCGGGTGAGTATGAGGAACTCGAGCAACTGCTGCCGCGCTCCGAACATGCCGAGGTACTGGTTGCCACGGCCAATGATGCCCATGCATCGCTTGCTGCCGAAGGGGGAGCGCTCGATGCCGTGAACAGTGCCGTGGCGGAGCTTTCCCGTATGGCTACCGTCGACCGCAAGCTGGGCGACATTGCCGATGCACTTTCGGATGCTTGTATCTCCCTTGAGGATTGCGCGAACGAGCTTCGTGCCTATCGCGATGGCATCGCCTTCGACGCGCGTGAGCTCGCTCGCATGCGTGAGCGGTATTCCGACCTCAAGGGCCTGTTACGTCAGTGGGGTCCCACCATGGACGATGTGTTTGCCATGCGCGATCGCTCGCAAGAACTGCTGTCCCTGGTCGATGATGGCGATGAGCAGATCAAAAAGGCGCGTGAGGCACTCGGGAGCGCCGAGCGCGAGTTGTTTGCCGCTGCCAAGGTACTTAAGCGCGCTCGTAATACGGCGGCCCCGCGCTTCTGCCACGAGGTTGGCCGCCAGATGTCGCGCTTGGAGATGGGTAGTGCCGAGCTCGTCTGGGAGTCGCGCGATCTTCCCCGTGCTGAGTGGACGCCCGTTGGTCCTTCGAGCTACGAGCTGCTATACCGCAGCGGTGCCGGCTTGACGCCACGTCCCCTGCGCCGCATTGCGTCGGGCGGCGAGCTCAGCCGCGTCATGCTGGCAAGCAAGGTTGTCCTCGGTAACGCGGACGGTGTCGATACGCTGGTGTTTGACGAGGTCGATGCTGGTGTCGGTGGCTCTACGGCGCGTGCACTCGCGGGCGTACTGGCAGATCTTGCCGCCACGCATCAGGTCATCGTCGTAACGCACCTGGCGCAGGTTGCCGTCATGGCTGACAAGCATTATGTCGTCAGCAAGGAACCGGGCGATGTTCCCCAGACGCATTTGGACGAGGTAACCGGCGAAGCGCGTACCGCCGAGATCGCCCGCATGTTGAGCGGCGATCAGTCTGAGGCAAGCTTGGCCCATGCCAAGCAGATGCTTGAAGAAGCTCGAGGTTAGGTCGTATTAGCGGTGTTAGTGGGACAAAAGAGACTGAAATTTTTAGTCCCACTACGCGTTTTACTCCACAACCTTATCCGGCTGGATGAGCTCCTCGTAGTAGCTGATATGCTCGCGAGCGTCTTCGATCTCGGGCAGCAGGAAGTTGTAGATGACTTCGATGATCATCGTGGCGCTGATCTTAGAGAACGCAAAGTCGCCCGTCGTCAGCAGCGCTTCGTGGTTGACGGTATTAAAAGTGTAGTCTGCCAGGCGCGCGAGCGGGGATTTGCTGTCGCTGCTGATGACGACTACGGTTGCGCCGCAGTCGCGAGCCGCTTTTGCCATGCGATTCAAACGGCGCGACTTGCCCGAGTTCGAAATCAGTACGATAACGTCACCCGGGCGTAACGTGAGCGCAAAACCAATCGAGGTCTCGCTTATGGTGCTCGCCATGCAGCGCAGGCCCAGCTGCGAAAACTTAAACGTCGCGTCGAGCGCGACGGCATTGGTGTTGCCTACGGCCGCAAACTCAATAACGCCCGCATTCTTTAACGCGTGCACAACGGCCGTTAGCGTATCGTGGTCAATCCCGTCGATGGTCGCGTTAAGCTCACTGACCTTGGCAGCCAAGATATTTTTAAGACTCTGCTCCATATTGTCGAGCGAGACCTCGTCAGTCAGGCCTTCGTTGCGCTGGCTTTCCAAATCCCTCGCCAGCGAAAACTGAAAGCTGCGGAAGCTACCAAAGCCAAGCTTGCGGCAGAAGCGCGAAACGGTCGCCTCGGACGTGGCGGCGGCGCGTGAGAGCTGAGCGGCCGTGAGGCGCGGCGCCTCGGACTGGTGCTCCAATATATAGTCGACAATGCGCTGCTCGGACTCGCTGTATCCCTGATGGGTACTAATGAGGGAAAGTGCGCTCTTGCTACTATCGGTCATGGATGGCTCCTGGTTGGCTTGAAAATCTAACTTGATTTGCAATGCCATAGTATACGGGCATTTTCAATTACAAGATACACCTTGCCGTTTCAAGAGTTGATGGTAAACTTTCACCTACCGTTTACGGTTATGAAAGAACCTTTCACCGGAGAATTGCGCCCTGTCTCTTCTCACGCGGACGGTAGGTTGGTATCTTTCAGTTGTGGAAAAGCGCGCAAGGACGCGCGTGTAGGGGAGCGCCTGCGGGCGCAAAACTTAAAAAGGAGGGACACATGGCTAAGTTTGACATCATCGCCGCGACCGGTTGCCCGACCGGCATTGCGCACACCTTCATGGCGAAGGAGGCGCTAGAGAAGGCAGCTGCCGAGCGCGGTCTGACCATTAAGGTCGAGACTCATGGCCAGGTCGGTGTCGAGAACGAGATCACCAAGAGCGAGATCGCCGGTGCCAAGGCCGTCGTCGTCGCAGCTGACAAGGATGTCCAGGCCGAGCGTTTCGCCGGCAAGCCCATGGTTTCCGTTGGTGTTTCCAAGGCACTGTCCGTTGAGGCCGCCGGTAAGCTGATTGACCGCGCGCTCGCCGCCAAGGGCGACAGCACGGTTGCCGCTGCTGCCGATGTCGAGGACGAGGTCGAGGAGAAGGAGTCCATCGGCCACGTCATCTACAAGCATCTTATGAACGGCGTCAGCCACATGCTGGTCTTCGTCGTTGCCGGTGGTGTCCTGACCGCTGTTTCGTTCCTGTGGGGCATTACGTCCTTCGATTCGACGGCTGCCGACTACAACAGCTTTGCTGCGATGCTCAAGATCATCGGCGGCATTGCCATGAACCTCATGGTTCCGGTGCTTTCCGCCTACATCGCCGAATCCATCGGCAAGCGCCCGGCGCTCGTCCCCGGCTTTGTTGCCGGTATGATCGCCATCCAGGGCCTGCCTGTTAATGCCGAGACCGGCATGATCGACGCCGGTGGTGCCGGCGTGGGATTCGGCTTCCTGGGCGGCATCGTGGGCGGCTTCCTCGCCGGTTATGTCATCCTGCTGCTCGAGAAGGTCTTTGCCGGCCTGCCCAAGAACCTGGACGGCCTCAAGGCAATCTTTTTGTACCCGCTGTTCTCGACGGCTATTGTCGGCCTGGTCATGCTTGGCATTTCCGGCCCCATGGCTGCCATCAACACCGCTATGATGGACTTCCTCAAGGGCCTGTCCGCCTCTGGCGCCGTTGTCCTGGGTCTTGCCATCGGCTGCATGTGCGCCTTTGACATGGGTGGCCCGGTCAACAAGGCTGCTTACGTCACCGGTACCGCTATGCTCACCGAGGCACTGGCTGCTGGCGTTGGCACCGATACCTACAACTTCGGCACCAACTTCATGGCTGCCGTCTCCGCCGCTTGCATCGTTCCGCCGCTGATCACCACCTTCGCCGTCGTTGTCGGCAAGAAGTACTTCAGCCAGGAGGATCACGACGCCGGTATCGTCAACCTCATTCTTGGTTGCACCCACATCACCGAGGGCGCCATTCCGTTCATGACCAAGAACATCTGGCCCGTCATGCCTATCATGATGCTCGGTTCCTCTATCGCTTCGATCCTGACCATTATGTTCAACGTTCACGATCCGGCGCCTCACGGTGGCTTCCTGGTCCTGCCCGTTGTCGAGAACGGTCCGCTTTGGGTCCTCGCGATCCTCATCGGCGCTGTTGTCGGTGGCATCCTGTTCGTGGCCTTCAAGAAGTACGACTTCGAGAAGAACCAGAAGGCCGTTCCTGCAGCCAAGCCCGTTGAGGCTCCCAAGGCTGCTGCCGTCGATGCCCCCAAGGCCGAGGCTGCCGACTTCGTGAAGGTCGAGAATGTCTTTGTCGCCGAGGACTTCGCTTCTCGTGACGAGGCTCTGAGCTTCGTTTCCAACCAGGCCGTCAAGGCCGGTATCGCAAGCGACGCCGACGCCGTGATGAACGCCTTCCTGGCCCGCGAGGCCGAGGGCACCACGGGCATGATGGAGGGCTTCGCCATCCCGCATGCCAAGTCCGACGCCATTACCGAGGCCGCCGTCATCGTCGTTAAGGACGAATCCGGCGTGACCGGTTGGGACACCATGGACGGCGCTCCCGTCAACGTGGCTATCGCCCTGCTCATCCCCGGTGCACAGGCTGGCACCACGCACCTCAAGATCCTGTCCAAGGTCGCCGAGGCGCTCATGGACGAGGACTTCCGTGGCACCGTCAAGGGTTCCACCGACGCCGCCGAGATCGCCAAGACGATCAACGCCCGCCTGGTCTAATCCCACAGTACGCGAATAACATCGCCCCCTGTAACAAAGGCGAGGACTCCACCAGGAGCCCCCGCCTTTTTCTATGCCCTCCCATAAGTTGCGGTGAAATGGGGACTGTTTAAACGATTCAACCCCAAATTCAGTCCCTATTTCACCGCAACTTACAAAAGGGCATAGAGTGGGCTGCCTATCGAGTCTTTGTCGCGAACAAGTCATCAGCCAGAATTCCGTTCGCACGATATTACTTTGGACCGACCGAGTTTCCGCAGTTTGCTCGCCCCGGACCCCGCGCGCGGGGGCCATGAGGTTTATCGCGAGTTCCGCACGAGCCGAAGAGCACTTAATGTGCTCTTCGTGCGAGCAGGACTGTAGAGCAGGAAATCTCATGGCCCCCGCGCGCGGGGTCCGGGGCGAGCAAGCGGACAGAACAGACAACTGTCCAACAATTCGTGCGAAACACAATGAAAAACCGTTTGATGTGAGTTAATATAAACAACGTCGTGAATCTGACTCCTGCCACATGCATGACAGGGGTTAAACACAAAAAAGGAGTCAACTATGGTTTCTGAGAAGGCTACCCTCGTTAATCCTCAGGGTCTGCACATGCGTCCGGCTGGTCTGTTCGCCTCCACCATGGGCAAGTACGCCTGTGACGTGACGGTCGTCACCCCCGAGAAGGAGGTCAACGGCAAGTCCCCGATGGCACTTATGGCTGCTGGTATCCCCTGCGGCACCGAGGTCGAGGTCAAGTGCGACGGCGCTGACGAGGCCGAGGCTCTGGCTGCTGCCATCGAGCTCATCAAGAGCGGTCTTGGCGAGTAGAACTCATACGGGTCGCATGTTGAACAACTAAGTTCATATTTGGGGGCGCAGTGACCTGTTGTAAGGTAGCTGCGCTCTTTTGTCATGGATATGGCAAAACGCTTTATCACATGACACGGAGAGAGGAATGGGAATGTATCAGGGAGTCAACGCTTCCGAGGGCATCGGTATCGGCACCGTCATGGTCGCCGTCGATCCCGACTTGACGTTTGAGCCGCACGAGGTTGCTGATTCGGCAGCAGAGAAGGAGCGCTATCAGTCCGCTCTTTCGGTCTTCTGCGAGAAGACCCAGGCTCAGGCCGACCACATGAAGGAGACGGTGGGCGAGGCCGAGGCCGAGATCATGAGCGGACACATTGTCCTGGCTCAGGACCCGGGCATGACCGACGCCATCAACGTCGCCATTGACGGCGGCACCTGCGCCGAGCAGGCGCTCATGGACACCTCGACCATGTTCGAGAACATGTTCCTGTCCATGGACGACGAGATGTTCCGTCTGCGCGCGGCCGACATCGCCGACATCCGCACCGGTATTCTGGCCGAGCTGCTGGGCAAGGAGGTCGTCGACCTCTCCGTCCTGCCCGAGAATACTGTCGTTGTCGTGCACGACCTCACGCCGTCCATGACCGCCACGATCGATAAGGCCCACGTTGCCGGTATCGTCACCGAGACCGGTGGCCGCACGTCGCACTCCGCGATCATCGCGCGCGCCCTCGAGATCCCGGCTGTCCTTTCGGTTTCCAACAGCTGCACCGCGCTGCGCAACGGTATGACCGTTGTCGTCGACGGTGGCAAGGGTATCGTTGAGGCCGATCCCGACGAGGAGACGCTCGCTGCCTATACCGCCAAGGCCGAGGCCTTCGCTGCCGAGAAGGCAGCCCTCGAGGCCTTCCGTGGCAAGCCGTCCGTGACTGCCGATGGCATCAAGAAGATCATTGCCTGCAACATCGGTAACCCTGATGACGTGCCCAACGCGCTCGATCACGATGCCGAGGCCATCGGTCTGTTCCGCTCCGAGTTCCTGTTCATGGACTCCGCTGAGCTTCCTTCCGAGGAGGAGCAGTTCAACGCCTACCGTAAGGTCGCCAGCGCGCTCAAGGGCGCTCCGGTCATCATCCGCACGCTCGATGTGGGTGGCGACAAGGAGATTCCGTATCTGCACATGGTCAAGGAAGATAACCCCTTCATGGGCTTCCGCGCCGTGCGTTACTGCCTGGCCAATCCCGACCAGTACAAGGTCCAGCTCCGCGCTCTGCTGCGCGCTAGCGCCTTCGGTGACGTAAAGATCATGATCCCGCTCGTCACCTGCGTCGAGGAGGTCTTGGCTGTCAAGGAGCTTGTCGAGCAGTGCAAGGCCGAGCTGACCGAAGAGGGTCGCAAGTTCAACGAGAACATCGAGGTCGGCATCATGGTTGAGACGCCTGCCGCTTCGCTGCTCGCAGACCGTCTTGCCGAGGTCGCCGACTTCTTCTCCATCGGCACCAACGACCTGATCGGCTACACCATGTGCGCCGACCGTGGCAACGACACCATCTCCAACCTGTACCAGGTTTACTATCCCGCCGTGCTCCGCTCGCTCAAGAACATCATCGAGAGCGGCGTGAAGGCCGGCATCATGGTCGGTATGTGCGGCGAGGCCGCTGCCGATCCGCTGCTCGAGCCGCTGCTGATCAGCTGGGGCCTGGAGGAGTTCTCGATGAGTGCTCCGTCGATCCTGCGCGCCCGTAAGACCATCAGCCAGTGGACCAAGGCCGAGTGCGACGAGCTCGCCGAGAAGGCGCTCGCCTGCAACACCGCCGCCGAGGTCAAGGCACTGCTCGAGTCCGCAGCTCGCTAATTTGGTATCAGAGGTAACCGCGTGGTTGGAATGGGCCGGCCACGCGGCCCTCACATATACAGGGGGTACTGTAAATGTTCTACACGCTAACCGCTAACCCGGCTGTCGACATGACGGTTTCGAGCTCTCCGCTCGAGCCCGACGAGAACGTCCGCACCGGTTCGGCCAGCTACACGGCTAACGGCAAGGGCCTCGACGTGTCCTTCGCCTTTAAGAAGATGGGCGTCGACACCGTCGCGCTCGGCTTCTTCGCTGGCTTCACGGGCAAGTTCATCGTCGAGGAGGTCATGAACCTGGGTTGCCTCTGCCGCCCGGTCTGGACCGACGGTATCACGCGCATTAACACCTACGTCAACGATGGCCAGCACGAGTACGGCATCCTGAACCCGGGTGCTCCGATCACGCCGCAGCACCAGGAGGAGCTCTACAACATCCTGGACACCGCGGGCGATCTCGAGTGCCTGATTGTCTCCGGCTCCGTGCCTCCCAAAGCTACGCCCGACTTCCTGGCTCAGGTCATGGAGCACGCTCAGGCTCGTGGCGCTGACGTCGTCCTGGACCTGTCCTCCGACAAGCTCAAGGAGCTCGCTCACAAGAAGCCGCTGCTCATCAAGCCGAACCATCACGAGATGAAGGCCATCTTCGGCGTGCCGGTCGACACCGACGACGAGGTCCGCGTTGCCATGAAGATGGCTCACGACGCCGGCGTTCAGAACGTGCTGCTCACCCGTGGTAGCCGCGGCGACGCTTACTTCTCCAACGGCGAGGACATCTGGTACGCCAAGCGTGAGTTCAACATCAAGCTGGTCTCTTCCGTCTGCGCCGGCGACTGCACCCTCGCTGCGTTCCTGCACAAGTGGTACAGGGATCGCGACAACGTCGAGGAGGCCATGAAGCTCGCTATGGCCACCGGCGCCAACGTTGCCGAGTCCGTCGGCATTGGTGACTTCGGTCACGTCGACGAGTACAGCAAGCGCGTTGCTGTCCGCAAGCTCGATCGTCAGTAATCGAAACGCGACATATTCGTGCGCATGCGGCGCCCCGGTTTCGGCCGGGGCGCCTTTTTTGTTCCGCCATGGGGGAGAGGTGTCCTGCCGTACTTCATCGCTTCCACACCGTTCACCGAGTTGTCCTAGCCTTTTACCGATGCGTGGAATATACTTTCATTAACACGTTGCTTCGTGAAAGGAACATTCATGATTTACACGCTCACTGCTAATCCCGCCATTGATTACAACATCGCCTGCGACGGCCTTACTGCCAATACCGTCACGCGTACCCGCAATGCCGTCTACACGCCCAACGGCAAAGGCCTCAACGTCTCGTTTACGCTTGACCACTATGGTGTCGACACCACGATCCTGGGTTTCTTCGCCGGCTTCTCGGGTGAGTTTATCGTTAAGGGCGCCGAGGCCCTGGGCGTGCCCGTCAAGCCCGTGTGGACCGACGGTATCACGCGCGTCAACGTGTTCCTCAATGTCGGCCCCGACACCGAGTACAACATGGTCAATGCCGGTGCCGCCATCAATGAGTCCAACGAGCAGGAGATGTTTGAGCTCATCGATTCGCTCGATGACATGACCTGCCTGGTCATCAGCGGCTCGCTGCCTCCCAACACTTCCGAGGGCTTCCTGGCCGAGGTCCTGCGCCGCGTCAAGGCCAAGGGGGCCGAGTTCGTCCTCGATATCTCGAGCCATCAGCTGGCAGACCTCATTGCCATGGAGCCGTTGCTGATCAAGCCCAATGACGACGAGTTGCTCGACATCTTTGGCATCAAGGTGAGCGGTGGCGACGACGAGTCCGTCAAGGGCGCGATGGCCGAGCTGCATGCCAAGGGCGCTAAGAACGTGCTGCTGACGCTCGGCGGCGCCGGTGCGTACTTCTCCAACGGCGAGCACATCTGGTTTGCCAACCGTACTTTTGAGGTTAAGCTGCTGTCGACGGTGTGCGCCGGCGATTCCTCGCTCGCTGCCTTCCTGTCCGTGTGGCACGACGCCCCCGAGCGCGTCGAGGACGCCCTGCGCCTTTCGATGGCTACCGGCGCCAACGTGGTCGAGTGCCCCGGTCTGGGCGATTTTGCCAAGGTGGACGAATATAAGAAGCACATCGAGGTTCGCCAGGTCTGCTAGCAGCATCGATACGTCGTTGCCGAACACCCGCTTTGGATTACCAAGGCGGGTGTTTTTTGCGCGCTGAACGTATGTGGCGTCTGCTGTCTCGTTTTATCTAATCGACGACGCGATTGCGTGTGCGCGCTTTCTCGTTTCTTGTTAGACTTCTTGAGAACCATCGATTTACGCTCACAAGTGCAGGAGGCCATAGGCATGTGCAATGTTTCGCTCAACGGTACGCAACCGTCCGATGCGTCCCTGTGCGTCCTGCGCGCGCTTGAGGCGGCTGGTCTTGAGGCTTGGTACGTGGGCGGTTGGGTGCGCGACGCCCTGATGGTGTGCCCCAGCCACGATGTTGATATGTGCTGTAGCGGCCTGTGGCAGGAGTCCAAAGCGGCGCTCGAGGCCGCCGGCATCGCGGTTGTGGAGTCGGGCATTAAATTTGGCGGAATCACGGCTATTTCCGATGGCGAGCGTATCGAGGTCACCACGTACCGTCTGGATGGCTTTTACACCGATGGTCGCCATCCCCAGAGTGTGGAGCGTGCCGCCTCGCTCGAGGACGATCTGGCGCGCCGAGACTTTACCGTCAACGCCATGGCCTGGCATCCCGAGCGCGGGCTTGTCGACCGCTACGACGGCCAGGGTGACTTGGAGCGCAAGCTGATTCGCGCTGTCGGCGATCCCAAGCGTCGCTTTAACGAGGACGCCCTGCGCATGCTGCGTGCGGTACGCTTTGCCTGCCGCCTGGACTTTATGATTGAGCCCGAGACTAAGCGCGCGCTTGCCGAGTGTGCGCCGCTGCTCGATGCCGTGGCGCGTGAGCGTGTGGGTATTGAGCTCGAGGGGATTCTTTCGACCGGTCATGGGGGAGACGCGATGCTCCGCTACCCCGAGCTCATCTGCGCCGCCGTGCCCGAGCTTGCGCCCGCTCGCGGGTTTGATCAAAGCAGTGTCTATCATGCGTTTAACGTCTACGAGCATATCGCCCGCGTGCTGACGGTGGCAGGGGAGCTGGCGCTGTGCGACGGCGTCGCGCCCTCGTCGAGCCTTATGTGGGCGGCGTTTTTGCACGATGTGTCCAAGCCCGAGTGCTTTACGGTCGATCACGCCGGCAGCGGACACTTCTACGGTCATCCCGAGCTCGGCGCCAAGAAAGCGCGCGCCATTATGGATCGCCTGGCGCTCTCGCACGACCTGGTGCGCGACGTGTGCCTGCTCATCAAATATCACGACAAGCCACTGCGCCCTGAGCGCTCCTGTCTGCTCAATATGATGCGCGCGCTTTCGGGCGAGGGCGTCGACACGCCGCGTCTGATGGACGAGCTCATGGATCTTAAGCGTGCTGACACACTTGGCAAGGCCCCGTCGTGCTTCTATTACGTCGAGACGATTGAGGAGATGCGCGCGATGGCGCACGAGCTGCTGAAGGCGGGGGAGCCCTATACGCTCAAGATGCTCGCCATTAACGGCGGCGACCTGATCCGCGCCGGTGTGAAGCCGGGGCCCGAGCTAGGCCAGCTACTCAACTCCGCCCTCGACGCCGTGATCGAAGACAACATTTCCAACGAGCGCGAAGCTCTTTTGGTCCATCTCAACTTGAATTAGCTATCCTGTTTACCTGCGTGTTCCATAACCTGCCGACAATTTTTCGGCAATTTGGAATTTCTTCTTGCGCTGACGTTTTTTGTCCCGTAATATATTTCCTCGCAGCACGGCAGTGCAGATGTCATGTGGCCCGTTCGTCTAGCGGTTTAGGACGCCGCCCTCTCAAGGCGGAGATCACCAG
>CAJJTG010000020.1 GCA_905194675.1 uncultured Collinsella sp. | reverse complement strand
GGACGCCGCCCTCTCAAGGCGGAGATCACCAGTTCGAATCTGGTACGGGCTACCATGAATTTGAGACCCGGACTTCCCACGGAAGCCCGGGTTTTTTATTTCCGAGCAAACCATCTGCAATTCCCATTTGGCCCATAGCTTTACGATCTGCCTATGGCCCTTACGGGTACAATAACCAAGATATTTTGACTGTTAGAAGGAGTCTCATGACGGAGTCCTCTCAGCATACATCTAAGCCCCAGGTCGAGGTTGAGGCCTCGGGCGGAGATGACAATAAGAGCGCACGCCGCGGCGCCATCTTTATCGGCGTCGTGCTGGTGGGTTATATCGTCTATCTGGTGGTAACCGGGCAGATGGGGCAGTTCTGGGCCGCTATGTCGAGCGTCCAGGCGCCATGGCTCGTTGTCGCGTGTCTTTGCATGTTCATGTATCTGTTCTTTGGCATTGTGGCCTATGCGATCGCCGTTTGGCTCGATCCTTATTCGCCCGTCGGCATCCGCGACCTGATCTCGGTCGAGGCGAGTGGCATCTTCTTTGGCAACCTCACGCCCATGATGATGGGCTCGACTCCCGCCCAGATCTACCGTCTGACCAAAGCGGGCCAAAATGTCGGCGAGGCCGGAGCCACGCAGTTCACGCGCTTTATCGTGTACCAGTTTGGCCTCGTTGCCTGGGGCGCTATCCTACTGCTTGCCCGCATGCCGTTTTTTGCCGAGCGCTATGGCGACATGACGCTGCTGTGCGTCTTTAGCTTTGGTGGGCACTGCTGCATCTTGCTGGGCATCTTCGCCGTCGCGCTCATGCCTAAGACCGTCACGCGCGTCGCCCATTGCATCATCAATTGGCTTGAGCGCATTGGTGTCTCGGCCACTAAGATCGAGGGATGGCGCACGTTTGTCGATGGCGAGATCTACTCCTTCTCCGAGAAGTTCAAGCTTTCGGCCGGACATTTTTCTTCCATGCTGCTCACCGTGTTTATCACCATGCTGCAGCTCGCGTTTTTCTATCTGGTGCCGTATTTCCTGATGCTTGCCTTTGGCCACCACGAGGTCGACTTTTTCTCGGTCATGGCCGCGAGCGCCTTTGTCCAGCTTCTGAGCTCTGCGGTCCCCTTGCCCGGTGGAACTGGTGGCGCTGAGGGCGGCTTTGCATTGTTCTTGGGTCATTTCTTTGGGTCGGCTTCGACCGCCGGCTATCTGCTGTGGCGCCTCATTACGTTCATTGCGCCGACCATTTTGGCTGCGCCCCTGCTGGGCCTTAAGAGCGCCCACAACGAGAGCATCCATGCGCGCTGGGATCGCGTGATGCGCAAACTCGGCCGCACGTCTCAGACGCCCTCTGCGCCCACTAAGCCGCACCCCACGAATGCTGTTACCGTTGATCTCAAGAAGCACGCTCAGAAGGCTTCTGGGGCCGCTAAGCCGGCTCATAAAGCCTATGTGCGCCAGACAGGCGATGGTATTCGCGTATTTCCGTCGGCACTCAATAAGAAGAAGCACCCTAAGTCGCAGTAGGACAGTCGTGCGTTCTTCATGATGCGGGGCATATTTGTGCTGTATGGGGGATAATCCTCTTACGTAGATTATCTCTCATCTGTTGATGAATGCCCGTATATCGAAGGGACACGCCCATGGCCACCAGCAAACCGCGTATTGATCGCCGCATCGTTCGCAGCCGTAATGCCATCCTTTCCGCTTTCGAGCGCCTGCTCATGGAAAAGCCGCTGGCAGACATTACGGTGAGTGCCATCGCGCGCGAGGCCAATGTCGACCGCAAGACCTTTTACGTTCACTTTGGTACGGTTGACGGCCTGCTCGATGCCATTGCCGTCGATGTGGTGGAGATGATTGTCGACTCGGTCGAGAAAACGCTTGCTTCAATGGACGGTGACACCAACGAGCGCGCCCTGGGCGCGGCGGCGACCTTCTTTAAAACCGTTAACGAGGCACTGTGCAACAACCTGGTGCTCAATCGTCAGCTGATCGAGAACATTCCGCTCGATGATTTTATGGCTCGTCTTCGTGCGCCGCTCGAGCACGAGATTGCCGAGCGCGATCTGCTGCCCCAAGGTCTCAAGGACGAGATGTTCGATTACTATCTGGCGTTTTTGCTGTCGGGTATTATCGGTATCTATCGCACGTGGGCGCTGTCTGACGGCTCGGTTCCTATCGTGCGTGTCTCTGAGGTCGCCAACGACCTGACTCTCAATGGCCTGTCGAGTCTGGAATCTCGCTTGGATTAGGCGCAGACTCGAGTTCGTGAGGCGCTTGTCGGGGTGCAGCCCGATCGACCAGGCGACGAGCATCCCGCCGAAGCAGTCGATGACCGGGCTCAGGTAGACCTTCTCGCCGCCTGGGAGCCTGAACTCGGTGATGTCGGTGAGCCACAGCCGGTTGGGCTTGTCGGCGTGGAAATTCCTGTTCACGAGGTTCTCCGGCGCCTTGGAGACCTCGCCGGCGTAGGAGTTGTAGCCTGAGGATCCTTAAAAGAAAGTTCAGTTTATCCTTCCCACTCCAATTGGGAATCCTCCGATGCGCCTTCGCGCGCTCGCATGACCTCGATACCATGCGAGCGCGCGAACTCGACGAGCTCTGCGTTGCGGGCGTTTATGGTGCCGAAGGCGGCGGGACACACGATAAGGTGCACGCAGTGGACGAGGAGCTCTTTGGCGCGGGCTATGGTTTTATCCCCGATCGGCTCGAAGGCGCGCTCGGCCACGCATTCCGCCGCCAGGTCGCGCGCGAGCTCGCAGTCGATGTCCCCTTCGTGCAGAACGCCCGCGTAGAACGCCTTGCCCTGCCGAATGAGCTGGCGAAACACAGCCGACCCCGTACCTGCGCCGGCGATGACGAACGTGTGCGCATCGCCGTGTGGGCGCCCAATTTCCACGCTGCCGAAGCGCTCGTTGAAGGTGCCATGTTGAAGGCCGTAGAGCTCGCCAATTGTCTCGAGCGTGAATATGTCCTCGGGTGCGCCAGCGCGGAAGACCCGGCCGTCCTTCACGCAAATCACCTTGTCGGCGCTTTTCTGCGCGAGCTCGAGTTCGTGGATGGACATGATGACAGCCACATTCCGCGATTTCGCAAGGTGGCGAAGTATTCGCAGCAGGTCGATCTGGTAGCGGATATCGAGATACGACGTGGGCTCGTCGAGCACGAGCACACGCGGATCCTGCGCGATGGCGCGTGCGAGCATGACGCGCTGGCGTTGCCCGTCGCTTATCTGCATGAAGTCGCACTCGGCGAGCTCTTCCACATGTGCGGTTTTCATGGCCTCGTCGACCCGACTATGGTCGTTAGGCGAGAGTGTGCCCATTCGCCCGGTGTAGGGATGTCTTCCCGCCTCTACGATATCGCGGCAGGTGAGCAGCTCGGTCCGGGGGCGATCTGTCAGCATAACGGCAAGGTTCCTTGCGAACTCCGCCGTCTTCCATCGGGAAATCTCTCGCCCGTCGAGCTCGACCGCGCCGGCAAGCGGTGCCAGATGGCGTGTGATGGTTTTTAAGATGGTCGACTTGCCCGAGCCGTTCGGCCCGATGAGCGCCACGACGTCGCCCGCGCGAACCTCCAGATCGACGCCTCCGACTACGACCTTCTTGTCGTAGCCCGCCGACAGGTCGCTTATGTGGAAAAGCGGCGCTCCGTCAGCCTGCGTTTCGACCGGAGTTTCGAGGTTCGGCTCCGCTCGGAGGAGGCGTTCCGCGCGGAGTTCCGCACGAGCCGAAAGTGCCTTCTGGCGCTTTCGTGCGAGCTCAGGACTGTCTAAGCACGGAATGTCCCCTCCGAGCGTTTTGGGCCGCGGCACGAATTCCCCCATCTACCTCACCCGCTTCTTCAACATGAGCGCGATAACCACCGGAGCGCCGAAGATGGCGGTGACGGCGCTGATGGAAAGCTCGACGGGAGAGAACAGCGTGCGCGCGATCAAATCGCAGCCCGCGCAGAAGATGGCGCCTCCCAAGAAGCACGCAGGAATCACGCGGATGGGCTTCGACGACTTTAGGGCCGACTTCACGAGATGCGGAACCGCGATGCCTACGAACGACACCGGACCAGCGAACGCGGTCACGCAGGCGGAGAGCATGCTCGCTAGAAGGACGAGCACCACGCGGAAGCGTTCGACGTTCACGCCGACGCTTTTCGCGTAGGCTTCTCCCAGTTGGAAGGCGGAAAGGGGCTTCGATATCGCGAATACGCATGCGCTCACGGTAATCACCACGACCGCGATGACCGCGATGTCGTCCCAGCTCGAACCCGAGAAGCTACCCAAAGACCAGTTGTGCAGGTTCACGATGGACTGGTCGTCGGCGAAGGCGATGAGGAAGTTCGTCGCCGCCGAGCAGATGTATCCCACCATGACGCCCGCCACGATGAGCATGGCCATGGAACTTATGCGCCGTGCGATGAGGAGCACGAAGCCGATGGTGATAAGCGAGCCCAGAAACGCTGCGGCCACCATGGCCGGCGAGGACATGGCCTGGTTCGCGCCCAGAAGTACGATCATCGTAAGCGCGACGACGAACTTTGCGCCCGAGGAGACGCCCAAGATGAACGGGTCGGCGATGGGGTTGTTGAAAAACGTCTGCAGCAGGAACCCGGAAAGCGAAAGTGCCCCGCCGAGAAGCACGGCTGAAAGCACGCGCGGCAGGCGAATCTCCCAGATGACCTGGCTTTCCATGGAATTGGCCGCGCCGCCCGAAAGGATGCCGGGGATGTGGTCTGCGGGCACGAGCACGCTCCCGATGCACAGGTTAGCCCCGACGAGCACGATGAGGGCAACAGCGAGCAGCGCCGTCACGACGCGACACCGTGCGGCGCGCCCCGATTCGTCGTATGCCATGGAAAGTCGGCTTCTCATGGTGCTAGCCGAGCTTCCTCAGATAATGGAAGTCGCTCGCGTCATCGCCGGTGAACGCCCCGTGCAGCTCGTCGATAATGTCGGCTGTAGAAGTCATCTGCTGGTACATGTCGGCGCTTGTGACCCAGACGTTGCCGTTCTTCACGGCTTTGAACTGCGACAATAACGCGTTTTTGCCTACGAAGTCGTTCAAGGTGGCAACCGATTCGTCGATGGTGCCGTTGTAGACGATGATGTCGGCATCCTTCGCCGTCGCGTAGAAGCGCTCCATTTCGAGCGTTACTGACGAACCTGACGTCGACGCCGTCTGCGCGTCATCGAGCGCATAGCTGCCGCCTGCAAGCTCGATCATCTGCGCCACGTAGTCGCCCGCCCGCCGCGTGACGGCGGCCCCGTTCGAGTTAATGTAGAAATACGCCACGGTTTTACCTGACGACGCGAGCCCCGACGTTTGCTCGACGCGGGCCTTCTGCTCGTTGAACAGGTGCGCGGCCTCGTCTTCCTTGTCGAACAGGACGCCGAAAAGCTTAATCCACTCGACGCGCCCGAGCGCTTCGGGCTCGCTCGACGACTGTTCGGTGAGCACGACGAGCCCGAGCTTCTGCAGCTTTTCCTTCACATCGGGCGTGTGGTTGATCATGGTGTTCTCGATGGCGAGCGTACAGCCCGAGGCCGATATTCGCTCGTAGTCGGGCGCGCTGTACTTGCCGCCGTAGGCGATCGCCCCACTTTCGAGTGCGCTTTTGAAGCCCACGACCGAGCAGTCGTCGGCCTTCGTGCCCGACATGATGATATTGTCGTTCGCATCGAGCGCGTCGACTAGGCACATCGTCGCCGACGACACGAGGTACACCTTGTTGGCGGGGCGCCTTATGACCGCGATGTCGGAGCTTAACCCATCAGGTACCTTCGCATCTTGCGGCACCACGAGGAAGCGCTCCCCGTTCGAAACGCAGATAAGCCGCAGGCCGCCTTCGAACTCGTCGACAGTGAAGTGCTCGGCGTATTCAAGCTGAAGCGCTCCCGTCGGCTCCCAGCCGCAGCCCAAATCGGCGTTGTGGAAGTCGGCCGCGGCGCTTGAAGCCGTTCCCGCAGGGGAGCCGCCGCTTGCATCGTCGCCCGATTTCTCCTTCATGGTGGATGAGTCGAAGTGGAGCGTGTAGTCGATGGTGTGCGGCGTCGACATGGCGACGGTCTCGGCCGACACGGCGATGTCCTCGTCGAGCGTGACGGGTATCTCGAACGTGGAGTTGCCGCCGTCGTTTACGGGCGCGTAGTCCACGCCGTCGACGGTCATCTTGTCGTAGTTCGAACTCGACCAGGTGATGGTCGCGGTGTAGGTGTCGCCATCCTTCACAATTGTGGTGGGTGAGGCGATGCTTGCGCGCCCTGACCCGCCGGAAAGCGAGACGCTCACCGTGTATTCCTGAGAGCCCGCCGTGCCACCGGTCGCGTTCGGGCGCGCACTGCACCCCGCGAAGGGAAGCGCGAGCAGGGCGACGAGAACGCAGGCGATCGCGCGCGCCGCGATGCTGTGGAGCTTCCTGTTTTCCCCCTTGGGAAGAATCGACCGCATGGCGTTACTTCAGTGCGTCGGCGCGCAGATCGACGCCGGCGGATTCGAACACAAGTGTGCGGTCGTACCACTGCTCTTTTCTAATACTCCACGCGGCACAGGCGGTGTCCTCGTCGAGCGCATCAACGGGCACGTCGTAGGTGTACTTGCCTTCCGCGTTTTCCACATAGGGGATGAAGTCGGCCTCGCTTGCGGCGGCAGCCTCGTCGCCCGTGCCCATGAAGAGCTTGCCGTAGCCCGTGCCGGAAAGCGTCATCACGCAGTGCATGGAGCCGTTTTCCACGATGAGCTGGGCGTCCACGATCCTGAACATGTTCGAGCTGGAATCTACGGTGATTGGATAGGTGCCGTCGGCCACCTTGTCGGCGGTGATGGGGGCAGCGCTTGCGCCCGCGGGCGCATCGGCCGCCTGTTCGGTCTTTTCCTGGGAATCGGCATCGCTTGCCTTTGCGCTGTCGATTGAATTTCCGGCGCAGCCGGCGAGCGAGAACGCGCAAAGCGCCGCCGACAGGGCGAAGACGAGGGTTTTCTTCAACATGGAGGGGGTTCCTTTCAATCGCTTCGACCGCCCGTGCCGTGCGGTGGGCGGTCGGGATGCGAATGCAACGGGCATGCGCCGTCGGTCGGGGAAAGGCGCATGCCCGTTGCACGGGGACGCGACCGGCGCCCCCGTGCGCGGCGAGTTTACAGCTTGGCGATGGCGTCGTCCACGTGCGAGACGTAGATGTCGTCGACCGCGACGTTCTGTCCCAGACCCTGGAGCAGGCACGTCACTTCGAAGCCGGCGGCCACGAACTTCGCAGCCCAGCTGTCGGGGTCGGTCTCGTCTGCCATGTCGTTGTTCGCGTGGTCGCCCGCGACCACCATGAACGGCGCGAGCACGGCCTTCTTGTAGCCTGCGGCGCTCGCGGCGGCGATAACATCCTCGCAGGTCGGTTCAGCCTCGACGGTGCCGACGAAGAACTGCGTCAAACCCTCGTTCTTGAACACTTCCTGCATCTTGGCATAGTCGGCGTTGGAATCGGCTTCGGTGCCGTGGCCCATGAGGCACAGCGCCGTCTCGCCGTCGTCGAAGGACGCCATGTTCTCCTTAATGGCTGCGGCCACCTTTTTGTAGTCGTCGTCGGAGGTGAGCAGCGGGTCGCCGAGCGAGATCTTGTCGAACTTGTCGGCGTACTTGTCGAGCTCGTCTTTCACGTCGGCGTATTCCAGGCCAGCCATGAGATGCGTCGGCTGCACGACGATTTCCTTCACGCCGTCTTCCACGCAGCGGTCAAGCGCCTCGGTCATGTTGTCGATCGTGATGCCGTCGCGCTTCTTCAGCTTGTCGATGATGATCTGCGCGGTGAAGGCGCGGCGGATGTCGTAGTCCTGCCAGTACTTCTCGCGGATAGCGTCTTCGATGGCGCCGATGGTGATGTGGCGCGAGTCGTTGTAGCTCGTGCCGAAGCTCGTGACGAGGATGACCGGCTTCGCGGCCTTCTCCTTTTCACTAGATTTCTCGGAACTCGCGGAGGTGTTGGAGCAGCCCGCGAGCGCGACTCCGGCGAGCGCGACGGCTCCGGTTGCTGCGGCGCCCATGAAGCCGCGGCGTGACATCTGGTCGGACATGGTTTTTCCTTTCCTCGGTTTGCCGGTCCCCCGGCGACAGTTGCTTGTCGGCACAAGCGAAAGAAAAGCGCACCCCTCGGGGTTCACAAGGAGCTAACGCCACGGCGATGCCGTGAGGAAAAGGCGAAGCAGTCTGGCTTGGGGCGCGAGGCGGTTCGCCCGCGCGTCCTATACAGTAATGTCCCTTGCCCAGGATTCCCACCTGGTTCCCTCCGCAAGCCAGCGCGGGCTGTGCAGGCGCCGCGCCGGTCATTTCCTTTTATCCGATTGTCATATGCTCGTTGCCGAAACTTTTACTATGATAGTGGGCACTTGTGAACGTGTCAAAGCCAGCGCGGGCGGCATTGCGCCTCCTGCCTGCGTATTTGCGCCGATTGCTGCCGCAGGCGCCGTGTTTTGCCCGCTGCGCGAATGGCGGCGTAAACGGTTGCGATGAGAAACGGGAAGGGAAGGCTCGGATGATTCATATCGTTGGCGCAGGCTCGGGCGCCGCCGACCTTATCACGCTGCGCGGGGCGCGCCTTCTGCGCGCGGCCGACGTAGTCGTTTGGGCGGGAAGCCTTGTGAATCCCGAGCTGCTCGCCGAGTGCAAGGAATCCTGCGTCGTCTACGACAGCGCGCACATGACCTTGGAGGAAGTGCTCGACGTGATGTGCGCGGCAGATGCGCGGGGCGAGGAAGTGGTGCGCCTGCACACGGGCGACCCGTGCCTGTACGGCGCCATCCAGGAGCAGATGGACGCGCTCGACGCGCGCGGCGTGGTCTACGAGGTGGTGCCCGGCGTGTCGAGCTTTTGCGGTGCCGCGGCGGCGCTTCGCCAGGAATACACGCTGCCGGGAATCAGCCAGTCGGTCGTGATCACGCGGCTTTCCGGGCGCACCCCCATGCCCGCGGGCGAGGGCATGCGCACCATGGCGGAAAGCGGCTCGACTATGGTCATCTTCCTGAGCTCGGGTATGCTCGCCGAGCTTTCCGCCGAGCTTTTGGCCGCGGGCCGCAGCTCCGACGAGCCGGCGGCGCTTGTGTACAAGGCGACCTGGCCTGAGGAGCGCGTGGTGCGATGCACAGTGGGCACGCTCGCCGATGCGGGCGCGCGAGAGGGCATCGACCGCACGGCGCTCGTGGTGGTGGGCCGCGTGCTCGGAGCTCGCGGCGGGCTTGCGCACAACGGCGCGCAAGCGGAGTCGTACGAGCGCAGCAAGCTTTACGACCCTTCGTTTGCCACTGGGTATCGGAAGGCGAGCAGCTAGCGTGGCCTTCGATCATTACATATATACCGGGACGACCCGCCTGCGCTGCGGCTACACCACGGGGAGCTGTGCCGCGCTCGCGGCGAAGGCGGCCTGCGAGATGCTCTTGTCACGAAAGCCCGTCGGCCGCGTGTCGATCGTCACCCCCGGCGGGCTGCCCGTCGAGGCGAACGTGGTCGACGTATGTATCGGCGAGGGGTGCGCCCAGTGCGCCGTGCGAAAGGACGCAGGCGACGATGCCGATGTGACCGACGGCGTGCTCGTGTACGCGCGCGTGGAACATGCGGGGTCGGGCACGGGTGCTGCGGGCAGCAAGGGCGTGCCCGCGCGCGAATCGGAAGTTTCCGTCGATGGCGGCGTGGGCGTGGGGCGCGTGACGTTGCCCGGGCTCGAGCAGCCGGTGGGGGCGGCCGCCATCAACGCGACGCCGCGCGCGATGATCACTTCGGCGGTGCGCGAGGTGTGCGCCGCGCACGGCTTTTCTGGAAATATCGCTGTGACGATTTCGGTACCCGAGGGTGTTGCCCTTGCCGAAAAGACCTTCAACCCGCACCTGGGGATAGAGGACGGCATTTCCATCCTGGGCACGACGGGCATCGTCGAGCCGCGCAGCCTTGCTGCCTTGCGCGACAGCATCGAGCTCGAGATCCGGCAGCATGCGGCTATGGGGCGGCGCGGAGTCGTGCTCACGCCCGGCAACTACGGCGCGCAGTTCATCTCGGGGCATTTCCACCTAAACGGTGCGCCGGTGGTCTTCATCTCCAACTTCGTGGGCGATGCGATTGATTGCTGCGTTCGCGAGGGATTTATCAATGTCCTTCTTGTGGGACACATCGGCAAGCTGGTGAAGGTCGCGGGCGGCATCATGGACACCCATTCGCGTACCGCCGACTGCCGCGCGGAGATTCTGGCCGCTCACGCGGCCTTGGCCGGCGCGGGCACGAAGACCGTGCGCGATATCATGTCGTCGGTCACGACCACGGCGGCGCTCGAGGTAATCGAGGCCGCCGGTGTGGGGGACGCTGCGTGCGCCTCGCTCGCTGTGGCAATCGAGGACAGGTTGCGCCGCCGCGTGGCGGGCGGATGCGACATCGCCGCGGTCGTGTTCGACGCCGAGCGCCGCGAGCTTTTCCGCACGTCGGGCGCCGATGCAGTTATCGGGGAATTGGGGGCGACGTATGAGTAAAGGCGTGCTGTACGGGGTGGGCACGGGGCCTGGCGACCCCGAGCTGCTCACGATCAAGGCCGTCCGCACAATCGAATCGTGTCCGGTCATCGCCGCACCGCAGACGGCGGACGGAGCCATGGTCGCGCTCGACATCGTGCGCGGCGCCGTCGACCTTACAGGCAAGACGGTGATCCCCGTGCGATTCTCGATGACGCGCGACGCCGAGCGCCGCGCGGCCGAGCATGCCTCGCTTGTTCGCGAGCTTGTCGCGCACCTGGATGCGGTCCGCGATGTCGCGCTGCTGAACCTGGGGGACCCGAGCATCTACGCCACCTTCCAGCGCATAGCGCCCGACGTGCGCGCCCGCGGGTTCGAGGCGCGCGCTATTCCCGGCGTGCCGAGCTTCTGCGCGGTCGCCGCGGCGCTCGAGCGCGACCTCACGCCCGAGATGTCGTCGCCTCTGCACATCGTGCCCGGCGGCTACGACGACGTGCGCCGCGCAATCGGCTGGCCGGGGACGAAGGTGGTCATGAAGGCGCGCCGCTCGCTTGCGGATATGAAGCGCATCCTTCGCGAGGAGGGCGCCTTCGACGGTGCCGAGCTCGTAGAGGACTGTGGGCTTCCGGGCGAGTGCGTGTATCGCTCGCTCGACGATGTTCCCGATCGGGGCAGCTACTTCTCGACGATGGTGGTGCGCTAGATGAGGGTTTCCTGCATAGCGTTCACTGAGAGGGGGTATGCGTTGGCGGAGCGCACCGCACGCGCGCTTTCCGATTGCGCGCAGGCAGGTGAAGATGACCCTGGCTGGGACGTTTCCGTTTCGCGCGGGTTCGGCGAGGGGAAGGCCGACCTGCGCGCATGGACGGCGCTCGCGTGGGAAGCGTCGGACGCGCTTCTGTTCGTGGGCGCGGCGGGCATCGCCGTGCGGGCGATCGCGCCGCATGTCGCCTCGAAGGCAAACGATTCCGCGGTTGTGGTGATCGACGAGGCGGGGCGCTTTGCCGTCTCGCTTTTGTCGGGGCATTTGGGCGGTGCGAACGAGCTTGCGCAAACTGTGGCACGCGCGGCAGGGGCCATTCCCGTCATCACCACGGCGACCGACGTCCGCGGCGTGTGGGCGGTGGATACGTGGGCGCGCTGTGCGGGGCTCGCCGTTTCGAATCCCGAGGCTATCAAGCGAGTGTCGGCGCGGCTGCTTTCGGGCGGGCGCGTGGCGCTCTATTCCGACATGCCGATTTCGGGACAGCCGCCTGAGGGGGTTGGCATTGCGTCCGACCGCGCTCGGGCCGATATCGTCGTGTCGCCGTTCGCTGGCGCGAATGCGGGTGCGTCCGTTCGCGCGGCGGAGACAACGGGCGAGGTCGTACCTGCCGGTGTGACGGGGAAGCCGGCGGGCGTGCGGGCGCAGGCGCCTGCGCCCGAGCCGCTTCACCTTGTCGTGCCCTGCATCGTTGCGGGCATAGGGTGCCGTCGCGGTGCGTGCGCCGAAGCGATCGGGAAGGCGTTTTTTCTCGCGTGCGGACAGGCGGGCATCTCGCCTTCGGCCGTGTGCGAAGCGGCGACGATCGACGTGAAGGCGCACGAGGAGGGTCTGCTCGCCTTCTGCCGCGCGCGCAATATCCCGCTTGCGTCGTATTCCGCAGAGGAGTTGTCGCAGGTCGAAGGTAGCGTTTCGCCATCTGATTTCGTGCGCGCGACGGTGGGGGTCGACAATGTGTGCGAGCGCGCGGCGCTCGCGGGCGGGGGCAAACTTATCTTCCCGAAGCTCGCTCACGGCGGCGTGACCGTCGCGTTTTCCAAGGTAACTATCGAACTTTCGTTTAAGGAGCGGTGATGGGAAAGCTCTTCGTGGTGGGGATCGGCCCGGGCGGCCCCGACGGCATGACGATTGCGGCTCGGCGCGCGCTCGAGGCGGCCGACATCGTTGTGGGGTATACGAAATACGTGGAGCTCGCGCTCGCCGCCGTGCCCGACGCGGCGCATCTCGCGACGCCGATGATGCACGAGGTCGAACGGTGCCGCCTGGCGCTTTCGCGCGCGCAGTGCGGAGAAGCCGTGGCGCTTGTGTGCAGCGGTGACGCGGGCGTGTACGGCATGGCGAGCCCCGTGCTGGAGCTTGCTGAGGACTACCCCGATGTAGACGTGGAAGTTATCGCCGGGGCCACCGCGGCTCAGAGCGGGTCGGCGGTGCTCGGCGCCCCGCTTGCCCACGACTTCGCGGTCGTGTCGCTCTCCGACCTGCTCACGCCGTGGGAGGTCATCGAGCGCAGGCTCGCCGCCGTGGCGAGCGCCGACTTCTGCATCTGTTTGTACAACCCGCGCAGCAGAAAGCGCGCCGATAGGCTCTCGCGCGCGGCGAAGATTATGCTCGAATGGAAGGCCCCCGACACGCTCTGCGGCTGGGTACGCAACATCGGGCGCGAGGGGCAGCAGTCGGGCATGTGCAGGCTCTCCGAGCTGGGGGAGTTCGACGCCGACATGTTCACCACCGTGTTCGTCGGCAACGCGGACACGAAGCGCGTAGGCGGCCGTATGGTCACGCCGCGCGGGTATCGGGAGATTCCATGCGAAAGGTAACGATCATCGGGGCGGGGCCCGGAAACCCCGACTTGCTCTCGCGCGCGGCGCTCGACGCGATCGACATCGCCGACGTGGTCATCGGCGCTCATCGCGCGCTTGTCAGCATCGACGTGCCGCCCGATGTGGTGAGATGCGAGCTCGTGAAGACGGCGGACATCGTCGCCGCGCTCACCGATGCGGCGTCGTGGCAGCGCGCCGTGGTCGTGATGACGGGCGATGTGGGGCTGTTCAGCGGCGCGCGCCGCCTGGTGGAGGCGCTCTCCGGCGACGCGCAGGTGGACGTGCGCGTCATTCCCGGCATAAGCTCAGCGTCGTATCTCGCCGCGCGCCTCGCGCGTCCATGGCAGGATTGGCGCTTCGCGAGCGCTCACGGCGTGGCGTGCGACATCGTGGCCGAGGCCGAGCGCGCAGGCGAGCTCTTCCTCGCCACGTCGGGCGGGGAAGACCCCTCGCGGCTTTCGGGCGAGCTTGTGCAGGCGGGCTTCGGGGACGCGCGCGTGACGGTGGCCGAGCGCCTGTCGTACCCCGACGAGCGCATCACCTGCGCGACCGCAAGTGAAATCGCAGGTCAGACGTTCGACGACTTGAACGTGATGCTTATCGAGTTCGCAGGCTGCGCCGGTTCGCCTGCGGGCTCTAGCGCAGCCTCCGAGGCGCCGGCCGGCGCGTCTGCGCCCGCGGCGGCTTCTTTCGCGGCGGACTCTGCGGGCGCATCCCGCGCCGCGAGCTCCCGCTGGCCGTACGCTTCCTCGGGCATTCCCGACGAGCTCTTCATCCGCGGCGACGTTCCCATGACCAAGCAGGAGGTGCGCGCCGTCGCGCTCGCGAAGCTGCGCCTTACCGCGACCGACACCGTGTGGGATGTCGGCGCCGGCACGGGGAGCGTTTCGATCGAGGCGGCGCTCGTCGCGCGAGCGGGGTCGGTATGGGCGGTCGAGCGCAACGCGGCCGGCGTGCGGCTCATCCGAGAGAACGCGGATGCATTCGGGTGCGGCAACGTGCATGTGGTCCCCGGTGTCGCCCCCGAAGCGCTCGCGAAACTGCCCGTCCCCGACGCCGTGTTCGTCGGCGGGAGCGCGGGCGAGCTTCCCTCCATCGTGGAGGCGGCGCTCGAGAAGAACTCGCAGGTTCGCCTGTGCGTGCCATGCGTCACCGTTGAGACGCTCACCGAGGCGTTCGCGCTCCTCTCGGGTTCGCGCTTTAAGGGGTTCGAGGCGTGCCAGGTGTCGGCCGCCCGTGCCGAGGCTGTAGGCTCGCACCATCTTATGAAGGCGCAAAACCCCGTGTTCCTCGTCAGCGCGCGTGGTGCGGGCGCGGATGCCGAGGAGCTTGCCGAAGTCGGCGCGCTTGCTGAGTCGCCTGTCGGGGAGGACCTCTCTGTCGAGGGGAACCCATCCGTTGAGGTGGTCTCGCTTGCTTACTGCAGCGCCGCAGGTGGGGAAGGCGGCGCCCGGTGAGCACGTCCATCCCGCGCTTCATGGTCGCTGCGCCCTCGAGCGGGAGCGGCAAGACGGTCGTAACGTGCGCGCTCCTGCGCGCGCTCGCGCGCCGCGGCCTTGCATGCGCGGCCTTCAAATGCGGCCCCGACTACATTGACCCGCTCTTTCATCGCCGCGTCGTGGGTGCGCGCTCGGGCAATTTAGACGGCTTCTTCACCGACGCCCCGACGCTGCGCGCCCTGCTCGCACGTGGCGTCGCGGGCGCGGATGTCGCGGTGCTCGAGGGGGTTATGGGCTTCTACGACGGCATGGCGCCCGGCGTGGCCGACGCGAGCAGCTACCAGGTTGCGCGCGACACGGAAACGCCGGTCGTTTTAGTGGTGAACGGGCGCGGGGCGTCTTTATCGCTCGCCGCTGTAATCCGCGGCATCGCCGAGTTCCTGCCTTGTGCGAACGTGCGCGGCGTCGTGCTGAACAAGACGAGCGCCGCTGCCTGCGCCTATGCGGCGCCTGCGATCGAGAAGCACACGGGCGTCGCGGTTTTGGGGAATATCCCCGCCGACGAGGCGTTCTCGCTCGAAAGCCGGCATCTGGGGCTTGTGACCGCCGACGAGGTCGAGCAGCTCTCCGCGCGCATCGACAAGATGGCCGAGCTGGTGGAAAAGAGCATCGACGTCGACCGCTTGCTCGAAATAGCGGCGACGGCACCCGATATCCGCGAGGAACCTTACCGGTTGGAGCCGATCGCGGGAGCGCGGCCCATCGTCGCCGTCGCGCGTGACGAGGCGTTCTCGTTCTATTACGAGGAGAATCTGCGCGTGCTCGAGGACCTGGGTTGCGAGCTGGCCTTTTTCAGCCCCCTGTGTGATAGCGAGTTGCCCCGGGGGACAAGCGCCCTCTATCTGGGGGGCGGCTACCCGGAGCTCCATGCGCGACAGCTCTCCGAGAACGCGCCGATGCGCGCGGCCGTGCGGCGCGCGGTGGAATCCGGCATGCCGACGGTTGCCGAATGCGGTGGGTTTCTGTACCTGCAGCGCGAAATCGCCGATAGTGAGGGGCGGCGCTGGCCTGTTGCGGGCGCCCTTGAGGGCGCAAGCGAGAACGGGGGAAGGCTGTCCCATTTCGGGTACGTGGAGCTTACTTCCCAACGCGACGGGCTCTACGGGCCGCGCGGCACACGCATCCGCGCGCACGAGTTCCACTACTGGCAGTCCACCTGCCCGGGCGGCGACTTTTGGGCGCAGAAGCCCCGGCGCGACAAGGGCTGGCCGTGCATGACGACCACCCCGTCCCTGGTGGCGGGCTTCCCGCATGTGTACTATCCTGCGAACCCCGACGTTGCGCGCGCGTTCGCGTCTGCCGCAGCGTCGTTCGCAGAGAGGAGGCGGCATGGCTGAAGCAACCGAAACCGCGCTTGCCTGCATCCGCGAGGAAGTCGAGCGCGCGTTCTCGTCGGCGCCGGGCGCCGTGCTCGAAGCCGCGCTTTCCCGGATCGCGCCCGCAGACGAGTGCGCCCGTGCCGCCGCGTACGCCGCGTGGGACTCCATCGCGCACCCCTTGGGGGGATTGGGCGACTTTGAAGACGCCGTCGCGTGTATCGCCGCAGCTCAGGGGAGCGCCGAGGTGGCCGAGTTTCCCCGTGCGCTCGCGGTATTCTTCTCCGACAACGGGGTCGTTGCCGAAGGCGTGTCGCAAAGCGGGCAAGATGTGACGCGAGCCGTCGCGCGCAACATGTGCGAGGGGGCCGCGAGCGCCTGCCGCATGGCGGCGTTCGCGGGTGCCGAGGTCGTGCCCGTCGACGTAGGTATGGCCCGGGGCATAGAAGACGCGCGCATGGTGCGCGCGAACGTGCGGCGGGGGAGCGGCAACATCGCTCACGGCTCCGCTATGTCTCGCGATGGGGCCGTGCGCGCGATCGAGGTCGGAATCGCCGTCGCGTGCGGGCTTGCCCGCGCCGGCGTGCGCCTTCTCGCCGCGGGCGAGATGGGCATCGGCAACACGACCACCTCGGCGGCGGTGGCCGCAGTGCTCATCCGGGCGGACGCGCGGAGCCTTGTCGGGCGCGGCGCGGGGCTCTCGGACGCCTCGCTCGCGCGCAAGCGCGACGTGGTCGAGCGCGCTATCGACGCGAACTCGCCCGATCCCGCCGACCCGATCGACGTGCTCTCGAAGGTGGGCGGCTTCGACATCGCTGCGATGTGCGGCTTCTACCTGGGGGCCGCGGTCTCGAAGGCGCCGGCGCTCCTCGACGGGGTCATATCCTGCACGGCGGCCCTGTGCGCGGCGCGCCTGTGCCCCAACGCCTTGGGCTACCTCGTGGGCACCCACGCATCAAGCGAACCCGCAAGCCGGGAGCTCCTTCGCGAGCTCGGCATAAAGGCGCCCCTCGACGCAGGCATGCACTTGGGCGAGGGCGCGGGCGCCATGGCGTATCTCCCCCTTCTGGATTCGGCGCTGCGCGTGTACCGGGATGGGAAGACGTTCACGGCGACTGGCATGGCTGCTTACGAGCATTTCGAGGCCGGGAAATGACGGTGACGCTCGTCATCGGCGCCGCCGCGAGCGGCAAGAGCGCCTACGCCGAGTCCCTGTGCCTCGGGCACGACGGCCCTCGCGTGTACCTGGCAACGATGGAGCCCTTCGGGGAAGATGGCGCCCGCCGCATCGCGCGCCATCGGGCGCTGCGCGAAGGCAAAGGGTTTTCCACCCTCGAGTGCTCGCGTGACGTGGGCGCCGCAGCGCCCGGGCTTCCGCGCGGCTGCACACTTCTTTTGGAGGACGTGGGCAACCTGGTTGCGAACGAGCTCTTCGCGGAAGGCGGCTTGTCCCCGCGTGACCCCGACGCTGCGGCGCGCGAGGTACTCGGAGGCATCGAACGGCTCGCTCAGGCCGCTGCGTATACGGTGGTGGTCACCGTCGACGTGTTCGCCGATGGGATGCGCTACGATGAAGGGAACGAGGCATGGAGGCGCGCGCTCGCGCGCGTGAACGCGGGCGTGGCGGCGCTGGCCGACCATGCAGTCGAAGTGGTATGCGGGATTCCCGTGTGGATGAAAGGCGAAGGACCTACAAGGTGAAGATAGCAGAGGCAATCGGCGCGGCGTTCGGAACGTTCTCGCGCATCCCCGTCCCGAAATCGGCCTGGACCGATTTCGGGTCAACCCATGCACTTGCCGCGTTTCCCCTGGTGGGCCTTGCGGAAGGCTTCCTCATGACGGCGTGGGGGCACGTGGCGAACCTGCTCGGCGTGCCCGCGACCATCGTCGCGGCCGTGCTCGCGGCGCTGCCTGTGGCGGTGACGGGAGGCATCCACCTAGACGGGCTCTGCGACACCTCCGATGCGCTTGCAAGTTGGGCCCCGCGCGAGCGAAAGCTCGAGATCATGCACGATCCGCGGGCGGGCGCCTTCGGGGTCATCGGTGTTGTTGTGTACCTTATTCTGCAGTTTTCCCTGTTCACCGCGCTGCCGCTTACGGCGGGGGCGTTCCTCGCGCTTCTGTGCTCGCTCGTGTTCTCCCGCGCGCTTTCGGGACTCGCCGTTGAATGCTGGCCTGCCGCGCGGGCGGACGGCATGGCCGCGGGGCTCTCGCCTGCGAAGAAGCGCGCGGCGATCGTCGTGCCGCTTTGCGCTTTCGCTGCGGCTTCGGCTGCAGGGATGGTCGCGTGCGCTCAGGCCGTCGGCGCCTTTATGGCGGTGGCGGGGCTTTTGGTGCTCGCGTGGTACCGCCATGTTGCCCTGTCCCGCTTCGGCGGGGTGACGGGGGATTTGGCCGGATGGTTTCTGCAATGGGCCGAGCTCGCGATGCTTGCCATGCTGGTGGTGGGGGGCATGCTCCTATGATGCTCGTGGTAGGTGGCGCGCATTCGGGGAAGAGGACCTTCGTGCGCGAAAAGCTCGGGTTCGCGGCGGACGATTTCGTCGACGCGGCGCAGTTTGCGGAGGGCGGCGTGCCCGCGGCTTTTGCCGGCCGTGTCGCTTACCGTGCTGAGGAACTCGTACGCGCGCTCGACGCTGACCGGGCGCTCGAGCGGCTGATCGGCTTCGACGTAGTGATTCTGTCCTTGGTCGGCTCGGGGGTCATCCCTATGCGTGCGGAAGACGCCCAATGGCGCGAGCGCGCGGGGCGCCTGGGATGCGCGCTCGCTGCGCGCGCCGATGTCGTCGTGCGCATGACGTGCGGGATTCCCCAGGTCATCAAAGGAAACCTTGTCGATGCGCCTCGAGGGGCGCAGGGTGCGGGCGCGCCTTTGGAAGTCGTCTTCGTGCGCCATGGTGCCACGGCGGGCACGGAAGACCATCGCTACAGCGGGGCGGGCACCGACGAGCCCCTGTCGAGCGCGGGTGAGCGCGCTTTGCGCGACCTCGCGTGCTATCGTGACGTGTTCCGTGTTATCACGAGCGGCATGGCCCGCACCGACCAGACGGCGCGCATCCTCTTCCCGAACGCGGAGTTTATTGCGTGCCCCGGTCTGCGCGAGATGGATTTCGGCGACTTCGAGGGGCGAAGCGCCGCCGAGCTTAAAGAGGATGCGCGCTACCGCGCTTGGGTAGACTCCTGGTGCGAGACGCGCTGCCCGCATGGCGAGGGCAAGAGCGATTTCACCCGCCGCGTCGTCGCGGCGTTTCGGGAGGCGTGCGAATCGGAGCGCGTCCAGGGGAGTGGGCGCGCCGTCTTCGTCGTTCACGCGGGTACCGTGAAAGCATTGCTCTCCGAGCTAGCTGTCCCGAAAATTGGATACTTCGACGTGCATACCGAGCCGGGCGGCGCATGGGCCGCCACCTGGGATGGGCGCTGCCTTCGCGACGTTCGCCCCGCTTCGGGGGGCGATGCCCGGTGATGACGATTCTTGCCGTCGCCGCCGGGTTCGCGACCGACCTTGCCTTCGGCGACCCGCGCTGGCTTCCCCATCCCGTCGTCGCCATGGGGCGCGCGATCACGTGGGCCGAAGGCCGCCTGCGGGGCGCGTGCCCGCAAACGTCCGCGGGCACGCGCGCCGCAGGACTTGTGCTCGCCGTGGCGCTTCCGCTTGCGTGTGGGCTTTTGACCTGGGGAATCCTGCATCTTTGCGGCATGGTTCACTCCGGCCTGCGCTTCGTGGCCGAGGCATGGGCGAGCTATCAGATTCTCGCGGCATGCGAGCTGCGCCGCCAGAGCCTGGCCGTGGCCCGTGCGTTCTCGAGGGGCGGCCTTGTCGCGGCGCGTGAAGCTGTCGGGCTCATCGTGGGACGCGACACGTCTGTTCTCGACGAGCAGGGCGTCGCGCGCGCCGCCGTGGAAACGGTGGCGGAGAACGCGAGCGACGGCGTCATCGCGCCGCTTTTCTACCTTATGATCGGGGGTGCGCCCTTGGGCATGGCGTACAAGGCGGTGAATACGCTCGACAGCATGGTGGGCTACAAAAACGAGCGCTACATCGACTTCGGCTGCGCCTCGGCGCGCCTCGACGATGCGGCGAACTGGATTCCCTCGCGCTTATCGGCCCTGCTTATGATCGCCGTATGCCCGATCGTCGGGCTCGACGCGCGCGGGGCGGCGCACATCTGGCGCCGCGACAGGCGTCGCCATGCGAGCCCGAATGCGGCACAGACCGAGTCAGCGTGCGCGGGCGCGCTCGGGCTGCGCCTGGCAGGACCCGCGGTGTATTTCGGCAAGCTCGTTGAGAAACCGACGAT
This sequence comes from uncultured Collinsella sp., assembly GCA_905194675.1. Lineage (GTDB taxonomy): Bacteria > Actinomycetota > Coriobacteriia > Coriobacteriales > Coriobacteriaceae > Collinsella. Next base: position 20,034 of record CAJJTG010000020.1, on the reverse strand, counting down.
AGGCGACGCGTCCCGCGAAATCGAGTGGGGCGACATCGCCCGGGCGACAAGGCTTATGCTCGCCGCGTCCGTATGCGCGCTCGTCGTCTTCGGTGCCGCGCGCGCGGCGGTCGTGCTCGCCGTGGGGGCGATGGCATGAGGGAAGACCACGCCGCGCCCCGGGCTGCCGGGGGAATCCTGCGCGCCCGTGCGCATGGGGGTAGCACGCAATCGCTTGGCATCGCTTGCGAAGGGGACGCCTCCGACCTCATTGACTTCTCGGTGAACGTGAATCCGGCAGGCCCCTCGCCGCGCGCCGTCGCCGCAGCTTGCAAGGCGCTTTCTCGAATCGACGCCTACCCCGATAGGGAAAGCCTCGCGCTCGTTCGCGCCCTAGCGCGCGCCCAGGGCATTCCCGAAGATACTATCGTCTGCGGCGCGGGCGCGTCCGACATCATCTGGCGGCTCGCCGCGGCGGTGCGCCCGAAACGCATCGTCGTGTGCGCGCCGACGTTTTCTGAATATGCGGAGGCGGCATCGTACTACGGCGCATGCGTGCAGGAGTTCCCGCTCTCCGAAGCGGACGACTTCGACGTGCCCGCCTCCTTCGCCCGCGCGATCGAGGGGCCGGGAGACGTGGCGTACCTCTGCAATCCGAACAACCCGACGGGGCGACTCGTCGACCCCAGCGTGATCGATGCCGCGGCTTGCCGCTGCGAGCAGGTGGGCGCGCTGCTCGTCGTGGACGAGTGCTTCCTCGGATTTGCGCCCGACGCCCGCGAAAGGAGCGTGGCCGCACGTGCCGCGTGTTCGCGCCATGTGGCCGTGCTCTCCGCGTTCACCAAGCTCTACGGAATGGCGGGGTTGCGGTTGGGATATCTGATCAGCGGAAACGCCCAACTCATCGAGGGGATTCGCCGGGCGGGGCAGGCGTGGCCCGTTTCCTCGGTCGCCGAGGCCGCGGGCATCGCCGCCCTGGAAGACGTTGAATACGTCTCGCGCACGCGCGATGTATTGGCGGGCGAGCGAGCGTGGCTTTCCCACGAGCTCTCCTCACTCGGGCTTTCCGTCGTGCCATCGGATGCGAACTTTCTTTTAGTCCGCACTCCGGCGAAAGACATCCCCGAGCGCCTGTATAAACAGGGGGTTTTGGTCCGCACGTGCGACTCGTTTTCGGTACTGTCCCGTTTCTGGTGCCGCGTCGCGGTGCGCACGCACAAGGAGAATGCCCGGCTTGCGATGGCGTTCGGCCGCGCGCTTCGGGCGGAAGGTGCATCGGGCGAAGGCGAACCCGACGAACGGGGCGGCGTTTCTTGTGGCGGCGCTATGGCGGGCGCGGATGGCCGAGGCTCGGCGAAGGAGGTCGATACCCGTGGGTAGGGCGAAGCCCATCATGATCCAGGGCACAATGTCGAACGCGGGTAAGAGCCTGCTTGCGGCGGGGCTGTGCCGTGTGCTTTCGCAGGACGGCCTGCGCGTGACTCCCTTCAAGAGCCAGAACATGGCGCTCAACAGCGGTGTCACGGCCGACGGGCTCGAGATGGGGCGCGCCCAGATCATGCAGGCTGAGGCGTGCGGCATCGCGCCCGACGTGCGCATGAACCCCATCCTTCTCAAGCCCGAAAGTGACCACCGAAGCCAGCTCATCGTGGCCGGCAAGGCGCAGGGAGCCTTCGCTGCGAGGGACTACTTCGCGCGAAAGAAGGCGCTCATGCCGCAGATTTTGGAGGCGTTCGATTCGCTCGCGGAGGAAAACGACGTCATCGTCATCGAGGGCGCCGGCAGCCCCGCCGAAATCAACCTTTCCGAAAACGACATCGTCAACATGGGGCTCGCGCGCGCCGTGTCCTCCCCCGTGCTGCTCGTGGGCGACATCGACCCAGGCGGGGTGTTTGCCCAGCTCTACGGTACGGTCGCGCTCTTTGCGCCCGAGGATCGCGCGCTTTTGCGGGGGCTTGTGGTGAACAAGTTCCGCGGCGATGTGGAAATCCTGCGCCCGGGTTTGGCCCCGCTCGAGAAGATGTGCGGGGTTCCCGTCGTGGGGGTCGTGCCGTATCTTACGCTCGACCTGGATGACGAGGACTCGCTCGCGCCGCGCCTATCTGCCCGCGAGGCGCGCGGCGTCATCGATGTCGCCGTCGTGCGCCTTCCGCATCTTTCGAACTTCACCGACTTCGACCCGCTTTCGCGCGTGCCAGGCATGGGCGTGCGCTACGTTTCCTCGACGACCGATCTGGGCCGACCCGACCTGGTGGTGCTCCCCGGCTCGAAGACCACGCTCGACGACGCGCGCTGGCTTGCGGCTAGCGGCATCGGAGCCTGTGTACGCGCGCTTTCGGGCGCGGGCACGCCGGTGCTCGGCATATGCGGAGGCTACCAGCTTTTGGGAGACGAGCTTTCCGACCCGCACGGCAGGGAAGGCGCTGGCACCGCGCGCGGGCTCGGGCTCATCCCTGCAAGTACGGTGTTCAAGGAGGAAAAGCGCCTCGCCCAGTCGGAGCTGCGCATCACGGGCGCCCAAGGCGCGTTCTCGGTGTGGAACGGCATGACGGCGCGCGGGTACGAGATTCACGACGGTGAAACGACCGTCTCCTGCGCCCCTGCAGGCAAGATTGGCGGCAAACCAGAAGGCGCGGCCTGCGGAAACGTGTTCGGAACCTATCTCCACGGCCTGTTCGACGAACCGGGGTTGGCGCTCGCCCTCGCGCGCTCGCTCGCGCGCAAGCGCGGCCTGCCCGAGAGCGTGGTGGGTGCTGCGGGCGCAGCGTCCGCAGCCGATCACCGTGCGCGCGAGTTCGACCGCCTGGCCGACGTCGTGCGCGGGGCGCTCGACATGGAGTATGTCTACCGCATTATCGAGGAGGGCGTATGATCCACGTGTATCATGGCGACGGCAAAGGCAAGACCACGGCGGCGATGGGCCTCGCCCTTCGCATGCTCGCCGCAGGCCGCCGCGTCGTCGTCGTGCAGTTCCTGAAAGACGGCGAAAGCGGGGAGGCGCGCCTGCTCGCCGAGCATTTCGGCGTGCCCGTGTTCGCGGGGAAGGTGTCGGACAAGTTTACCTGGTCAATGACGTCGGAAGAACTTGCCGCGACGTGCGAGCTGCACGATGGGAACCTCGCTTCCGCGCTCGCCGAGTTCGAGGGCGCTCAGGAGGGGCTGCTCGTGCTCGACGAGGCGCTCGACGCGCTTTCGAAGGGGCTTGTCGACGAGGCGCTCGTGGACCGCGCGCTCGATATGTCCGCGCGCGGCGTCGAAGTAGCGCTCACTGGGCGCGCGCCTTCCCGCAAGATCGTGGAGAAGGCCGACTACATAACCGAGATGCGGTGCGAGAAACACCCCTACTCTCAGGGGATATGTGCAAGGGAAGGAGTGGAGTACTAGATGGATTCCAAGGAGATGGCGCCCGGCGACATCGAGCGGCGCAGCTTCGAGATCATCACCGAAGAGCTCGGCGGCCGCACGTTCCCGCCGCTCGAAGAGCCCGTCGTGAAGCGCGTCATCCACACTACTGCCGACTTCTCGTACGCCGATTCCCTCGTGTTCACCCATGACGCTGCGCACTGTGCGCTCGACGCACTGCGCGCAGGGGCCACGGTGCTCACCGACACGAACATGGCGCTCGCAGGCATAAGCAAGCCCGCGCTCGCGAAGCTCGGCTGCAAGGCCGTGTGCTACATGGCCGACCCTGATGTCGCCGCGGCTGCGCGCGCCGCGGGCACGACTCGCGCCGTTGCGAGCATGGACAAAGCTTGCGGCATCGAGGGTCCGCTCATCGTGGCCGTCGGCAACGCTCCTACAGCACTTCTGCGCCTCGCCGAGCTCATGGACGCGGGGAAGATCGCGCCCGCGCTCGTCGTTGGGGTGCCGGTCGGGTTTGTGAACGTGGTCGAGGCGAAAGAGGAGCTACTCGCGCGACGCGTGCCGGCCATCGTCGCGAGGGGTCGCAAGGGCGGCTCGACCGTGGCGGCCGCCATTATGAACGCGCTGCTCTACCAGATCACGCGCACGGGTGGCGCGAAGTGACGGCCCCCGCATCCGTGCCAGCGCTGCGCATCTTCGCCGGCACCACCGAGGGCCGCCTTCTGTGCGAATGGGCGAGCGGGGCGGGCATCCCCGCCCGTGCCTACGCGGCAACCGAGTACGGAGGTGAGCTTTTGGGCGAGCTTCCGGGCATCGAGGTGCATGCGAGCAGGCTCGACGAGGCCGACATGGAGCGCGAGCTTTCCGGCGCGCGCATCGTCGTCGACGCCACGCACCCCTTCGCTACGCTCGCAAGCGGCAACATCCGGGCCGCTTCGCTCGCCGTGGGTGCACGATGCCTGCGCCTTGCGCGCCCGGCCGAGGCGCTGCCCAAAGGCGTCGTGTCGGTCGCGTCGATCGCCTGCGCGGCGCGCTTTCTCTCCGAGAACCCGGGTCGCGCGCTTCTCACGACGGGGAGCAAGGAGCTTGCTCCCTACACGCGCGTCGCCGATTTCGCGGAGCGCTTCTTCGTGCGTGTGCTCCCGCTGCCCGGTGCTATAACGAAGTGCATCGACGCGGGGTTTTCGCCGTCGCACGTCATCGGCATGCAGGGGCCCTTCACCCGCGAGCTCAACGAGGCGATGCTTCGGCAGGTGGGCGCCCAGTGGCTTGTGACCAAGGACTCGGGAACCGTAGGCGGCACGGCCGAGAAGCTCGCCGCCGCGCGCGACGTGGGAGCGCGCTGCATCGTGGTCACCCGTCCCGCCGAGGGAGGCGGGGCCCTTTCGCTTCGGGAAGTGGAAGACGCGCTCTTACGGGAGTTCGCGCGCTAGGCGCTCGCCGCGCCTAGCGCGCCCTCCCGCCCGCGAGGAGGATCGCCTCGAGCAAGCTCGACCCGTACAAGCCCGTCATCCGCCAATAGCTCGAGGACGACGCCCGGAACTGGCGCAAACAGCCCTTCAATAAGTTGCGGTGAAATAGTGTCTGTTTTTGCTGCTAGATAGCATATTCAGTCCCTAATTTACCGCAACTTGTTGGTGGTGGCTTACTGGTAGCTGGTGGTGGCTTACTGGTAGCGTAGGCACTCCACCGGGTTGAGCTTTGCCGCGCGGCGAGCGGGGTAGAAGCCAAAGATTACGCCGATGCCGACGGAGACGCCGAAGGCCAGCAGCACCGTGGCGATTGAAAAGCTCGGTGTGATCTCCCCACTGGCACCGAGCTCGTTGAGAACCCCTGATCCTGCGGCAAACATCGCGAGGCCCCAGGCCAGCAGATAGCCAATCAGGACACCCAGCAGGCCACCGGTGACGCACAGCGCCGAGGACTCGGCCAAAAACTGCGCGGTGATATCGCGGCGACTGGCGCCCAAGGCGCGGCGAATACCGATCTCGCGGATGCGCTCAGTCACGTTGGTAAGCATCATATTCATAATGCCGATTCCGCCGACAAGCAGTGAGATACTGGCGACAGCGCCCATGATGAGCGAGAAGGCGCCCATAAACGAGTTGAGTGCATCGATGGCGCTTTTCATGGAGGTCGCCGATACGCTGTCGTACTCATCATCCTCCGAGATGCCCTTCATCGCGCGCACCTTAGACTCGATGGTCTTGCAGAGCTCGTCCATGTCTGTGCCCTCGGCGGCAAGTGCCGTCACGCTGGGAAATGAAGGATTCTCGTCGCCAAACAGGCCGGAGATGGTTTCGCGTGGCATATACAGCGTGAGCGAGCCCATGGAGTCGCTGCCGCCATCAATCACGCCTACAATCTGCACCTCGCCGTTGGACACCTTGATGGTTTTCCCCAGTGCGTCCTGTTCGTTGCCGTAAAGCTGATCGGCGCCGCCGCGGCTGATGAGTGCCACGCGCGAGCCTGATTGAGACTCTGCCTGTGAATAGACACGTCCCGCAACGAGCTTGCTGGCGCCCACGGCATCGAGCATGTCGCTATCGACGCCGTGTGCCATGACGGTATAGCTTTTATCCCCGACCTTGTACTCGGAATAGGCGCTATCGACGATGCCGATCTGCTCAATCTGCGGCACCAGTTTGCGAAGCTTTTCCACATCCGAATCGGTGAGTTCTTGGGACGAATAGATCTCTATCATGCGGGCTGCATTGAGGCCCAGGCTGTTGACCAGGCTGTTTTGGATGCCGCCGATGAGCGAAGTCATGGCGATGACCGAGGCGATGCCAATGACGATGCCAAGGATGGTGAGCAGGCTGCGTCCCTTGTTGGCCTCGAGCGAGTGAAGGGCTTCTTGGACAAGATCGCGGGTGCTCATGCCTTCGCTCCTTTCGGCTGATTGGTGGTTGCAGAAATCGCGGGCAGGTTTTTGACGGCCCCGCGTAACGTATTCGGTGTATGCGCGACATATGCGCCGTCATGGATTCGCCCGTCACGGATGGTTACGGCTCGATCGGCCTCGGCGGCGATGCCGGGGTCATGCGTGATGAGTACGATGGTCTTGCCGCGTTTCTGGAGCTTGTGGAAGGTTTCCATGACGAGTGCCCCGGTTGTCGAGTCTAGATTTCCCGTTGGCTCGTCGGCCAAAATGATGGGCGGGTCGTTGACGAGGGCGCGCGCGATGGCGACGCGCTGCATCTGTCCGCCCGAGAGTTCCGATATGCGGTGGTCCCAATGGTCGACCGGCAGTGTGACGGCTTGTAGCGCGTGCACGGCGCGCATCTCGCGCTGGCTACGCGGCACATTGGTGTAGGATAGCGGCAGCATGACGTTTTCGATCACCGTCAGACGCGGCAGCAAGTTAAAACTCTGAAAGACAAAGCCGATGCTCAGCGCGCGCACCTCGGTGAGCTCATCATCGTCGAGCTCGGCGACGTTGAGCCCTTGCAGGAAGTAATCGCCCGCCGTCGGTTTGTCCAGGCAGCCCAGGATGTTCATGAGTGTCGACTTGCCCGAGCCCGAGGGGCCGGTGATGGCGACGAACTCACCGGGATCTACTGCCAGGCTTACGTTATGCAGGATGTGGGCGCAACCGGCCTCGCTCTCAAAGATGCGGTGCACGTTGCGGATGTCGATGACGGGACGCATTACTTGCCCTCGTCGGCAGGCATGTTGTCGCCGCCGTCTGCCGTCATGCCTGTGCCGGTATCCGTCACGATGGTGTCGCCGTCGCGTAACTTGGTAACCGGGACGTCTGGGTTGATCTCGTTGCCCTGGTCGTCGCGCTTGACCTGCGTCTTACCGACTACAGCCTCGTTGTCGTTTTGCGTCACGACGGTCACCTTCACGCGGCGCGTCTTCTTGCCTTCCGAATCGGTGGCCAGATTGACGTAATAGTGCTCGCCATCTTCGGTCATCAGCGCCATGGTCGGCACCATAACCACGTCGTCGAGCTTCTCGGTCACTACCGAGACCTCGGCAGTCATACCCGGCTTAAGGCGACTGTCGGGTGCTTCGATGAGGATGTCGACGTTAAAGGTCACGCTGCCGCCGCTACCGGAGCCGGAGTCAGAGTTTGCCACCGAGGCGATAGCCGTGACGGTGCCCTGGCTCACGATATCGGGAAACGCGGGATAGGTCACGTTGGCGCTTTGGCCCACGGCAATTTTGGCGATATCCTTTTCGCCCACCTGAACCGTCACCTTCATCTTGGACAGGTCGGCGATTTGCATGCACTGCTTGCCGCCGCTCGTGTCGCTTTCACCCATGATCATGCCGCCTGTTACCGTAGCGCCCACCTTGGCGTTGAGCTCCACGATGCTGCCCGAGCTGGGGGCCTTTACGGTGCGCTCGGCCGCCTTTGCAGTTGCCTGTTCCAGCGCTGCCTGGGCCGAGGTGAGGTTGCGCTGGGCGGTCGAGACGGCATTTGCGTTGGCGTTTGCGTCCGATGGACCGGTCGATCCGTCACTGTCCGTTGTCGGTGCGGCCTGTGCGGCCGCGAGTGCCACCTTTGCATTGTTCAGGTCTTCCTGGGCGGCCGCGACCGCGCGCTGCGCCTCGGAAACAGCGCTATCGAGCGCGTCGTTCTTAATGGTCATGAGTACGTCGCCCTCGTTGACGCTCTGTCCAGCCTGCACGTTGATCTTTTCAACCGTACCGTCGACAGAAGGGGAGACGACCGATGCCGAGATGGGCTTAAGCTGCCCCTTGGCTTCGACTGTGGTGGTAAACGTGCCTTCGGTGACCATGTCGGTCACCGGTCCGTTGGTGCCTGCGGGTTGCGCGTTGATGACCAGCGTTGCGATGATGGCAATGAGCGCGATGGCAACAACGACACCGACGGCGATACCGCGTCGGATGAGCTTTTTGCGCCGACGCTCGGCACGCTTTGCCTTGAGCTTTGCATAGGCTTCTTCATCGGAGATATCGGTCGAATCGTCGAGACTCGTTTGGGGCTGCTTGGTGTCTGCAGCGCTGATAATCGGCAGGGTCTCGGTGGCATCTTGGGGCATGCGATCGGAATCGTCAGGACCCGGATTGATCGTGGGGACCTTGGACATAGCGTCTCCTTTATCGATATGGCTCCGATAAGTATATACGCCCGTCGCGATAGGCGGGCGTATAGAAGTTGCGGATGACGGTACTGTAAGTTTTGTCGCCGTGCTGTTTACTTGTTGTAGACGTTAGCTGCGTTACGAGTGCACGACCACGCAGAGGCCGACTTTGATGCGCTCGTGGAGCGACTTGGCATCGGCCAGACGCAGGTTGATACAACCGTGGCTACCGCACCACTTGTACGATTCGGCGTTATCGAAACTCGAATCGTTTTGCCAGGTGGCGTCGTGGAATCCGACCATATTGCCCTCGAACGGCATCCAGTAGCTTACCGGGCTCTCGTATTTGGGCTTGCCGGTCTCGGGGTCCTTGGCACCGATGAGTTTGCTGGCGCCATCGTTGCTGTTGATCTGCCATACGCCCTCGGGGGTGGCGTCTTCGCCCGGTTTGCCAGAAATAAAGTTGGCCTCCCACACGATGTTGCCGCTCTCGTCGTAGTAGCGCGCATGCTGCTCGGACAGGTCGACGTCGATATAGGCCTTCCAGTCGGGCTCGCCCTTGGCGGTAAATGTGTCGGCCTTCTGGGAGTACTTGATCTCGATTTCGCCGGTCTGCTTGTTGTTGATGGCGTCCTCGACCTGCTTGGCGAGCGAGCTGCTGTCGATGGACCAACCAAAGTCGCCGCCTTCGACGGCGCACTGCTTGCCATCGGCGCGCGTCCACCAGCGAGTGGAGCCCACGGTATTAAAGCCGTTGGCGAGCTCGGCTGCCCAGCTGCTGATCTGCGACGTATCGAGCGTGGGGTTGGCCGGATCGGCAAAGCTGATCCACTGCAACACGGAGCTGCCATCAACCTTGCCGGCATCCTCGCCGTTGAGCTTGAGGGTCACGTTGACGCCCAAGAAGTTGTTGGCGGCATCGCATGCAGACTGAATCTGATCATCGGTCAGCGTTCCATTGAGCGGCTCATAGGCATCGTTGCCGAGCTTGGAAAGATCTAAGGTCTCGGCCAGCGAGGCAAGCTCGAGCTCGGCATACTTAATGACATGCTCGCGGTTGAGTTTTTCGTTGGAGCGCGCCTTCTCGACGGTAAACTTGCCGGCCTGCTCGTCATAGGAGCTATTGGCCTCGAACGCGCCCGAACGCCCCTCGTTAAACTCGTCGATGGCGGCGCCCAGATCCTTCTCAAACTGTTTTTGGTCAAAGGTGTCGGAGAGCATGGACAGGTCGACGTCTTGATCAAGATCGACTTCGTTGGAGCTAGCGGTTGTTTTGGTCTTGCCGCTTAAGGATTCTACAAGGCGAACCGGCCATACAATGGCTTCGTTGCGGCTGATAATCTCTTTTGCGGCAGCTTCGCCGTCGACAATGGGCTCATCGGACTCGGGCTGATAGGTCCAGCTAAAGTCATCGCCTGTCACGGTGAGCTTATAGTGCTTCCAAGCCGAGCTGACCTTGGTGGCGGCAGACGAAGCGTTGGAGAACGAGACATCGACGCCGGCGATAGTGGTGTTGGGGTAGGCTACCTGCGAAAACGCTACAACGCCTACGATATAGACAATGACGATAAGACCCAGAACGACAAAGAGCGTCGTCTTTTTGCCCGACTTATTGTTCCCGGTGGGTTTGCGCGCGGGGCCGCGATCGCCTCGACCGTGCGTGGGGGGCTGCTTGGGCGTATTGCCGTTTGCCTGGCGCTGCTGACGTTGCTGGCGCTGCTGGTTCGGGCGTTGCGAAGCGTTTGCCGCACCACGCTGCTGACCGTGGCTCGGCGCGATAGGACGCGGCGACTGAACGCCGCCGGTGTGCCTGCTCGGCTGCTGCGGATCGGGAATCAGTTGAGTTCGATCGTTTTGCGACATCGTATGCATATCCTTCGAATTTCGCCTTGCGGCTCATCGTGTTTTTACTGGGCTTGCATTATAGCGATCACCTAGTTGATTGTGGTATGGAAACGGTGGCATTCAAAAGAGGTGGGACATTTGTCCCACCTTCGAGTCGTTCTTTGTCGCTATCCGCACACACCGCATTTTGCACAGGCCGAAAGTGCGGCCGGAGCCTGCGCGATGCCGCCCTTTGCCGTCTCGCGCAGCGTGGCCGGCAACGCGTGGCCCACCGAGAGCATGACGTGTGCCATCTGGTCAAACGGCACCAGGCTCTTAATGCCGGCGAGGGCGAGTTGTGCGGAGCTAAAGGCGGCTGCCACGCCGATGGCGTTGCGGTTTTGGCAGGGCACCTCCACGAGGCCACCGACGGGGTCACAAACGAGGCCCAGCAGATTACTCAGCGCGATGGAACTGGCGTCGAGCGCCTGCTCGGGTGTGCCGCCGAGCATCTGCACCAGCGCGGCGGCGGCCATGGCGGCCGCACTTCCGACCTCGGCCTGACAGCCGCCCTCGGCGCCGGCAACGCAGGCGCTCGTGGTGAGGTTGAGGCCGATGGCGGCGGCGCAGTAGAGGGCATCCATAACCTGCTCATCATCCAGCTGCAGATGGTCAGCAAGCGCCAGCACGCAGCCGGGCACAACACCCGCGGATCCTGCCGTCGGAGCTGCGACGATCACGCCCATGGTGGCGGAGCGCTCGAGCACGGCCATCGCGCGGGCCACGGCGTCGGTTTGAACGGTGCCCATCAGACTCGTGCTCAAATCGTTGCGGCCGGTGGCATCGACAAGCTTTGCCTCGCCGCCGATGAGGCCGCCGAGCGAGCGCTGTGGATTGGAAATGGGGGCTGTGGTCTCTTCGCGCATGACGTCGAGTACGCGGCGCATGGCGGCGATAGCGTGTGCCTCGCCGGTCAGACGTGCCTCGCGCACGGCCATGACGGCGCCGATGTTGAGCCCCAGTTCCTCGCACGCATCGAGCAGCTGCTCGCCGTCGTCGAAGATTTCCTTTGCCGAGACGCCGGGGGAGAGCGACGAGGCAGAACCGGGGAGCTCGATAAAGGTCGCGTAATCGACATTGTCGAGTTTGCGTAGCATGGGGATAACGGTGTCGTCGGGCGCGCCGTCGGTCTCAAAGACGGAGTAGGCCTGGCCGCCCACTTCGGTGCGGTAGGTGCGGCAGAAGGCGATGTTCACGTGTGCGTAGGCGAGCAGGTTGGTGAGCGCTGCGAGCACGCCGGGGACGTCCTGGTGCGCCACGAAGAGCGTGGAATACATGCCCGAGATGTCGACGCCGACGCCGTTAATGCGGCTGATGCGCATCTTGCCGCCGCCCAAGCTCTCGCCGCGGACCTGCGCCGTGGCGCCCGTGGCGTTGACCATATCGATGTCGACGGTGTTGGGGTGGATGGAGGCGTCGTCGCCCTTGATGTCAAAGTGATATTCGAGGCCCTGCTCACGTGCGAGGTCGAAGGCCTGCTTGATGTTCTCGTCGTCGGTGTCGAGGCCCAGGATGCCCGCGACAAGCGCGCGGTCGGTGCCGTGGCCGCGGTAGGTGTGCGCGAAGGAGTTCCACAGGCCAAAGGTGACTTTGGTGATGCGGCCTTCCAGCAGGCTGGCGGCAACTTGGGCGCACCGCAGGGCGCCGGCGGTGTGCGATGAGCTGGGGCCGACCATGACGGGCCCCAAGATCTCGAATGCCGAGGTCGTAGCTAGTGTTTGCGGCTTGCCTGCCATATGCGCTCCTGTTCTATCCCGTCGTTCCGAGGGCTTTGGTATTTGGTCGCCTGCTCTACAGTCCTGGCTCGCACGGAGGCCACATTAAGTGGCCTCCGGCTCGTGCGGAACTCGCGATCGACCAAATACCAAAGCCCTCGGAACTTAGGATACATGGTAGGGGCACGCTTGCTGCAAAATTCATCAGCTGGGAACCTATTCTGCGTCCCAGGTCGGCTCATCTTCACCACCGATTAATAAAAAAGAGGTACCGGTTGGTCCGGTACCTCTTTTGGTGCGTTTCGATTTGGCTGTAGCTTTTGCCGCTAGCTTACAGGCCGCAGGCTGCTTTGAGTTCTTCGACTCGATCGGTCTTCTCCCAGGTGAAGTCGGCGTCTTCGCGGCCAAAGTGGCCGTAGGCTGCCGTCTTCTCAAAGATCGGTCGGCGCAGGTCCAGGTCTCGGATGATCGCGCCCGGGCGCAGGTCGAAGGTCTTCTCGACGGCCTCGACGATCTTGTCTTCGGCAACATGCGCGGTACCGAAGGTGTCGACCATGATAGACAGCGGCTTGGAAACGCCGATGGCGTAGGCCAGCTCGACTTCGCAGCGGTCGGCCAGACCGGCGGCGACCACGTTCTTTGCGACCCAGCGCGCGGCATACGCGGCGGAGCGGTCGACCTTGGTGCAGTCCTTGCCGCTAAAGGCGCCGCCGCCGTGACGGCCGTAACCGCCGTAGGTGTCGACGATGATCTTGCGGCCGGTGAGGCCCGTGTCGCCCATGGGGCCGCCCACGACAAAGCGACCGGTAGGGTTCACATAGATGTCGGCGTTGTCCCACGGCATGTTCTCGGCGGCCATGACGGGAGTGATGACGTGCTCGATGAGATCGGCCTTGATCTTGCCCATGTCCTCGATCTCGGCGGCGTGCTGCGTGGAGATGACGATGGTCGTGACCTCGACGGGCTTGCCGTCCTCGTAGCGCACCGTGACCTGGGTCTTGCCGTCGGGGCGCAGGTAGCGCAGGGTTCCGTTGTGGCGCACGGCAGCCAGTCGCTCGGCCAGGCGGCTCGCCAGGTAGTGCGGCATGGGCATGAGGGTCTTGGTCTCGTTGGAGGCATAGCCAAACATCATACCCTGGTCGCCGGCGCCGATCAGGTCGATGGGGTCGGTGGTGGCGCCGGTCTGGGTCTCGAAAGACTCGTCGACGCCCTGGGCGATATCGGGCGACTGCTCGTGGATGAGGTTCATGACGCCGCAGGTATCGCAGTCAAAACCGAACTTTGCGCGGTTGTAGCCAATGCGGCGGATAACGCCACGGGCAATCTCCTGCACGTCGACGTAGGCCTGGGTGCGGATCTCGCCGGCAACGATGACGGTACCGGTGGTCACGAGGGTCTCGCAGGCGCAGCGGACGTTCTCAACGTTGGCGGGAACGCCGTTAGGCGCGATGTAGCCCTGCTCCTGCAGCTCTATTTCTTTAGCGAGGATTGCGTCGAGGACGGCGTCGCTGATCTGGTCGGCGATCTTATCGGGATGACCTTCGGTCACCGACTCCGACGTAAATACAAAGGACCCGTGTTGGGGTGGGATGGAACGAAGTTCTTCTGGCATGATAGCCCCTTTCAAAATACGTGTCCCGGCGACCGTTACCATTCCGCCGAGCTCTCTATGCAAGGGCACATCATAGCGCGTAAATCAAACATTCACACCCTTTCCGCACCTACTCATTGGGGACAGACTTAAATGACCAGCCTTACTCATTGGGGACAGACTTAAATGAATGCAGCACTTGGGGGCACTCCTGTTCGGCCAGCTCCGAAGAGTGTCCCCAACGACTACTCATTTAAGTCTGTCCCCAATGAGTGGGTCGGTGCCCTTTGTGCGGAGGTTGCTTTGTTGCTTTATACTGATGCGGTTAGACATCCATCCTGTAATCGAGGAGATTTCCATGGCATCAGACGTTCGCGTCCGCTTTGCACCCTCACCCACGGGCAAGCTGCACATCGGCGGCGCCCGCACCGCTATCTATAACTGGGCTTTCGCCCGCGCAAACGGCGGCACGTTCATCCTGCGCATCGACGACACCGACCCCACCCGTTCCACCGACGAGAACACGCAGATCATTCTGCGCGCCATGCGTTGGCTGGGCTTGGACTGGGACGAGGGCCCCGAGGTGGGCGGCGACTATGGCCCTTACGCACAGACCGAGCGCCTGGACCTGTACAAGCAGGCCGCCCAGCAGCTCTGGGACGAGGGCAAGGCCTATCCCTGCTTCTGCACCAAGGAGCAGCTTGACGCCGATCGCAAGGCCGCCCAGGAGCGCAAGGACCCCTTCCAGGGCTATCAGCGCCGCTGCCGCGATCTTGATCCAGAGGAGGCCCGCCGCCGCATCGAGGCCGGCGAGCCCTACGTCTTGCGCATCAAGGTGCCTGAGGACCGCGGCGACGTCGTAATCCACGACGCCGTCCACGGCGAGGTGACCTTCGATGCCAAGGAACTCGACGACTTTGTCATCTTCCGCTCCGATGGCACGCCCACGTATAACTTCGCGACCGTCGTCGACGACGCCATGATGAAGATTACCCACGTCATCCGCGGCGACGACCACCTGTCCAACACCCCGCGCCAGGTCATGGTCTACGAGGCCCTCGGCGCGCCCGTGCCCACGTTCGCCCACATCTCCATGATCTTGGGTGCCGACGGCAAGAAGCTTTCCAAGCGCCACGGTGCCACCTCGGTGGAGGAGTACCGCGACGCCGGTTACCTGTCCGACGCCTTCGTCAACTATCTGGCGCTGCTCGGCTGGTCGCTCGACGGCGAGACCACGATCATCCCGCGCGATGTCCTGGCCAGCAAGTTCTCGCTCGACCGCATCTCCAAGAACCCCGCGACCTTCGATCCCAAGAAGCTCGACTGGGTCAATGCTGAGTACATCAACGGCATGTCCGACGCTCAGTTTGCCGACGAGATCATGGTTCCCGAGCTGCACGAGGCGGGTCTCATCGAGGGTAATGTTGAGTACGGCGAGGACTGGATCGACGCGCTTGCCGCCATCGTCAAGCCGCGCACCAAGATGCCGGCCGATGCCGTGAACGTCGCCGCTCCCATCTTTGCTACGGCCGAGACGCTCGAGTACGACGAGAAGTCTGTTAACAAGGGCCTGGCCAAGGAAGGCATGGGCGCCATTCTGGATGCCGCCAAGGCCGCGCTCGAGGGTGTGGACGAGTGGACGGCTGCCAACATCGACGCCGCGCTTGAGCCGCTGCCCGAGCAGATGGACCTCAAGAAGCGCGTGGTGTTCCAGGCCGTGCGCGTCGCCGTCTGCGGCAACATGGTGAGCCCTCCGCTGGGCGAGACCATGGCGCTCGTCGGCCGCGACGACTGCCTGGCG
The DNA here is from genome assembly GCA_905194675.1 of uncultured Collinsella sp. GTDB lineage: Bacteria > Actinomycetota > Coriobacteriia > Coriobacteriales > Coriobacteriaceae > Collinsella. Next base: position 4,644 of record CAJJTG010000020.1, on the reverse strand, counting down.
CGCATCGACCGCGCCCGCACGATGGCGCTGTAGCAGCTGCGTAAACGCATGTATCCGAGCCCCGTTCACCCGAGCGGGGCTCTTGTTTCTAAAGACGTATGGGATGGGAGGTACAGAGACCATGGCCGAGCAACTGTCGCTGTTTGGTTCGCCGGAACCGGAGGAAGCTCCGAAGTCCGCGGCCCCTGCTGTCGCCCCGGCGCAGCCTGATCCCGTCGTCGCCTTCGCAAGCGTGGTCCTGGACATTCCCACCCGTGCTCTCTCCGAGCCATTTGCCTACGGCATTCCGCAGTCCCTTGCCAACGATGCCCAGATCGGCTCCACCGTCCTAGTTCATTTTGGCAACCGTGCCGCCGCAGGCTATATCGTCGATATCGCGCCCGAGCTGGCCGATCTGCAAGGTAACGATGCTCTCGATCCCGCGCGTATCAAGTCTATCGAGGCTGTCCTCAGCAAGCCGCTCTTTACCGCCGAGGCCGCCCGTATCGCACGTTGGATGAGCCGCGAGTACGTCGCGACGCTTTCCGAGTGCCTGCGCCTGTTCTTGCCTCCGGGCGGCAGCCCGCGCGTGGTCAAGGGCGATGACGGCGTGTGGACCGTTGAGCGCCCCGCCGTCAAACCCATCCAAAACCGCTGGGTCATGCTCACGCCCGAGGGTTTCGACTACATGCCGCCTAAAACCGCGGTCCGTCAGCGTCAGCTCATTGAGGCGCTCCAATGCGGCCCGGTCACGACGCGCGACCTCAACCTGCTCTACAGCAGCATGTCGGCGACCATCAAGGCGCTCGAAAAACGCGGCGTCGTGGTGGTGGAGGAACGCCGTGCGTGGCGTGGCTGCAGCGAGCAGACCACGCTGTCCTCCGCGAGCGGCAAAGCGCCGGTCTCGCTTACAAACGGCCAGCAGCAGGCCCTCGCGCAGATTGAGCGCGCCTGCCTTGACGCCCACGGCGACGTGGTCCTTGTCGATGGCGTCACCGGTTCCGGCAAAACCGAGGTCTACCTCTCGGCGATTGAGCGCGTGCTGGCGGCCGGCCGTTCGGCCTGCGTGCTCGTACCCGAGATCTCGCTGACGGCCCAGACCGTCGGCCGCTTCCGTTCGCGCTTTGGCGAGACGGTTGCCGTGTTCCATTCGCGACTTTCTGCTGGCGAGCGCCTGGACCAGTGGGATATGGTCGCCAGCGGTGCCGCGCGTGTGGTCGTGGGCGCCCGCTCGGCACTCTTTTGCCCGCTCAGCGACTTGGGTCTTATCATCATCGACGAGGAGCACGAGACCAGCTATAAGCAGGGCTCCAGTCCGCGCTACCATGCGCGCGAGGTGGCGGCCGAGATGGCGCGTCGGTATCGCTGCCCGCTCGTGTTGGGTTCGGCCACCCCTTCTGCCGAGGCCCTCGACCGCTGCCGCCGCGGCACGTACAACGGAGCCACCTGGACGCGTGTCGAGATGCCCGAGCGCCCGGGACACGCCGTGTTGCCCACAGTCCGCATTGCCGACCTACGCCGCGAGTTCGCGCACGGCAGTCGCTCCATGTTCTCTAAACCGCTGATGGAAGGCCTGGAGCGTGTGGTCGAGCGCCGCGAAAAGGCCGTGTTGCTGCACAACCGCCGCGGGTTTGCGCCGTTTCTGATGTGCCGCGAGTGCGGTTGCGTCCCCACCTGCAACCACTGTTCCACGGCGCTCACGTATCATGAGCGCACGCACACACTGCAGTGCCACACCTGCGGCTCTTCTTGGCGCGTGCAGCCCTATCCGGCCCCCACGAGCCGCTGTCCCAAATGCGGCAGCCGCTATCTGGCAAAAATGGGCCTGGGCACGCAGCAGATCGAGGATGCGCTGCACCAGATGCTGCCCGAGGATGTCGCCATTATTCGCATGGACGCCGATTCCACGCGCGGCAAGGACGCGCACAAAAAGCTGCTCGAGCAGTTCGATGCCGCCGATTGCGCGGTGCTGCTGGGTACCCAGATGATCGCCAAGGGCCTCGACTTTCCCGAGGTCACGCTTGTGGGCGTGGTCAATGCCGACTTTGCCCTCAAGCTGCCCGATTTTAGAGCGGGGGAGCGCGCCTACGATTTGCTGGAGCAGGTCGCGGGTCGTGCCGGACGCGGAGATCGCCCCGGTGAGGTTATCATCCAGACCTACCTGCCCGAGGACCCGGTCATTCGCGCCGTCGCTGAGCACGACCGCTCGATCTTTACCGACTACGATCTGGACCAGCGCCGCGACGCGCTGTACCCGCCGTTCGTGCGCCTGGCCAACATCTTGGTATGGTCGACGAACGCGGATGACGCGCGAGACTATATCGGGCGCATCGCGAAACTCCTTAAGCGTCGCTGGCATGCCGCCGCGCCTGACTTTTTGCGGGCGGGGAGCGCCGTGCCGCAGGTGCTTGGTCCGGCTTCGTGTGTAATCGAGAGAGCCAAGGACCGTTATCGCTTCCACCTGCTTGTGAAGTCGCCCGTGGGGTACCATGTCTCTGATGATATCGACGCCTGCCTCATAGAGGTGGGCTCCGTGCGCGGCGTGAGCGTGAGCGTTGACGTCGACGCCTATGATTTGATGTAACAACCCGAAAGGATGGCCATGGAAGCCAACGGAATCGTACTGTCGCCCGACCCTCGTCTGCGCCAGGAGTGCGCCGTCATCGAGGAGATCACCCCGGCAATCGAGGCGCTAGCCGAGAAGATGAAGAAGATGATGTTCGCGAACGGCGGCTGCGGCCTGGCTGCCCCGCAGGTCGGCGAGCTTATTCAGCTCGTCACCATCGACTGCGACTACAGCGACAAGAACGACTACGACCCGTACGTGCTCATTAACCCCGTTATCGTGGAGCAGAGCGATCATCTGGTGCCGTTTAGCGAGGGCTGCCTGTCCATCCCCGGCATTAGCTGCGAGATCGAGCGTCCGGACCATGTCGTCGTCGAGGCGTATGACCTGGACGCTAACCTGATTCGCTATGAGGCGACGGGCGACCTGTTCTGCGTGTGCCTGCAGCACGAGATCGATCACCTGCACGGCAACACCATGTTCGAGCGCCTTAAGCCTATGCAGAGGATCGAGGCAGTCAAGGAGTACCAAGACGCCCTGGCCCGCGGCGCTCGACCGGGCGAGACGGAGTAGGTTTGTCCGTCCCCGGGGCGCCCGCCTATATCATCCCGTGCTCAAACATTCTCGCTGCGCTGCGAAACTGCGCGCGGGACGATATAGGCGGGCGCCCCGGGGACTACGTTGACGCTGCTTGTCTCGCCTGGGTGCCGTCGGGCCAGGGAGGGGCGTCTTTGCTGATAATTGCTTTGTTGGGAGGGCTGCTTTTATGCGGCTCTTTCTTTGTTTTTGGGTATATTTGTCTTTGTTGAACTGTTCTTGCGGCTGGGTGCGTTTGCGGCCTAGAGCGCTTCTTTTTGTAGCCGTCTCGGCTCGTTATTGAGAGGAGACCATCTTTTATGCGTATTGTGTTTATGGGTACGCCTGATTTTGCTGTGCCTTCGCTGACTTCGCTTGTTGAGGCTGGGAACGAGATTGCGCTTGTTATTACTCGTCCCGATGCTGTTCGTGGGCGTGGTAAGAAGCTTGAGCCTTCTCCTGTTAAGGCCAAGGCGCTTGAGCTGGGGTTGCTGGTTGTTGAGGCCAATCGTATGACGCCTGAGGTTGTTGAGGCGCTCCAGGCTGCGCAGGCTGATATTTTCTGTGTGGCTGCCTATGGTTGCATTTTGCCTGATGAGGTGCTGCATATGGCGCCGCTTGGTATTGTGAATGTTCATGCGTCCTTGCTGCCTCGTTGGCGTGGCGCCGCTCCCATTCAGCGTGCCATTCTTGCTGGTGATGAGGTTGCTGGCGTTTCCATTATGCGCATTGGGCATGGCGTGGATACGGGCGCTTATTGTGCGCAGGCCTCTACGTCGGTTGCCGGTAAGCATGCCGAGGCACTGACCATGGAGCTTGGTGAGCTTGGCGGTAAGTTGCTTGCCGATACGCTTCCCTCGCTTGCCGATGGCACCGCCGTGTGGACTGAGCAGGATGAGTCGCTCGTCACACATGCTGCCAAGATTTCCAAGCAGGAGATGCGTCTTGATCCGCAGATGGCGGCGCTCGATTGCGTGCGTCATGTGCTCGCTTCGTCCGATACCGCGCCTGCCCGTTGTGTGATTGCCGGCAAGTCGGTTCGCGTGCTCGATGCTGCGCCGGCCGATGTGTCGCTTGGCGAGGGCGCTGTTGCCGTCAAGAGCAAGCGTGTTTACCTGGGTCTTTCCGATGGCGCGGTTGAGCTGCTTGAGGTTAAGCCCGATGGCAAGCGTGCCATGGCTGCTTCTGCTTGGGCTGCCGGCCTGCAGGGTGCCGATCTATCGTGGGGTGTACTGTCATGAGCAAGTTGTCTCCCGCGCGCAAGCTTGCGCTCGATGTGTTGATGGAGGCCGATCGCCGCGGTATGTACGCACGCGACGTGTTGTCTTCCCGTGCTTCCGCCAAGGCCATTGACCAGCGCGATTCTGCTTTTGCCGCCCGTTTGGCGCTCGGTGTTGCCGCCACGCAGGGTATTTTGGATGAGTTGCTCGATCAGTTTTTGGATAAGCCCAAAAAGGTTGCGCCGCGCGTTCGCATGGCGCTTCGCATCTCGGCCTTCGAGATGCTTTATCTGCATACGCCTG
>CAJJTG010000019.1 GCA_905194675.1 uncultured Collinsella sp. | reverse complement strand
CGGGGATGATCTCGTCATAGACCTGGGTGTCGAGGACGTCGGGCACAAAGCCGGCACCGATACCCTGGATCTTGTGCGGGCCGGCCTGGCCCTTAGAGAGCACCGGGGAGGTGGCGGGCTCGACGGCGACGACCTGAATCTCGGGGTTTTGCTCCTTGAGGAACTCGCCCACGCCGGTCACGGTGCCGCCGGTGCCGACGCCGGCGACGAAGATGTCGACCTTGCCGTCGGTGTCGTCCCAGATCTCGGGGCCGGTCGTGGCCTTGTGAATGGCCGGGTTCGCGGGGTTCACAAACTGGCCGGCGATGATGCTGTTGGGAGTTTCCTTCTGCAGCTCCTCCGCCTTGGCGATAGCGCCCTTCATGCCCTTGGAGCCGTCGGTGAGCACGAGCTGTGCGCCGTATGCCTGCATGAGCTTGCGGCGCTCGACGGACATGGTCTCGGGCATAGTGATGATCACCTTGTAGCCGCGGGCCGCCGCCACCGAGGCGATGCCGACGCCGGTGTTGCCGCTCGTGGGCTCGATGATGGTGTAGTCGCCACCGCGCACGAGCTTGCCGGCCTTCTCGGCCTCGTCGATCATGTTCTTGGCGACGCGGTCTTTGACGGAGCCGGCGGGGTTGAAGTATTCCAGCTTGACGAGCACGCGGGCCTTGAGGTCCTCATCGGCCTCAAAGTGAGTGAGCTCCAGAAGCGGAGTGTGGCCGATAAGCTGATCGATGGATGTGTACACATTGCTCATGGTGAACCTCCAAAGTGTTCAAATGACTGGATACCGTGTGGTTTTACGGTGTGTGTGGCAGCAAAACCCACAAACCTTATAGGTTGTTCGTTTTGCTGTTGGCAAGCATAGTAGACAGTAAAGCCTAGTAACGCAATAGGAAATAGAAGATTATTACGAGTCGATTAACCATCTTGACGGGAATAGGTATTTTCAAAACCAATTTTTCGGCTAGAATTTCTACGAATTAAAAGACCGAAAGGCAGCTATATATATGTTGGTTTCCACAAAGGGCAGATATGCCCTGCGCGTTATGGTCGACCTGGCCGAGCACCAGGCGACAGGCCGTATCCCGCTTAAAGAGATTGCGGCGCGTCAGGGTATTTCGGAGAAGTACCTCGAGAATATTCTGGCTACGCTCGTGCGCGCCAACATGCTCTCGGGCATGCGCGGCAAGGGCGGCGGCTATGTGCTCACGCGCCCGCCCGAGCAGTACACGGTGGGCGAGATCTTGCGCCTGACCGAGGGCAGCCTGGCGCCGGTCGCCTGCCTGGATGGCGACTGCAAGGGTTGTTCGCGCTCTGACGAGTGCCCCACGCTCGACGTGTGGAAGAACCTGGACAAGCTTATCAACGACTACCTCGACGGTGTGACGCTCGATCAACTTGTCGCTCCCAACGAAGGCTACGACTACGTGATCTAGCCCACCTGCCATTTGGGGACGGGGTGGAAATGGCAGATTCTCTCGCCCTTTGAGACTTGGCAAATAAGAAGGCCGCCCATTTTTGTGATGGGCGGCCTTCGTTTTGGGCTGTTGAGACGGGCGCGGCCGGAATGGCCGTTTTAGCCCTCGGCGATGCTGTCGAGGATGCTGCGCATGATGGACACCAGGATGCTGCCCATAAAGGCCGATCCAAAGCTGGCGATGGAGATACCCGCGCCCAGCAGATTGACCGACAGATAGCTGGCCAGCTCGAGCATAAAGCTGTTGACTACGAGCTGAAAAATACCCAGCGTAATGATCGTGAGCGGCAGCGAGATAACCGTCAGAAACGGCTTGACGAGCGAATCGACGATGTTCAGGAACAGTCCCACGAAGGCGAAACAGACCCAGGCCTCGGCAAAACCGAAGGGCTGGATGCCGGGGACGAGGAACGTGGCAATCGCGATGGCGATCGAGGTAAAGAGCCAGTTAAGCATAAAGCGCATGGTGTGAATCCTTTCTTGCGCAGGGTGCGTCGGTGTCGCGTGAAGCGGTTTGCTGCGGCGGCTTGGACGGCCGCTCGGGTGTGCCGCCTTGTTCGGCCGCCCATTGTCTCAGATATTCGTGGAGCTTACGTGCGCATTCGGTTTCAAAACGGCGTTCGTCCTGAAAAACGCGCCGCTGGCAGAGAGTCTTGTCGCTTTAGTTTGGTGGTGTGCTACACTGCTACGGGCAAAAGCCACAGGCGTTGCCCTATTGCATAGAACGGGCGAACGATGCCCGATGTCAGTATCAACTTCGATGCCTTATGGCGGGTTTGGCGGTGATCGATGAATATCGAGAACATGTTTGACAAGCCTGATGTCAAGCAGCTGGTCCACGCATTTAGTCTTTTGGATGACGAGAAGGATATCCAGGCGTTTTTGACCGATATCTGCACGCCGCGCGAGATCTGTGATCTTTCGCAACGCTTGCAGGTCGCGCGTTATCTGGATGAGGGCGAGCCCTATGTTGAGGTTCAGGCCCGCACGGGCGCTTCGTCCACCACGGTGAGTCGTGTTTCCAAGGCGCTCAACGGCGAGTACGGTGGCTATCGTAAGATCCTCATCAAGCTGGAGGATGGCGAGTAGGCCAACGGCAACAAACGAATCAGCTGGAGCCGCCCCTTCGGGGGCGGTTTTTATGTGTCGAAATTGATCCCTTGGGGACGGAGGAAAACGGATCATCGAGGGGATCTGGTGCATTGGGGGCAGGTTGTCCGTGCGGGCGGGTAGGATAGATGTGTTGAATATTGCGAACAGTTTGAGTGGAGGACCATGCCTGTTCGAATCTATACCACTAATGCCGGCACGGATTTGAGCGATGCCGAGGCGGCGCTGCTGGCCGACCTGGTTGCCCGCCACGGGCGCGCTGTTCTGTTGGCGCCAACATTTGCCGAGCTCGACCTGTGCCGCCATGATGCGGCAGAAGCCGGGGCTTCGCTGGGCATCGACTACAAGACGCCCACATCGTGGCTCCGCTCGCTGTGGGAGTTTATGGGCGATGGCCGCAGCTTTGTGGATAACCTTCAGCGCCAGATGCTGTTCTCGGACATGATCGACCGCCGCGACGACGCTGCTCTGCAGCCGCTCTCGCGCAGCCAAGGCACGGTACGCATGCTTGCGCGTATGGCCCGCGACGTGTTGCCGGGCGTGGCGGGGACGGGCGACGAACGCCGTCGCGATGCCGCCGCTCGGCCCGAGCCCAAAAGCGACGCCGAGGCCCGCGTGTTCGAGCTGTTGAGCGCCTATGCGAGCGGCTTGGATCGTCGAGACATGGTCGAGCCCTGCGAGGCGGCTGACCTTATGGCCGAGGTGCTGACAGACAACCTTCCGGCGTGCACCCGCACCGTCTGCGTGCGTGGGGTCACGTCGTTTACGCATAGCCTGCTCGAGCTGTTGTCGGCCGTGGCGAGCAGCGGGGGAGAGGTTGTCGTGCTGCTCGCTTGCGAGCAGGCGGCGATGCGCGAGGACCTGGCTGCCGCCTTTGATGCCCGCGGTGTGCTGTTTGAGGCCGCCCCGTTGGGGGAGGACGCCGGCGCGTCCGAGACCGCTTCTGCGCCTGTTGCTCAGCCTTTTTTTATAGAGGTGGCCGGCCCCCATGCCCGCGCCCGCGCTTATGTGGATGCTCTCGAGAACCTGGTCGCGGCATGTGAGGAGTCCGTGTCGCGCGACGGCGCCGCGACGAACGCCGACCCCGCGCGCGTGCTCGTGGTTTCCGCCCGGGCGCCCCAGCTGTTCGGCGAACTCGCTGCTCGTTTGGCGGCGCGTCACATTGCGGCCGAGACGACTGAGTTTACGGCGTTTTCCCAGTCCATCGCGGGCAGGCAGTTTACGGCGCTCGCCAACCTGATTGAGCGTATGAAAGCCGCCGACGAAGGGGCAGCTTCTAAGACTGAGTGGTGGCCCGCTCCGGAGCTTACCGACTGGATTTACAGCCCGCTTTCGGGTGCCGACGCCGCCAGCGCGCGCACGTTCGACAAGAATATGCGACTGTCGCGCAGCAAGACCACTGCGGGCGTCAAGAGCCTGCTGCAGAGCGTGCAGGGCCAGGTGAGGGGCGCGCGTAAAGCGGCGAGCGACGAGAACTGGTTTAAGAACGTGCCGTGCGTGATCTCGGACGTGTTCCAGGCGCTGTGGCGCGACAAACCCGTGACGGCGCTCAAGGCCATGCTTGCCGTTGCCGAGGCACTGCCCGATCGCGCACTTGGCGGTCTCGACGGTCAGGCCCGTCGCCAGGCGGAGGTGGCCCTGCTGCGCCACGTCATCGACATCCTTATGAATGGCGCCCGTGCGCTCGACGTGTCGCAGGCCGCGACCGTGCCCGTGCTCGATGACATTCGCACCAAGGTGGACAAGCGTAGCGCCGCCTACGATTACGAGACCTACGAGGTTGACCGTGCGCCACGCGCCCAGGTTCGCTTTGCTTCGCTTGCCGATGCGGCGGCCCTGCGCCCCGGCAGCTACGATGCCGTGCTGTTTGCCGACGTCGACCTGGACAGTTATCCGCTCTCACATGAGGAGGGCCCGCTGGCAACGCTGACGGCAGAGTTAGATCGCAGCGGTGTGACGCTTGAGCCTGCGGCCTTGCTGCGCGCACGCTTTGGCCGCGCGATACAAGCGTCGCGTGGTCCGGTTACGCTCGCCCGTGTGACCCACGATCGTCAGGCGCGCGAGTGCTATCCGGCGGCCGTGTGGACCGAGTTGCGGGCGCATGCCGAGGCCGCTAACGATGCTAAGGCCGCTGACGCCGACAAGGCCGCTGACGACGCTAAGGCCGTTGGCGCCGACAAGGCGAAGTGCGTGGGTGAGGGCGATATCGTAAGGGACTTCGATCCCGCGGCAGGCGAAGGTCTTAGGCGCGAGCGCGTGACCTGCGAAGCTCCTCAGCATCTGAGCGATGAAGCCATTCCGTATTTGGTCCTGCGTCGTCGCGATGGCGAGGGCGAGGATGCGCCGCTGGTGCCGCGCCTGACGTCTGCCTCGCAGATCGAGGCCTATTCGACCTGCCCGCTATGCTGGTTCGTCTCGTACCGCGTGAAGCCCCAGTCGATCGACGCTGGCTTTGGCAATATGGAGAAGGGCAACTTTGTCCACGACGTGCTGGAACACTTGCATGCCCGTCTGCCCCAGGAGGGCATGGAGCGCGTGACACCCATGAATCTGCCACGCGCGAAGGAGCTGCTGCGCGAGGTCTTTGACGAGACCTTGGCCGAGCATGCGGGCAAGCGCGGTGCCGAGGGCCCGCTCGTGCCGCTCTCCCCGGTGGAGGAGCGCCAGGTGGCCGAGATTTTGCCGCAGCTGGAGGGCGTGCTTGCCTACGAGTCCGAGGCGCTCGCGCCCTTCGCGCCGCGCTACCTGGAGTTTGCGTTCAACGAGCTCCAGGTCGAGTATGCCGGTTGGCCGCTTGGCGGGCGCATCGACCGCGTTGATGTGGATGTCGAGAATCGCGCCGTGGTAATCGACTATAAGCATCGTTCGGGTGTCGAGGAGTTTAAGCTCGCCGACCCCACGGTGCGCGACGAGGAGTCGGGCGAGGCCCCCATCGACGACCCGCGCTGGCTGCCGCCCCATACCCAGACACTCATCTACGCGCAGGCCATGCGTCGGGCGCTGGATCTGGATACCCGCGCCGCGCTCTATTTTTCGACCAAGGGCGGCAAGCCCGCGCTGCGCGGTGCGGCGAGCGCCGAGTTGCTTGAGGAAGAGCGCGGCGACGGCCGCATCCCAGGCCTTAAGAAGGGCTTTCCCGGCGAGGGCGGCAACATGGACTTCGATGCGCTGCTCGATCGCGTGGAGACCGGCATTGCCGAGCGTCTGCGCGAGCTCGAGGCAGGCAACGTTGCCGCCGTCGACCCGACGTCGGCTCAGGCCGCGCATGCGCGCTGCTCGTATAACCACGAAGGAACGTTTGTAAGGAGGGACGTGTAGACCATGGATCTTTCGACTTTGATGCCGCAACAACTGCAAGTCGTCAAAACGCTCGACCGCCCGCTGTTTGTCTCGGCAGGTGCCGGCTCGGGCAAGACCTTTACCCTCACGCGCCGCATTGTCTATGCGCTCTCGCCCGAATCCGGTCCGTTTGTCGAGCATCTGGATCAGGTGCTTGCCATTACCTTTACCAAAGATGCCGCGGCCGAGATTCGCGACCGCGTGCGCCGTGCGCTTATCGACGAGGGCATGGACGAGGAGGCCCTGACCGTCGACGACGCTTGGATCTCGACCATCCACGGCATGTGCTCGCGTATCCTGCGTGCGCACGCGCTGGAGCTGGGCATCGACCCCGAGTTCACGGTGCTCACCGATACCGATGAGCTTATGGATCAGGCTGTTGAGCATGTGCTGGGGCGCGCGACGGCGCCCGATGCCGCGCCCCAGCTCGCCGCTTCGCTTAAGGCCCTCTACGCTTGGTATCCCATGGCGGGCGAGGGCGGGCCGTTTGGCGCCGGTACCACCATCAAAGGCCTGGTGCGCGACCTGTTGGAGCTATCGAGCCAGCTGCCGGGCGGCATGGACGATGTGTGCGTGGCACGCGGCCAGGCCGACACCTCTGCGCTTGCCGACGCCTATCGCGCGGCGTTGGGTGCGAGCAAGGCCGCGACCGAGAAAGCGCAGGTGGCACTCGATGCCATCGACGCGTTTGAGGCGAGCGGCAAAACCATGGAGGATGCGGCGCGACTCATGATGTCGTGCAGCATGCCTCGGGCGAGCAAGGCGTTTCCTAAGGAGCAGGTGGAGCTGCTCAAGGCCGAGGCCGCCGATGCATTTATCAATATCGTGCTTGCCTGCGGCGGTCCGGCGCTCGATGCGCTGGTGGGGCTTGCTCGTGCTGTGGAGGCGGAATACCGCGCGCTCAAGGCTGACCAGTCCGCGCTTGATAACAACGACCTGCTGCGCATGGCGTACGAGGCGCTGCGCGATTATCCCGCCATCCGAGCGGCCTATGAGGGTCGCTTTAAGATGGTCATGATCGATGAGTTCCAGGATACCGACCAGATGCAGGTCGATTTGATCCGTTACCTGACGGGTGTGGGGGAGCGCGCACTGTGCACCGTAGGCGATGCGCAGCAGTCGATCTACCGCTTCCGTGGTGCCGAGGTCGAGGTGTTCCGTCGCCAGGAGCTCAAGGTGGGCTCGACGACGGCGTCCGAGACGGTCGCCACGTCCGATGCCCCCGCCGGCGAGCTCGTCAAGCTTGTACGCAACTTCCGCAGCCACGATGAGGTGCTGCGCTATGTGGCGCGCGTCTTTGACGGCGACACCGGTGGTTTGATGCAGGGGTTCTTGGATCTTGAACCGAGCGACGAACGCGAGGACAAGCTCAAGGCGAAGGCATCGCGCCGCCAGGCGCTGCTCGTTGCCGGCGGCAGCACCCAGGAGCGAACGCAGGCGAAAGCTCGTGCGATTGCGGAGCGATTCCAAGCACTCGTTAAAGCGGGCCAGCCCCAGGGCAGCATGGTCCTGCTGCTGGGCCGCATGACCAACGCCGATGTCTATGCGCAGGCCTTCCGCGACCAGGGGCTCGACTGCGTGATCGCAGGCGGCTCGGTCTTTGCCCAGGCAGCCGAGGTGCAGACGGTGCGTGCCCTGGTCTGCGCACTCGCCAATCCGGCCGATACGGCGCAGGGCCTTATGCCACTGCTCGCCTCGCCGATGTTTGCGCTCGGCGCCCAGGAGTTCCTGGCGCTGGCGACCAAGCTCGATAGCGAGACGGGGGAGACCTCGCGCCGGAATATCGACGTGGGCATCATGAGTGATTTCGACGTGCCGGGTTTGCAAGACTTGCCGCTCGTGACGCGTGCCCGCGAGGTGCTGCGCTACGCGCTTCGTCGCGTGGGACGCGATTCGTTCGCCGCCATCGCGCGCGACGTGGTCAATGCCTCCGGCTGGTTCGTGCGTCTGGCGCAGCGTGGTCCCGAGGGCAAGGCCATCGCCGCCAACGTGCTCAAGGCGCTCGACGCCGTGGCCGAGGCAGAGGTCGAGCTCGGCAATTCTCCGCGCTCCATCGCGCTCGCCTTCGACCGCTTCTTGGCGGGCAAGGAGGCCCCGGGCGCGCTCAACGAGGAGGGCGACGGCGCGGTGCGCATCATGACCGTGCATGCGTCCAAGGGTCTGGAGTATCCGGTCGTAGCGGTTGCGGAGTGCTTTGGCGTGCGTAAGTCCTCGGGTGCGGCTCAGATGGGGCGTGTCGAGGGCGGAGCGCAGGTCGTGGCGCTGCCGGCACGCTTCGACGGCGTTAAACTCGCGGACGGCACGTTCGTAAAGGGCGATGACGTCAAAAAGCAGTTTGAGCATGCGTTTAAGGGTAAGGGCACGTCGCTATGGTTGCCGCCGGAGCTCATGGAGGATGTCTGCGCGACGGGTTCTCCCGCCGAGGCATTTGCCCGCCTGCGCAACGACGACCTGCAGCTTTCGCTCGAGGAGCGGGCTCGCTTGCTCTATGTCGCCATGACGCGAGCGTGCGAGCTGGTCATTCTGGCGATGGATGTCGGCGTGAGCCGCGGTAAGCTGTGCGCGCCGACATTCGATGTCGAGACGGATCTGACCTACGACGTGCTGCGCCGCATCCTGCCGACCGACAGCCTGGACATGCCGCAGCTCGATAGCGACCGTTTGGTGTTCGATAACTCCAAGCCGGGCGACTACGAGCTCATCTCGCTGGCGGACTTTACGTTTGGCGAGCAGGCGTTTGAGGTCAACGCTTCGCTGGATGTCGAGGGCAGGCTTGTCCGCGGCGATGCGGAGCCGGAGGGTGCCGGTGCGGATGCCCGCGCCGCCGTTCCCGGTCCTGCCGACCCCGAGCCCGATGCGTTTGAGCTCGTGTATCCCCAGGCGGTGGGCGTGCGCATGGGCACCTGCCCGTATCCGGCGCGCGATTCGTACAGCTACTCGTCAATTGCCGCGGCGCTGCATGCCGAGTCCGAGGACCGAGCCGCCGAGGCGCATGTGCCCATGGACGAGGCCGGCGATGATGCGGAATCGGATGGTTCCGAGATGACGGATGCAGACGTGGCCGCCGTTGAGCCCGCCGGCAACCCCATGGCGCTGGGCTCGGCCTTCCACGCCGCCTGCCAGTGGCTGATCGAGATGGGTGCCGATGAGCTGCCCGCCGCGCGTGCCGATGCGCTGGCGCGCCTGTGGTGCCTGACGCCGGAGCAGCACGAACGCTTCGACGTTGCCCTAGACCGCTGGCTTAAGTCGGCGGTCCGTGCCGAGCTGCTTGCCTGGCCGTGCGTTCGTGCCGAGGTGCCGTTCTTTTCGCTGGGCTGCGAGGACGAGGACATCGCTCGCTACGGTGCATATGCCGAGGGCGCCATCGACGCTTTGGCGACGAACCCGGCGGATTCGTCACGCGCGCTGGTCATCGACTACAAGACGGGCGGCACACCGGACGAGACGCCGGAACAGCTGCAGGAGAAGCACGCCCTGCAGGCGCGCGTTTACGCTGATGTTCTGCACAAGGCGGGCTTTGAGGCCGTGACCGTCAAGTTCGTCCGCGTGGAGCAGGCCGATCCCGCCAACCCCTGCGAGCCCCAGGTGGTCACCTACAACCTCTAACCCTCAACAACCTGCGGTGGAATCCCTATCGATTCCACCGCAGTCTTTTTGGACGGGGCTCTTTTAGCTACTTTGGGCAAACCCACACGGCCGCCCCGGAATAAAGCCCTCAATCGTCCAAATAGCACCGCAACGCATGGGAGAGTCTGGGACGGTACAATAGCCCGAACGGTTCAAACGAATAAGGAGCTATCATGCAGCTCACCAAAACGCTTGAGGTGACGCCGGAGGAGCTTTTTGACGCTCTGGCGGGGTCCATCATGCAGGATATCGAGAACGCCACGGGCAAGTGTCCCAGCCGCAACAAGCTCAACGGCTATAAGTACGAGAAGCGCCCATACCGCAAAAGGTAAGGTGACTCTTCATCGGAAACCGTGAACGCTTCGGGTTTTGAGTCAGTAGCGAACAGCCCGACAAAAAATGTTGTTGGAAGTGCCAAATGAATAAGAATGCCGCTACGCAACTGCACATCTATTCCGCCTTTTTCGTTCTCGCGGGATTTGTTTTAAATCGGGGAGTGTTTCTACTTTTCCTTGCGGATAAAGGAATGTCTGTCACGGAAATCGCGCTTTATCAAGCCCTGTACAACATTGCAACGGTCGTCCTCGAGCTGCCAACAGGGCTGGTAGGCGATTTCTTTGGAAAGAAGTTCTCGATTCAAGTGGGCGTTCTGCTTCTTTTCTTCCATACGGCTGGCATGCTGTTGCTCTCAGGCCCCTTTCTCGTCGCGCTTTCCCTTGTCGAGGCACTCGCCTACTCCCTTCAATCGGGATCCGAACAAGCACTTTTATATGAAATTGCCCGAAATGCCGGTCAAGGAGAGCGCTTCCTCACCATCAACGCTCGGCTGCTTGCCGCGCAATCAATCGCGACGGGAGTGGCAATCGTACTTGGATCATTCATTGCCCAAGTATCTTGGAGTGCCCTCTACGTATGCGTTTCCGTTTTCTATCTCCTGCAGCTTTTCCTTCTGTATCCCATTGAGAGGATGGAAACGACCCATTCCAAAAACTCTGGGGAGGAAAGGTTTGACGTAGCCAAGATCTTCAGACGCGAAACCTGGAGCATTGGAGAATCCGCTTTTGCGGTGTTGCTTCTTCTAATCGGCACAAGCATGCTCGATGGATTCTATGGGAGTTATTACAACTTGAATCAGTTGGTATTCGACGCATTTGATGCTCCCGTCTCCATAATAGGAATCTTTTTCGGTGCATCCTATGCAGTAAATGCGACGGCCTACATTGCAGCAGATTTCTTCTCATCGCGTTTCGGGAAAAGAAATACCATGCTCGGCTCGATGCTAATCGAGGCCGGTCTTTTCATGATTCTTCCGTGGTTCGCTTCAAATCCGCTGTGTTTGTTTGGCCTTAGCATGGTGCTTTGTTTTCTCCCAGAAGTGGTGTACATCACTTCGGAAAACTTAATCCAAGACGCGATAGCGGACGATCTCCGCGCGACGATCCTTTCCGTCGCGTCTCTGGTAAGGGCTCTCTTTTCTGCAATGTTTTTCTCCATATTTGGATATGTGTTGGGGTTATATCCCATTCAGATAGCGCTCGGTGTTATTGGCGCAATCGCGATAGCAATTACCGCCGTTGTTTCTTTAAATGCAGGCGCGCGTCTATTCGGATGTTCTGCACAAGGCGGGCTTTAAGACGGTGACGGTCAAGTTCGTCCGCGTGGAGCAGTCCGATCCCTCCAACCCCGCCGAGTCCCAGGTGGTCACCTACAACCTCTAGCTCACCAGGGCCGTCCGCACGCCCAGTCTCCCCATAACTTGCGGTGAAATAGTTCCTGTTTTACGGCCCAGCTGGCTCCAGCAGGAACTATTTCACCGCAACTCAGAATCAGTCGGGGGTGCGGATTACGCGGATGAAGTTGCCAATCAAGGGTGCGGATTACGCAAATTTACACTTGACGTTCATCTCGGGTGGGCCTATAAATACATGTGATGGGTTGTTATCCCTTTGGGGAGCATGGCCATCCGGATTCCGTTCGTTATTCAATTGCACATATATTCGGGTGTCACTTTAGGGCATGACCGTAGGCAAGTAGGGTGCTGCTTTCTGCCGAGGTCATGCCCTTTTTGTTCAGCTCCGAATGAGTGCCCTATCATCAAGAGAGGAGGTACATCGATATGCTGGCGATCAGAAAGCTCAACAATAACGCCGTGATTTGTCGAGATAGTCGCGGTCGCGAGGTCGTGGCGCTCGGCAAGGGTGTCGGCTTCGGTGGTGACTTCCCCCGGGAGCTCGCGATGGACCATATCGAGCGCACGTTCTATAGCATCGATGCCGAGGGGCAGCGTATCATGCAGGATCTTCCTGCCGATGTGGTGCTGTTTACGGCAAAGATCATGGATATTGTAGAGAACGAGCTGCCTTACGAACTCAGTCCCAACGCCGTGCTCATCATGGCCGACCATATCGCCTTTGCGATTGCGCGGCAGAGGAAGGGCATTCGTTTTGATATGCCCCTTACCTATGATGTGCAGCAGCTTTATCCGCTGGAATACAAAATCGGCCGCTACATTACCGCGCGCGTGCGGCAGGAGTTGGGCGTCGAGCTGCCGCGCGAAGAGGTGGCAAGCATCGCCATGAATCTGGTCAATGCAAAGACTGGGGCAGAGGTTACTGTGGCAAGCGATCGCGCCCAATCGTTTGAGCGCCTGCTCAACGATGTCACTGATATCGTCGAGTACGATTTCCGTACCATCATCGATCGGGAGTCTTTTGAGTTCTCACGGTTTGCGACACACGTGCAGTATCTGTTCAAGCGTATCAAGGGTAACGATAGCCTCAGCAGCGCCAATTTGCCGCTTTATGCGAATTCGCGCGAGGAGTTTCCCGAGCTTGCGCAATGCATCGACCACATCTGTACCTATATGAAGCGGGAATGGCATACGGAGCTCACCGACGAGGAGAAGCTTTACTTCATGCTCCATGTCAACCGTATCTGTACGAAGGCGGAATCCGGCACAGCCGGACGCTGACAACCCAGGCCAGAAGGATTGTAACCTGTGTTAGGGCAGGGCATGACCTCCGAAAGTACGAGAACCATCTCGTGCCACGACGATTCGTGGCGTAAAAGGAGGAATGATGACTAACTATCAAAAACTCGCCCAAAGAATCATCGAAGAGGTGGGCGGCAAGGCGAATGTTTCAAGCGCGACGCATTGCATGACGCGTCTGCGCCTCGTTCTTAAGGACGAGGGGCTTGCAGATGACGCCAAGCTCAATGCGATTCCCGAAGTGATTAGCGTGGTGCACGCTGGCGGCCAGGTGCAGCTCGTAATCGGGCCGACCGTCGACAAGGTCTACGACGCGGTATGCAGGGAAGGCGGCTTTGAAGTCCAGACGGCGATTGATGAAGATCTGGACGCAGCAGAGAGGCTTCCCTGGAAGGAGCGGTTCGCTCCGAAGCGCATCGGCAATCTGATTCTCGATGCGGTGAGCGGCTCTATCGCTCCCATTCTGCCCGTGTTCTGCATCGCGGGTATCTTCCGCATGTTCACCATTTTGCTTGGTCCGGAAGGCGCGGGCCTTCTAGCCGCGGAGGGCAGCATGTACCGGCTCTTCTCCTTGGTGGGAGACGCGGCATATTACTTCCTGCCGATCTTCGGTGCCTATGCGGCGGCCAAGAAGTTCCAGACGAGTCCTGTGCTTGCGCTCATGACGGCTGCTATTATGATTCATCCGAGCATGCTCGCTATCGTCGAGGAGGGCGCTCCGTTCGACGTCTACGGCATCCCCATGACGCTGGTGAATTACACACAGTCGGTGCTTCCCATCATCCTCATCGTGTGGATTCAGTCCTACGTAGAGGGGCTTATCAAGAAGCATTGCCCTGACATGCTGCGCATCCTCGTGATTCCAGTGGGGACCATGCTCATCATGCTGCCGCTTGCACTCTGCGTCTTCGGCCCCGCCGTCTCCTTCATTATGGGCATCATCGCCGATATCATCATCTGGCTCGGCGCGAACGCCGGTCCGCTGTGCGGTCTGGTGGTCGGTGCGACGTGGAACCTCGTGATCGCTACCGGCATGCATGTGCCGATTCTCACCGCTATGATGCCCGGCTGGCTTGAGGTGGGCTATGACGCCGTGTGCACTCCGGGTACGACGGTGGTTGTTTACGTGACGCTTGCGGTCGCGCTCGCCTACGGCATCCGTGCAAAGGGCAAGGCTAACCGTCAGCTCGGTTGGACTACCTTCGCTACCTATGCGCTCGGCCGCGTATCCGAGCCCATCATTTACGGCATCCTCTTGCGCGATAAGAAGGCGCTCGCTTGGTCGATGATCGGCGGCGCGGCCGGCGGCCTTGCATGCGGTCTGCTCAACGCGCGCATCTTCGTCTTCTCGGGAGTCGGCTTCCCGTGGATGAACGTCATCAAGTTCAGCCAGGACATCATTCCGGGCGCCATCAGCTGCGCGATTGGCTTTGCGGTGACATTCGCCCTCTGCATGGTCTTTGGCTTCGACAATCGCGAATCGGGCGAGAAGGAAGCCGAGGAGGCCCTTGAGGCTTAAGCGCTGCATCTAGAAGGGTGCCTTAGCGCAACGAGTCTCTTCTCGGAACTGGGGCCCCATGAACCCGGACGGGCGCCGCTGCATGGTGGTGCCCGTTCGCACTAAAAGCAAGATAAGGAGGACTCCCATGCCATTGCGTTCTGATTTTCTCTGGGGCGGCGCGCTTTCCGCCAACCAGTGTGAGGGTGCCTGGGACGAGGGCGGGCGGGGGCTCGCCAACGCGGATCTTCTGCCGTACGGGCGGGACCGTCTCGCCGTCATCAGGGGTGACGACGTTCCGCTCGAGCCGCTGTCCGACCATTACTACCCGGCCCAACAGGCCATCGATTTCTATCATCATTACCGCGAGGACATCGCGCTCTTCGGCGAGATGGGCTTCAAGGCTCTGCGCCTCTCCATCGCATGGAGCCGTATATTCCCCAACGGGGATGACTCCGAACCCAACGAGCAGGGCCTCGCGTTCTATGAGGATGTGTTTCGCACCTGCCTCGAACAGGGCATCGAGCCGGTGGTGACGCTCAGCCACTATGACGTGCCCATGCATCTTGTTACGGCATACGGCGGTTGGCGCAACCGCGCTCTCGTGGGCATGTTTGAGCGCTTCGCTCGCACTGTGTTCGCACGTTACCGCAATCAAGTGCGCTCTTGGCTCACGTTCAACGAGATCAACATCATGACCTCTGCGTGCTTCATGGCGGCAGGCATCGTGTTTGATGAGGGGGAGGACCGCTACGTCTCCGTTCATAACGCGGTGCATCACGTGCTCGTGGCGAGTGCTTGCGCGGTGCGCGCCTGCCATGAGATCATCCCTGGTGCGCAAATCGGCTGCATGCTCAATGCGGGTATTTTCTATCCTGCTACCTGCAACCCTGCCGACGTTAAAACGGCTCAGGACGAGAATCGCAAGCACTATATGTTCACCGACGTGCAGGTGCGCGGCCACTATCCGTGCTACATGCTCACGGAGTATGAGCGTCAAGGGTTCGCGATTCCTTGGGCGGAGGGCGATGAGGAGGTCCTTGCGCAGAATCCGGTGGACTTCGTGGGCTTCTCTTACTACTCGACGCGCGTGGCGCAGGCAAACACCGAGGGGCAGTTCGACTCCAATCTACTCAAGAGTGCCCCCAACCCTTACCTCAAGATGGAGCCATGGGGCAGATTCATCGATCCCGCAGGGCTGCGCATCACCATGAACGACATATACGACCGGTACGAAAAGCCGCTCTTTATCGTGGAGAACGGTCTCGGAGCCCCGGATGAGCCGGATCAGAACGGCTTTGTGGATGATGGATACCGTATCGATTACCTGCGCGAGCACATCCAGGCTATGAAGGACGCCGTCGAAATCGACGGGGTGGACCTCCTGGGCTACACGTGCTGGGGACCGATCGATCTGGTTTCGGTCGCAACGGGCCAGATGCGCAAGCGCTACGGTTTCATTTATGTCGACCTCGATGACGAAGGACACGGCACACGTCGGCGCAGCAAGAAAAGATCGTTCGAGTGGTATCGCAAGGTAATTGCCTCAAACGGCGAGGACCTGAGCTGAGCTTTCCTCAGGGGCCGGACCGCGACATGGGGTCGCGGTCCGGCCCCTTTGCGACGAATGAAGCAATCAGGTCAAAGCAGCTAAAAAAGACACGTCCCAAAAAGACTGCCCGTGTTGGTTTGGCTAGGTTCGGGTGCTGTCCGTGCCGTGCGGTAAAATCGTTCAGTCAGAACACGAACCTGCATCGGAGCTCATCACATGGCATTCGTCCATCTGCACAATCACACTGTTTTCTCCATGCTCGACGGCGCAACCCGTATCCAGGATATGGTCAACCGTGCCGTAGAGCTGGGCATGCCCGCCGTCGCCATTACCGACCACGGCTACATGTATGGCGTGCCCGACCTGGCGCTGGCCTGCGACGCCGTCAACCACAATACGCCCGAGTACAAAACCTGGAGCCACGACAAGGCCTTCTTGGAAAAGGACCGCCGCGACGAGCTGGTGGAGCCCGATCCTGAGGCAAACCCGCGCGAGCATGCCCAGTATGTGAAGGACATGGCCATGTGGGACGAGAAGGGCAACATCGACGAGCTCAAGCCGCCCCTGGTCATCAAGCCCATCTTTGGCTGCGAGGTTTACTTTACGCCGGACGAGACGCTCGCCCGCGACCATAAGCCCGAGCTTTACCACATGATCCTTCTGGCTAAGGACCAGGAGGGCTACGTCAACCTGATGCAGACGGTCTCCGAGGCCGCCGTACAGGGCTTTTACTATAAGCCGCGCGTGACGCTCGACAACCTGCGCCGCCACGCCAAGGGTATGATCTGCACGAGTGCCTGTATCGCCGGCATCATCCCTAAGTACATCGACCGCGGTGACATGGAGGGCGCCATCAAGTGGGCCGAGACCTTCCGCGATACCTTTGACCCCGGTGACTTCTATATCGAGATCCAGGAACACGGTATTACCACCGATAACGGCCTGACCGACGAGCAGATGGATCGCACGCTCATCGACATCGCCAAACAGGTGGGCGTCAAGGTCATCGCCACTAACGACTTCCACTACCTGCGCCGCGAGGACGCGCCCGTGCAGGATGTCATCATGTGCATCGGTATGAACGCCAAGGTCGACGACCCCAACCGCATGCGCATGACCGGCTCGGAGTTCTACATGAAGACCGAGGAGGAGATGCGGGCAATGTTCCCGTATTGCCCCGAGGCCTGCGACAACACGCTCGAGATCGCCGACAAGTGCTACGTAGAGCTGGACTGGGACTCCATCATCCTGCCGCGCTTCCCGTTGCTCGACCCCGGCGAGACGCACGAGAGTCAGTTCCGCCGCGAGTGCGAGAAGGGCCTGCGCCAGCACTACGGTGACGACTGGGCCACGCGCGAGATCGGTGGCGTCAACATCAAAGAGCGCTTTGAGTACGAATACAAGGTCATCTGCGACAAGGGCTTTGCCGCCTACTTTTTGATCGTTGCCGAGTACGTGCAATGGGCCAAGGACAACGGCATCGGCGTCGGCCCCGGCCGTGGCTCGGCCGCCGGCGCCATCGTCGCCTACGCCATGAACATCACCGCGTTCGATCCGCTCGAGAACGGCCTGATGTTCGAGAGGTTCCTGTCTCCGCAGCGTACCGAGATGCCCGATATCGATATGGACTTCGACGATGAGCGGCGCCTCGAGGTCGTGGAGCACGTTCGCCAGCTCTACGGCCCCGAGAAGGTCACCCACGTCATCACCTACTCGACCATTAAGGCCAAGCAGGCCATCAACGATGCCGCGCGCGTTCTGGACTACCCGGTCTACATGGGCCAGCGCCTGTCCAAGATGGTCTCGAGCGACCCCAAGGTCAAGCTCAAGCAGGTACTCGAAAAACAACCCGGCAAAGAGGATCTGTTTAACCCCGACTTTGCCGAGGCCTATAAAAAGGACGACGACGCCCGCCGCATCATCGACACGGCGCTCTCGATTGAGGGCCTCACCCGTGGCGAGGGCGTGCACGCGTGCGCCGTTCTGATCTGCCGCGACCCCGTCAACGAACATGTGCCCACCAAGCTCGACACCAAGGGTGGCGTCGAGATTACCCAGTACGAGGGCCATACCGTTGCCGACATGGGCCTGCTCAAGATGGACTTCTTGGGCCTGCGCACGCTGACGGTTATCTCCAAGGCCAAGGCAAACATCAAAAAGAACTTCGGTATCGACATCAAAGAGGAAGAGATCCCCTTTGACGATCCCGAGATCTTTAAGCTCATGGGCTCCGGTCACACTGCCGGCGTCTTCCAGGTCGAGTCCGCCGGCATGACGGCCACGATCAAGAACATGAAGCCCACCGAGTACAAGCACGTCGTAGCATTGATCGCCCTGTACCGCCCGGGCCCGCTGGGCGCCGGCATGGTCTCGTCCTACATCAACCGTATGAACGGCAAGGAGCCGGCCGTCTCCTACGACGACCGCCTGGACGACATCCTGGGCGAAACCTACGGCACCATGGTCTACCAGGAGCAGGTTATGCTCATCTCCGTCGAGATGTGCGGCTTCTCCAAGGGCGAATCGGACTCGCGTATCCGTAAACCCGTGGCTAAGAAAAAGATCAAGCTGCTCACGTCGACGGTGCTGCACTGGGAGGATGGCTCGGACGAGACCACCTACGACCACTGGATGAACGGCGCTATCAAGAACAACTACACGCGCGAGGTCGCCCAGAAGATTTGGGACGATGTTCTCGAGTTCGCATCTTACGCCTTTAACAAGTCGCACTCCGCCGGCTACGCCATCCTGGTTATGCAGACGGCGTGGCTCAAGGCGCACTATCCGCACGAGTACATGGCGGCCGTTCTGACGTCCTATACGGGCAAGACCGACAAGATCGTGCACTACGTCTCGGCATGCCGTCACGACGGCATCCCCGTGCTCTCGCCAGATGTCAACGAGTCCGGTACCGAGTTCACGGCTACCAAGGAGGGCGTGCGCTTTGGTCTGGCCGGCATCCGCGGCGTGGGCACCGGCGTGGCGCAGGCGATTATCGCCGAGCGCGAGGCAGGCGGTCCGTTTAAGACGCTGCACGACTTTGTCGAGCGCGTGGACTCGAGCCAGGCCAACCGTCGCGTAATCGAATCGCTGATCAAGGCAGGTGCCTTCGACTCCACGGGGTATCCGCGTCGCCAGATGATGCACTTTGTGGACAAGAACAACCCCGAGAACATCATCGATGCCGCGGTAAAGCGCCAGAAGGATCGCGCGAGCGGCCAAACGTCGTTCTTCGATATGTTCGGCGACGTCGAGGGCTCGGGCTTTGAGGTCAGCGTGCCCGATCCGGACGGTCAGGAGTGGGACCGCCACCTTAAGCTGAGCCAGGAGAAGGAGGTTCTGGGCATCTATGTCTCGGACCACCCGCTGCGCCCGTTTGAGTATGCACTAGCCAAGGCGCGCGACTTCTCGTTCTCGCAGATCGATACCGGCTACGAAGTGCAGAACCCCACGGGCGGCACCATCAACCAGGAGATTCCCGAGGGCAAGGCACTGTGGTGGGCCGGCATGGTCTCGAGCGTGTCCAAGCGCGTGACCAAAAACGGCGATCCCATGGGTATCGTGCAGCTCGAGGACATGGAGGGCGAGGCCACGGTCGTGGTGTTCCCCAAGACCTACAAGGAGGCCGAGGGGTACCTGTACGGCGAGGTCGATCCCGAGACCGGTGCTCAGCTGTCCGACGCGTTTGTGCGCATTAAGGGCAAGCTCGAGCGCTCGGACCGCGGCGACCAGATCATCGCGCAGGAGATCGTGCCGCTCGAGCTCAACGAGGAGAACAACAAGCCCAAGGTCTTTGAGGTCATGGTGCCCAACAGCCGCTTTAGCCAGGGCAATATGGCGCGCTTGGCCACGGTGCTTACCGCCAACCCGGGCGGCGACCGCGTGGAGATCTTTATCGAGCAGGTGGACGGGCGCGTGCTGCGCGCCGAGGTGCCTGCCAAGGTCAACGCGCGCTCGATTCCGCTGCTGGCCGAGGCCAAGGCGATTGTGGGCAACCAGGGACGCGTGACGGTTATCTAAGCTACCCCGGGTGAGATTGGAGGAAGTGATGGCGCAGGGGACGTTTGCGCAGGCGCTTCGCAAAGAGGCGGCGTTGAGCGGCACCTTTATGAAGGGGCGTTCGCTCATGCTCAACGGTGCCGTGCTGTCGATCGAGGACAGCGGCTCGCGCTTCTCCAAAAACGTGACGGTTGAGGGCTCGGTGCGCGGCTCGCGCGGCGACCTGTACAAGACGCACGTGGCGCTCGACATGGACGAGCACGAGGTGATCGACTACGACTGCGATTGCCCCGCTGCCTATCGCTACCCCGGCATGTGCAAGCACGCCATCGCTACAGCGCTGGCGTACCTGGACGCCAGCGGCATTGAGCCTGTTGAGGGGCTGCGCACACCGGTTCGCACGTTTACGGCGCAGCCGAAACAGCCCGCGCGCACCGCGCCCAAAGCGCCGGCCGTCAACCCCAATTTTCCCTTTCCGGCTCCCGTCCCCACGAGCCCGAGCCTTGTGGCGGCGCTTTCCGATCTTTCGGACGCGCGCATGGATGAGCTGGCGAGCATGCGCCGCAAGCTTGCCGGTGCCGTTGATCCCGACGCCCCCAAAGCGGCGTTGGAGCCCTCGTTGGTGCCGTACTACAATCCGCTGTTCGCTGACCGCTTTAGCTGGGCGCTCGAGTTCCGCATTCGCTGTGGATCGGTCTCCTACGTGGTCAAGGACATCGACGGCATGGCCGATGCCTACGTGCGCGGCGGCACGTTCTCCTATGGCAAGAAGCTCACGTTTGTCCATTCACCTGAGGCCTTTGACGAAACATCGGCAAAGCTGCTCAACCTTGTTGTGACGACAGTTGCCTATCTCGATGACATCACAAGCTCGCGTTCGGCGTCGTGCGACTTTGCCCGCAGCGGTTTTGTTGCCGAGCGTCAGTTGCCGCTGTCCGAGCATAGCATCGTATATGTGCTGGACCTGCTGTGCGGCCAGACCATCTCTTTTGAGCCCGCCTGGTCGCGGGGGACGACGACGCATCGCACCTATGACGTGGCGGTTGAGCTGCCTCCGGAAGGGGAGGACGAGGCGTCCGCTAAGCGCCCACCGCTCCTTGCCGCCAAAATCGCGCCGGCGGCTGGTGGTAGCTACGATCTGCGCCTGCCGGCCGATGCATACTGCTTTGCTTCGGGCGACGTAGCTTATCTGGTCGACACCCGCCGTGCGCGCCGCACCGATGTAGCGTTTGCCCAGCATGCGGCGCCGTTCCTATCGCACTTGCTGCCCTGTCGCACGCCAGTCCATATCGCTGCCGACCAGGCGGGGGAGTTCTGTCGTATGGCGCTGCCCATTTTGCGCGACTACACCGACCTCACCGCGCCCGCCGCGCTCGATACCGTGGCACCCGAGCCGAGCTTTGCTATGGCGATCGGCGTCGACGATGGGCTCGTGACCTGCAAGATTACGGTAGCCTACGGCGATTGGTCGGCAGATCTCTTTAGCTT
The DNA here is from genome assembly GCA_905194675.1 of uncultured Collinsella sp. Taxonomy (GTDB): domain Bacteria; phylum Actinomycetota; class Coriobacteriia; order Coriobacteriales; family Coriobacteriaceae; genus Collinsella. The sequence continues at coordinate 19,400 of CAJJTG010000019.1, read as the reverse complement.
GGGCGCTCCGGGCAGCCCCTTCGAAGAGCGGCGCCCGGGTGTGCCGCCGCGCGACGAGATAGCAGAGTTTCGCGTTATGGACACGGCGGCCCTGTATTTCGACTTTCACGAGGGCGGCCTGGCGTTTGAGGAGCGCGACGACGAGAGCCTGTTCCGCTTGCTGACCGAGGGCCTGTCTGCCCTGTCCGAGCTGGGCGAGGTCATGCTCAGCGACCGCCTGCGCCAGATCTCGGTCCGCCCTGCGCCCAAGCTTTCGGTGCGTGCAACCGTCAAGAGTAACCTGCTCGACGTCGAACTGGGCGCGAGCGGCCTTTCGGCGGCAGACCTTGCCATCTACCTCGACTCCTACAAGCGTCATCAAACGTTTGCGCGCCTTACGTCCGGCGACATCATTCGCCTGGACGAGGGCGCCCGAGCCGCGTTTGGCCTCGCTGAGGACCTGGGTGTCGATGCCGTCGACCTGCTCGACGGCGTGTCGCTTCCCGCGTCGAGCACCCTGTTCGTCGATAGCATGCTCGCGCGCACGCCGGCGCTCGAGGCCGATCGCGACGCTGCGTTCCGCCGTACCGTCGAGCGCCTGGACACGCTCGGCAAGATGGACTTTACGGTGCCGGCATCGCTCAAGGCAACGATGCGCGGCTACCAGGTCGACGGATACCAGTGGCTCGGCTCGCTCGAACACCTGGGCCTTGGCGGCATCTTGGCCGACGACATGGGCCTGGGCAAAACGCTGCAGATGATCGCACATATCATGGCGCGCGTGGAGGCGGGGGACACTAAGCCCACGCTTGTGGTGTGCCCTGCGTCGCTTGTGTACAACTGGACCGCCGAACTGGAGCGCTTTGCGCCTTCGCTCGACGTGTGCGCCATTGTGGGTGCCAAGGCGCAGCGCCGCGTGCAGATAACCGGCGCCGACGAGCACAACGTGGTCGTGACGTCGTATGACCTCATGCGCCGCGATATTGACGAGTATGCCGATCAGGACTTTGCCCGCGTGGTGCTCGATGAGGCCCAGTACATTAAAAACCCGCTCACGCAGGTGGCTCGCGCCGCCAAGCGCCTGCCTGCCGGCGTGCGCTTTGCCTTGACGGGCACGCCCATCGAAAACCGCTTGTCCGAGCTCTGGAGCATCTTCGACTTTTTGATGCCGGGCCTGCTTGGCACGCGCGAGTCGTTTGCCAAGCGCTTCGAAAGTCCGGTCGAGCACGCCGAGGGTGACAGCGCCGCTCGCCTGCAGGCGCTCGTGTCGCCGTTTGTGCTACGCCGTGTCAAGGAAGACGTGGTGGCCGATCTGCCCGAGAAGATCGAGGACACTGTCGTGGCTCAGCTCACCGGCGAGCAGCGCAAGCTCTACCTGGCCAACCAGGACCGCATTGCCCAACAAGTGCAGCACCGCGAGGCGGGGGAGTTTAAGAAAGACAAGCTCAAGGTGCTCGCCGAGCTCACCAAGCTGCGCCAGATCTGCTGCGACCCGCGTCTACACTACGAGGATTACAAGGCGGGAAGCGCCAAGCTCGATACGTGCATGGAGCTCGTGCATGGCGCACTCGACGGCGGGCATCGCATCCTGTTGTTCAGCCAATTTACGGGCATGCTCGATATCATCGGCAAGCGCCTGGCCAAGGAGGATATCGCCTTCCTTAAGCTCACGGGCGCATCGTCTAAGGAGAGTCGCGCCAAGATGGTCGCGCAGTTCCAAGCGGGCGAGGTTCCGGTCTTTTTGATTTCGCTCAAGGCGGGCGGCGTGGGCCTTAACCTGACGGCGGCCGACGTGGTCATTCACTACGACCCGTGGTGGAACGTGGCCGCGCAGGACCAGGCGACTGACCGCGCGCATCGTATTGGCCAGCAACATACCGTGACCGTGTACAAGCTCATCGCCAAGGACACGATCGAGGAGCGCATTATGCAGATGCAGGAGTCCAAGCGCGACCTGGTCAACAGCGTGCTCGGCGGCGACGGCATCTCGTCGGCGCTGTTTACCCGCGAAGATGTTCTGGCGCTGCTGGGCGGCGACGGGCGCTAACCCGCTCGGGTGGGGCCGCCAGGGCGGATAGCGCACGCTGCCCCATCGTCCCCGCCCGTTATGTGTTCATTTGCAATGCCGTGGATGGTTTGTCTGCCTTTGGGCATAAGAACCATCAAGAACATTGGCACGTCAGCAAAGGAGAACATCATGGCGAAATTCTTTAAGGACCCCGACGGTAAGCTCATTGCCGCCCTTGGCAACGACGTTGCAACCCCTGCCGGTTGCACGGAACTGACCGCAAACACTGAGGACGCGGCGCACGAGAAGCACGTGCCTGTTGTCGAGACCGAGCGCGACGGTCACGTGATTCGCGCACGCGTTGGCTCGGTCGAGCACCCCAGCCTGCCCGAGCACTATATTAAGTGGATCGCCCTTGAGGCCGAGGGCCGCTTAGAGATCCATTACCTTGAGCCCGGCATGAAGCCCGCGACGTTTTTCGCGGGCGGCTCCAAGACCGGTACCGTCTATGCCTATTGCAACCTGCACGGGCTGTGGTCCGCGACGTTCTAGGAGCGCGCCCCCGCTCGGGGTATCATAGCTAGCATATGCACATGCGAGCGCCGACTGCATCATGCGGCCGGCGCTTTTACTACGATTTCGATGGTTTACGACGGAAAGGGCTGAGCCATGAAGCTCGCGCTTGCACAGATCGATATGCGCCTGGGTGATATTGAGGGCATTTGCGGCCGCATCGAGGACCAGGCTCGTCTGGCCCACGAGCGCGGGGCGCGCGTGCTGTGCGTTCCGGCTCCGCTCTTTATGGGCGCCATGCCCGGTGGCCTGGTGGGCGCTGCCGACTTTGAGCACGACATGCTTGCTGGCTTGACTGGTGTCGCCGAGCGTATCCAGGAGCTTGACATGATCTGCATCGTGCCCGCGGCGGTTTCGTTTGAGGGCCAGCCGCTGCTCGACTACATGATGCTCAAGGACGGTCATGTGGTGCCGGCGCGTTCGAGCATTGCCCTGCAGCGTGGCGAGAACAACGACACGCGTTGGGCGCCGCCGGTGTTCGACGTGGACGGCGTGCGCATCGCCGTGATTTTTGACTTGGACCGCGAGCTCGAGATGTTGCCGACCGGTGTTGACCTCATTGCGTATTTCCAATTCAACGCGTTTGACATGACCGACCGCGAGACTGCTGCCATTGCCGCCGTACGCAGCGGCGCCTACCGCAAGATCGCATCCAAGCGCAGCGTGTGGTTTGCCTGCATGGCGCCGGTCGGTGCCTATGACGAGTCGGTGTATACCGGCGGTTCGTTTGTGCTCGACGACTGTGGTCGCGTGGTGGCCCAGGCGCCGTGTTTTGAGGAGAGCCTGCTGGTTCAGGAGATTCAGCGCGGCGTGATGCTCGATGCCCTGGAAAATCACGAACTGCCCGAGTTCCGTTCCGAGGAGTGGCTGTGGCAGGCGCTGGTGCTCGCCGTGCGCGACAACGCCCGGGCCCACGGTGCGTCGCGCGCCGTGGTGGCACTCGAGGGCGACTTGCCGTCGTCCCTGCTGGCGGCGCTGGCCGTCGACGCTCTGGGCCCACGTAATGTGATTGGCCTGGTGCTGGGGCGCAACCGCATCTTTACGCCGGCGCAGGAGGAGGCCGAGGCTGCTCGCTGTGCCGCCGTTCGCGCCATTGCCGAGCGCCTGCATATTCGCACGGTTGAGCGCGATGCGCCGGATGCCGCGCGCGTGCTCGACCGCGATGTGTCGGCGGGCGATGCCGAGCGTCTGCGCTCGCGCACGCTGGGCCTCATGCTGGAGGACACGGCGCTCGAGTTGGGTGCGATGGCGCTGAGCCCGCTGTCCAAAACCGAGTACGCACTGGCGGCGCCGGCGCTTTGCGGCGGCTACCAGGGCGATTATGCGCCCTTTGGCGATGTGTACCTGTCAACGCTTGAGTTTGTGGCGCGCGTGCGCAACCGCACGTCTGCCGTGGTGCCCCAAGAGCTCGTGACGCTCAACGCGGTGGAAGATTGTATGGAGCGAGTGCTGGCGCAGGCGCTCTCGACGCTCGACGGCCCGGTCGATATGCTCGACCGCGCGGCGCAGCTGCTCGGCGGGCTTGAGCCGGGTGAGGTCGATGGCGCGCTTGAGGCGCACGTGGACCGCAATCGATCTTTCGACGACATTCCGATGGCCACCGGCAAGTCCGAGGCTTGCTCGCTGCTGCTGATGCTCGTGCGCCAGGGAGAGGCGGCTCGCCGCCAGCTGCCGACGGCGCCGATCGTCTCGGCCCGTTCGTTTGCCGAGCGTGCCTGGCCGTATATGCTCGCGTGGTCCGACCTGGGACTGAGCGGCAAGGAACGCATGACGGTCGATGCGCTGGCACGCGCCGAGGTGCGCCGCTTTGCCGACGAGGATACAAGCGAGCGCATGCGTGGCGAGATGATGGGCATACTGGGTGACCTGTTGGGTATTTCACCCGAGCAGATGGAGGAACTGCGCTCCGAGGACGGCCAGCGCCGCCTGCACGAGGGCATGAAAAAGTTTGAGGGCGAGGTCCAGGACGCCATCGAAAAGATGATGGGCGGCCAGGGCGGACCGCAGGGTGGGCCCCAGGGCACGCCGATGCCGCATCCGCCGGTTGATCCGAGGCAGTTCCCATTCTTCAGCCAAAACTAACTATGGGCTGGGATTTGCTCCCAACCCCGATACTTCAACTAAGCGTCTTGGCCCCGTTGTGTTATTCTAGAACAGACGTTCGTGAATAGCGCGTGGGGCCTTGTCTTGCGCCGTGCTTGTGGCGAGGGGAGGTTGGCTTGGTCATTTTGGGTATCGACCCCGGTTTGGCCCATACGGGTTGGGGGATTATCGAGGAGCGGCGCGGTGAGGTTCGCTGCCGTGCCTACGGTTGTATCGAGACCAGCGCGGGCAGTCCGCTCGCGGTGCGCCTGTCGCATATCGCCCGTGACCTCAAGGGCGTTGTCGAACGCTATCGACCCGATACCGCTGCTATCGAGAGTATTTACTTTGGCGCCAACGTTCGCTCGGCCATCCCTACGGCGCATGCCCGCGGTGCTGCACTCGTGGCGCTTTCGGAGTGCGCGCTCGAGATTGGCGAGTACACGCCCATGCAGATCAAGCAGGCTGTGGTGGGCACCGGTGCCGCAGATAAGCGGCAGGTCGCCTACATGGTGCGCACGCTCACACAGCTCGATCACGACCCACATCCCGACCATGCCGCTGATGCCCTGGCCTGCGCCATCTGCCACGTTAACCTCAGTCGCACCCGGGCGCTTACCGGCGGCGAGTTCTATCAACAGAGAGGAACCGGATACTGATGATTTCCCAGCTCCATGGAACGCTTGTCGAGGCCACGATGAGCTCGGCCGTTGTCGATGTATCGGGCGTGGGCTTTGAGCTCGGTATCTCGGGCAGCACTGCCGCCACGTTGCCGACGCCTGGCGGCGAGATCCGCCTCTATACCCGTATGCAGGTGCGCGAGGACGCCATGACACTTTTCGGTTTTTCCTCAAAGGATGAGCGCACGATGTTCGACCGGCTCGTGTCCGTCTCGGGCGTTGGCCCGCGCTTGGCGCTCGCCGTACTTTCCACCTATACCGTGGGACAGCTGTATTCCCTGGTGATGGCCGAGGACGACAAGGGCATGGACAAGGTGCCCGGCGTGGGCAAAAAGACCGCCCAGCGCCTCATCTTGGAGCTCAAGAGCACCTTTGCCAAGGACAAGGGCTTTGTGCCGGTCGACGTGATCCCGGGGCAGGTTGCGATGCCCGTGCCCGCCGCCGCTCCTTCGGCGATCGATGACGCCCGTGCGGCACTCCTTTCCATGGGCTTTAGTCCGCAGGAGACCGATGTTGCCCTGAGCGGGTATGATGGGCAGGATATGCGTGTCGAGGATTTGCTCGGCGCGGCGCTTAAGCGACTCGGAATGGATGCGTGATGTGGGAAGCCGATGACTCTCAGGACCTGTGGGCGACGCCCGGCAACTCGCCGGCGGCATCCATGGCGCACGGTGAACGCATGGTGGGCTCGGAGCTGACGGCCGAGGACCTCGATGTCGACCGTACCCTGCGCCCCCAGCGCCTGGATGACTACTGCGGCCAGGAGCACATCAAGCAGAGTCTGCGCGTGCTTATCGAAGCGGCGCAGAGTCGTGGCGAGACGCTCGACCACGTGATCTTCTCGGGTCCTCCGGGCCTGGGCAAGACCACGCTGGCCACCGTTATCGCCAACGAGCTGGGCGCTCAGATCAAGACCACGAGTGGCCCTGCCATCGCGCGCACGGGCGACCTGGCGGCCATCCTTACTAACTTGCAGCCGGGTGACGTGCTGTTTATCGACGAGATCCACCGCCTCAACCGCTCGGTCGAGGAGGTCCTGTATCCTGCGATGGAGGACTTTGCGCTCGATATCGTGATCGGCAAGGGTCCGGCGGCGCGTTCGATTCGCCTAGACATTCCCAAGTTTACGCTGGTGGCGGCCACGACCCGTTCGGGCATGCTCACGGGCCCGCTGCGCGATCGCTTTGGCATCTCGTATCGCTTGGATTACTACACCGTCGAGGAGCTCGCCCAGATCGTGACGCGCTCGGCAACCATCCTGGGCGTGACGATCGACCATCCCAGCGCGCTCGAGATCGGCTCGCGTTCGCGCGGCACGCCACGTCTTGCCAACCGCCTGCTCAAGCGCGTGCGCGATTACGCACAGGTGCGTGGCAACGGCCCTATCGAGCTCGATATCTGCCGCCAGGCGCTCGAGTTCTTCGAGATCGATGAGCTCGGTCTGGACTGGATGGATATTCGCATTTTGGAGACGCTCGCTAAGACGTTCTCCGGACGTGCCGTGGGCCTGACAACGCTTGCCAGCGCGGTGGGCGAGGACCCGGGAACGCTCGAGGATGTCTATGAGCCCTATTTGCTGCAGTGCGGGTTGATGATTCGTACGCCGCAGGGCCGTCAGGCAACGCTTCGCACCTTTGAGCACCTGGGGATTGAACCTACCGTTTAGGGCGCTTTGTTTTGGCGGGCTGTTAAGCTATCGCTGAGCATTGGATAAACATATCGCCATTCATCGGTTACGGGTGTTTTACTATTGCGCGCCCGTGCTATGCTGAATTGGTCTTTTTCTCATTCGGTAACGAAAGGACCTCCCATGCCTACTGACATCGAAATCGCACGTTCCGTCACGCCGCTGCCTATTACCGAGGTGGCCAAGAACGCCGGCGTCGACGTTAAGCACCTTATTCCGTACGGCTTCGACAAGGCTAAGGTCGACTATTCACTGCTCAACGAGCCGACCGATCACCAGGCCAAGCTCGTCCTCGTGACCGCTATCAACCCAACGCCTGCGGGCGAGGGCAAGACCACCACGACCATCGGTCTGGCCGATGGCCTGCGTCGTCGCGGCGTCAAGAGTGCCGTGGCCCTGCGCGAGCCTTCGCTCGGCCCCGTCTTTGGTGTTAAGGGCGGTGCTGCTGGCGGCGGCTGGGCTCAGGTGATCCCCATGGAGGATATCAACCTGCACTTTACCGGCGACTTCCATGCCATCGGTGCTGCCAACAACCTGCTGGCCGCCATGCTCGACAACCATATTCAGCAGGGCAACCAGCTTGGCATCGACGTTAAACGCATCACTTGGAAGCGCGTCGTCGATATGAACGACCGTCAGCTGCGCCACGTCATCGACGGTATTGGCGGTAAGGCCCAGGGCGTGCCGCGCGAGGACGGCTTCGATATCACCGTCGCCTCCGAGGTCATGGCAATCCTGTGCCTGTCTACGAGCATTAACGACCTCAAGGAGCGCCTGGGCGAGATCGTCGTCGGCTACAGCTTTGCCGGCGAGCCCGTCCGTGCCCGCGACCTTAAGGCCCAGGGTGCCATGGCCGCGTTGCTTAAGGACGCGCTCAAGCCCAACCTGGTGCAAACGCTCGAGGGCACGCCCGCGTTTGTCCACGGCGGCCCCTTCGCCAACATTGCCCACGGCTGCAACTCTATCATGGCCACGCGTATGGCGATGCGCTTTGGCGATGTCGCCATAACCGAGGCCGGCTTCGGTGCCGATCTGGGTGCCGAGAAGTTCCTCGACATCAAGTGCCGTATGACGGGCGTTCGCCCCAGCGCCGTCGTGGTCGTCGCGACCGCTCGTGCGCTGAAGTACAACGGTGGCGTCGCCAAGGCCGACCTCAACGAGGAGAACCTCGAGGCACTCAAGGCCGGTATGCCCAACCTGCTGCGTCACGTCGACAACATCCAGAACGTTTATGGTCTGCCCTGCGTAGTCGCCATCAACCGCTTCCCGACGGACACCGAGGCCGAGCTTGCGCTCATCGAGTCCGAGTGCCAGAAGCTCGGCGTCAACGTTAAGCTTTCCGAGGTCTGGGCCAAGGGCGGCGAGGGCGCGCTCGAGCTTGCCGATGAGGTCATGCGTCTGATTGAGCAGCCGAGCGAGCTCAAGTTTGCCTATGAGGACGGCGCCGATGTCGCCGACGCTCTTGAGGCCATTGCCACCAAGGTCTACCGCGCCGATGGCGTTGACTTTACGCCGGCCGCCAAGCGCCAGCTCGCCGAGCTGCGCGAGAACGGCTTTGGCAACCTGCCGGTGTGCGTGGCCAAGACGCAGTACAGCTTTAGCGACAACGCCAAGGCCCTGGGCGCTCCCGAGAACTTCCGCATCACGGTGCGCGAGCTCAAGGTTTCCGCCGGTGCCCACTTTGTGGTCGCACTGACCGGCAGCGTTCTGACCATGCCGGGCCTGCCCAAGGTCCCCGCGGCCGAGAACATCGACGTCGACAACGACGGCAACATCACCGGCCTGTTCTAAGTCTGCTGTCCATAGCTGCTAGCCTGTCCCGCCGTGCCCGCAAGGCCCGGCGGGGCTTTTTATCCTTAGGCCCGCGCATGTCTTGTAGATACCGACGGGCTCTGCCCATCATAGGCTTTTGCGCGGGTAGAATGCATGGATAACTTGAGGCTCACGCGCGACGGAAAGGAATCGTTGCATGGATCAGGACAAGACAACCGTGATGGGCGGCTACGGTTCCGCGCAGGCTGGCGATAGCGCCGATGCGACCCGCGTTGTTCCCAACCCCGGTTATACCGACCCCGCCGCGACGCAGCCTTCTGCCGAGCCCACCCGGGTTATGGGCTATGGCGACACGGCGCGGGATTCTTACGCTGCATCTTCGCAAGGCCCCTATGGCAACGCAGCTCCGGACCCGTTTGATTACGTGCCGCAGAATTCTTATGCCGCCTCGACGCCGAATCCCTATGATGACCTGCCGCAGAATCCCATTCCGCAGCCTCAGCAGACGACGTATATGCCTCGCACGGCGCAGTCTCGCTACGAGTCGCGCGAGCCGTATCGCGAGTACCCCAAATCGATCCCGCAGTATGGTGAGGACGAGGAAGAGACGCCGTCGCGTTCGTCGAGCGTGATCAAGAAGATCCTCATCGTACTGGCGATCTTCTTTGCGCTGTCGGTTGTGTTTGCCATCGTGTCGGGCATGCTTAACAAGCGAGGGAGTTCAACGGCCGATGCCACTGCCGAGCAAACCGAGTCCGCCTCGTCTAGCACCGTCGATCTGAGCGATATCCCGGGACAGTACTGGTCCAACGCCAAGAAGATCCTCAAGTCGCGCGGCGCCGATCTTTCGAATGCCGTGGTCCTGACTGATGATGGCTCAACGCCCGTCGTCGATGCCAACTGGGTCGTTACTTCTGCCTACTATAACGACAACGGCAACCTCGAAATTCAACTCACGCACAAGAACAGCTCGGGCAACTCGTCCGACGGCCAAAGCGGTACCGACAGCTCGAGCTCCAATACGCTGGAGGACTTGAGCAACAAGGCACAGGAGTTGGGAGACAAGGCGCAAGAGCTGGGCGATACGGCACAAAACCTGGGCGACACCGCGCAGAACTTGGGCGACATGGCGACGGATGCCTGGAACGCACTGCAAAACGGCATCTCGGGCGCGCAGGGAAACTAGCTGTTAAGCGGGCTACAGCTGTTCAGCCGGACGGTCGGGCGAGCTAAAGCCCGAGTCAAACGTAACGACGCATGAGGCATTGGGTCGGCGCTCGTGCACGATGCGCGTGACGAGCTCCAGCAGCTCCTCGTCGGATATGTCAAAGCCGTCGGGGCGCACCAGGTCAAACGAAACGAACCCGTCGTGCTCGTGCAGGTCGTGGATGGAGAGCGCGGGGTCGATCTGCATAACGCCGCGCTTGACCCAGCCGCGCAAATCATCGCCGGTTGTCGCGATGGGGTCGCAGTGCAGCGTGATGGCAATGCCCATCTGGCGCTTGATGTCGTGCTCGATGGTGTCCAGGATCTCGTGGTGCTCAAATGCGTCGCCCTCGCCGGGCATCTCCACGTGAGCGCTGGCAAACTGACGACCGGGGCCGTAGTCGTGCACCATCAGGTCGTGTGTGCCCAAGACCTGCGGATAGGACATGATCTTGTCGCGGATTGCCTGGACGAGCTTGGGGTCGGGCGCTTGCCCCAGCAACGGGCTGATGGCGTCGCGCACTAGGCCCATGCCGCTGATGCAGATGAAGATGCCCACACCCAGGCCTGCCCAGCCATCGAGGTCAAAGCCGGTCGTCTGCGAAATAAGCGCCGCCACCAAGACCGAGCCCGAGGTGATGACGTCGTTTTTGGAGTCCTGTGCTGTGGCAATGAGTGTTTCGGAATCGATACGGTTGCCCAGCGCGCGGTTGAATGCGGCCATCCAGAATTTGACGAGCATGGACAAGACGAGAGCGCCTAGGGAGACCAGCGTGTAGGCGGTGGGGGAGGGCTTGATGATCTTGGTGACCGACTCGAGGATCAGGTTGATGCCGACGGCGCAAACCAGGACGGCGACGAACAGACCGGCTAGGTACTCGTAGCGGCCGTGGCCATAGGGGTGGCCTTCGTCTGCCGGGCGGCTAGCAAGGCGGAACCCGAGCAGGCTCACGATGTTGCTCGAGGCGTCGGAGAGGTTGTTGAAGGCGTCGGCGATGAGCGAGACAGAGCCGGCGAGCAGGCCCGCGATGCCCTTGGCCAGGCACAGAGTGATGTTGAGGCCAATGCAGATGAGGCTTGCGGCGAAGCCCGCGTTGGTGCGGCAGGAGGTATCGACCGGCTCGCCCTCGCTGCCGGGAACAAGCGTATGTACCAGCCGATTTACAAATAGCATAGCGGTCGTCCTCACAATCATGTTTAAGGGGATAGTGTAGCTCGCGCGGAGGCGCTGTGCACCGATGCTCAGAAAATGCAGCAATGGTCTGCCGGTGCTAACGAGCGAGCCTTCTCGTCTGCCTGGGTGCTCGATTTTGGGCCACATGGGTATGGGCACGTGCTTACCTGCCCGACATACTTAATGTCGACAGCCCCAGTGCAAAGGAGGACGTATTCATGGACGAGATGTTTGCCATTAAATGCCAAAACTGCGGCGGCCCTATGTACTCACACCAGGCTAAACGCAGCTTTGAGTGCGCCTATTGCGGCACGGTCGTTCCGTGGCAGGCCGATGCGGGGGAGCCCAAGAGCGCCCTGGGCATTCGCCATACGCCACTGACGGTTGTCGATGGGCTGCTTAAGCTCACGCATGTGTCGCAGCTCGAGCGCCCGGTGGACCCCGACTGGTATTTCTTTAATGAGCACTGGCGCAATCAGTCGGTTCTGGAGCATCTGCTGTGGGAAGACCGCGGCACGGCCCAGGAGTTCCAAGAGGCCACGCACGTGAGCATCCCCTGTCCCTTCTGCGGAGCGTCCTTTGAGGGCGAGTCGACCCAGCGCGTGTTTGAGTGCCCGTCCTGCGGCAACAAGATCGGTGTCGCCGACCTGCTCAAGCCGGGGACGTTTAGCAAGCGCCTGACCATGGGCGTTGGTGCGGAATATGTGCCCGAGCAGGGTATTCCCTGCGAGATAACGCCGCAGCAGGCGCGCGCCAATGCGCTTGAGCTGGTGCGCCGATATCCAGACGCCTTTGCCGGTCACGATGTGGAAGACGCGATTCAAAACGACATGATGCTCTTCTACTTCCCCATGGCGCTCGCGGACCTGCGCATGATGGCGTCCTTCCCGGGCAAGGGCCTGAGCAAGGAGACCCTGGTGTACTACGAGGTGCTCGACTGGGCATATCCCAGGGCAAACTACCTGGACGTTCGCCTTATGGGCATTCTGGAGCCATGGGACTTTGCCAAGGTTGGGTCGTTCGACCCGGCCATGCAGGAAGGCGACTTCCGCGTTGTCTCCGTCGATGCGTCCACCAAGGACCAGGTGGTCATTGACAAGCTGGCGCTCGACATTGTCGGCAACGATGCCGAGACTTTCCTGGGGCTCAATAAAAAGAGCATCCGCACCTGGGCGCGCAAGGCCCGCAAGCACAAGGACGGCCTGGTTATGGTGCCGGTCTACTTTGTCGATCGTCCCGCGTCGGATGGACGTAATGGCGAGCAGGTGCGCATTGCCGTGAACGGCCAGACGGGCCGTGCGGCGGCGGTGGTGTTTAGCGACAAGCGCGAGACGCATATTGTGGCGCCGCTCAATCCGAGCCTGCATCTGTCCGGCGAAAGCACCGTTCACGCCACGCCCGTCGAGGTCAAATACATCAAATCGCCATTCCTGTACCAAATTGTGCGCCGTGGAGGCGACGAGCAGCCACGTCAGGTGGCAGCGGCTGCCGAGGGTTCCTACCGAGAAGAAAAACCCAAGCGCAAGGGATTGTTCGCTGCGATCTTTGGGAAGTAGGGAAGCGGAGCCGGGGCGTCGGGCTGCATCGCAAGGTCATGAGACGAATTTAAGACTGCTGGGAACGTGCTACCATTGCCGATAGCCTTAATCTTGTAAGAAGCGGAGGCCAGATTATGGGTTTTGCGGATCAGCAGCTTCAGCTTCAGGTACCGTATTCTCCTGACGACACGTTTAATGCCTTGAAGGCAGCTATGGAAAAGCTGCCTAAAGTAAAAGTTGATAGTGCATCGCCCACAACAAGAACAGTTGCAGCCGAGATTGGTATGAGCCTTTGGTCTTGGGGCGAAAATATCGGTATTTCGGTTGTTCCAGTTGAAAGCGGATCTGGCGTTACTGTCAAGTCGTCATCTAAGGTCAGGGCAAACGTATTAAACGGGGGCAAAAATGCAAAGAATATTGCCGAGATAGTCGATGCCCTATCGAAGGAGCTTGAGCGGTATCCGCAGGTTTCACAGACTATTGAGACGCTGGCGGATAGTGGTTGATGTAGTTGCAAGGCTTGAGAGGCTTGCAGCACTGCGTGAGAGTGGAGTACTTACCGAGGAAGAGTTTGCTGCAGAAAAGGCAAAAATCCTTTCGTAATCAGACACGATGGTTGGATTTGCATTCTATTATTGAACTTGGTTATACCAGGCTGAAAACATCGTGTGTAATAAAGGTGCGTAGTAGCCTCGTCTTGATTGGCGGATGTAAATAAACGGTGGAACGGCTGTAAAAGAGCCTTGCCACTGGGTAAAATCAGGATGTGCCGCGGAACCCGCTCCTCAGTCGGTCAACTTTGGAAGCGCGGGCAACGCAGGTACTATCGTCTAAAGGGCCGGGTGCGACCGGCCCTTTGCATGACTCCCTTCGCTATCCGTTACTGCTTATATTCCCGCCAGATCGAGTAGAGGTTCCGGACGATGCCGGTTACATACATCGAGAGGTGCAGGATTTCAAGAAACAAGTTCATAGGCTTCACCCCAATCGGAGATCGGAGCGTTGCCCGCAGGCGGATTCCGCGGCAGTCGTAATTCTACCTCACAGGCCGCGGCGGGAGACATCCTACCCGCCCCATGGCTTGGAGCAGTGTCGATCTAACGGGCAATCAAGCCTCTAGTTCTCTTTGAATTGAGCAAGCATCTGCCCGAAGAAGCTTAGTTCGGATGGCTCATAAATGATCGAACCGCCGTCCGCGGTCCTGTAGACCCCGCAGGGGAGGTAACGCCCGTCGGGGAGGACATAGAGGCTGGCTTCCTCCTTCAGTCCTACTGGAAATAGCGGAATCCCGTTTTCGTCCACTTGGAACTCGTCTATATTTGCGATCTTCCTCTCCATGATGCCTCCTGCCTTATTTCTTGAATGGCGCCTTAAAACAGGCAGCTCTCAATCAGCTCTTTGCCGCGCAGAGTGTCGATCCACTCCTGTGGGATGGCTTTGAGACCGTATGCCGTGCCGGCGAGGGCGCCGGCGACGGCTGCGGTGGTGTCGGTGTCGTCGCCTAGGTTGACGGCGGCAAGCACGCAATCTTCGTAGCTGTTAGTGTTGACGAAACACCAGGTGGCTGCCTTAAGCGTGTCGCGCACGAAGCCACCCGACCTGATCTCCTGCTCAGGCACGCCTTTCAGATGGAGCGCCCACGAGGGGAGCACGTCGTTCATCACATCCCTCATCAGCTCGACAAATATGATGCATGCGTCGGTCGACGTTCTGTGGGCGTGCGTAATCGCGGAGACCTTGCTGACCTCTTCGTCTGTCGCATCGGTGAACGCCAGGGGAGCGATGCGCATGAGCGATCCGTTGCCGTTGTCGCGCTCGCCGGAGCCTCCTTTGCCGGTGCGCAGGGCGCGGGCGGTCGTACCGCCGTAATCGAAAACGCCGTCGATCGTATACTCGCCACGGGCAATCCAGCTTACGAACTTGTCGCGCATGTCCGCGGTGTCGATGTGCCCGAGCTCCCTAATCGAGTCGCAGGTAGCAAGCGTCATAGATGTGTCGTCGCTCCAGGTGCCGGCGGGTTGCCCATGCGTGCCGTAGCCGATCATGTCCGTGCATTCGAACGTACCGTGGGGCCTGAACTCGTAGGGAACGCCCAGCGCGTCACCGACGGCAAGCCCATAGATGCAGTCGCGCAGTGTTGTTTTCGGTCTGTCTGTCATGGAAAGCTCCTCTTATCCCGGGTGATGTGGAGCGCCGTCGGGGGTATCGGTCGCAACGTGCCGCTACCCTTGCGCTTCGCCATTAGTCGCTTCGTTGATGGCGCGGTACTCGGCACTCAGCTCGCGCGCCAGCTCTTCCTTGCTTGGAAGATACGGCAGGTATTTGGCGGCAAACACCTGGTCGTTGTCTTCGGGCAGCGTGTACTCGACGATCGAATCGCTTTTGTCCGCGCAGAGCACGATGCCTATGGGCGGATTGTCGCCTTCGTTCATGAGCTCGCGCGTGTAGTAGTTCACATACATTTGCATCTGGCCCAGGTCCTGGTGCGTAAGATCGTCCGTCTTAAGGTCGATGAGCACGAAGCAGCGCATCAGATAGTTGTAAAACACAAGGTCAATATAGAAATGGCGCCCATCAAAGGTGATGCGCCTTTGGCGCGCCTCGAAAGCGAAACCACGGCCAAGCTCCAGCAGGAACTTCTGAAGATGTGTGATGAGCGCCTGCTCTAGATCGCTCTCGCGAAACGCAGTATCGTCCGAGAAACCTAAAAACTCCAGTACATATGGGTCGCGGATGATATCCTCGGGGCGACGAGCCGGGGCGCTCTTTTGGATTTCCTGGGTGACGGCCTCCTTGTCCTTGCTGGCAAGCAGGCGCTCGCGGAACATGGTGTTGATCTGGCGCTCGAGCTGACGCGTGCTCCAGCGAGAATCGGCACATTCGTTCATGTACCAGGTGCGAGCTTCGGGGTCAGGAATGCGTATTAACCTGCGGTAATGTGTCCAGCTCAATTCGGGACGCAGTGAGTCCCGAATTGGAAATGCAAGATAGAACTGACGCATTTTGCGCAGCTCCCTTGCTTCAAAACCCTTACCAAAATCCTTGGTAAGTCTGATTGCGAGGGCCTTGAGCAGGGCCTCTCCATACTTGGCACGCTCCTCTCCGCCCTGCTCATCAACAATGCTCTTGCCGATCTCCCAATACGCCTCAACCATCGCAAAGTTAACGGCGGTATAGGCCTTGTCGCGAGCGGCGTTGAGAATCGAGGAGACCTGCTTGTAAAAACCTTCGGGCACGATTGCCGATTCTCCACGGTTTACCAGTTCGCCCATCACTGTCGCCCCACTTTCCTCTTGTGGAATGCATCTATATCGCATTTAGTTTAAAGCCTCGCGCGGACATAAATTGCCGTGCTGTCTGGCACCTTCGCATGGGAGCCTTGCGGTGACTAAAATGTGGCATTAGAGACAGTTTTATCGAGCCCCACGGGAGTGACACGCATGGACAACAACGCTTTGCTACTCCTTCATGACAAAAATAGGGGCGAAGAACGGTATCCTGCGCCCCTGATTGAGCCGATGCGTCTGAAAGCCGGCTTGCCTATTCGCTAGCGCCTTCGTTGCTTTCGCGGTCATTGGTAAGCATTGCCGCGCCAGCGACCGTTGTCG
Organism: uncultured Collinsella sp.; assembly: GCA_905194675.1. Classification (GTDB taxonomy): domain Bacteria; phylum Actinomycetota; class Coriobacteriia; order Coriobacteriales; family Coriobacteriaceae; genus Collinsella. The sequence goes on along the minus strand of CAJJTG010000019.1, from coordinate 3,092 downwards.
CCACGGCGGCAGCGGCGAGCCCGGCGGCAATGCCGGAGCCGTCGCCCGTGTCGGCGAGTTTTCCGCCCGAGCTCTTGCCCTGGTCGCTCTTGTTGCCGCCGCCGTTCTTGTCGGCGCCGCCTGCGTTGGAACCCGTGCCGCTGCCGGTGCCGCCTGCACTGCTCGAGGCCGCTACGGTAAAGCTTGCTGCTCCATCGCTGGCGAGCGTGTAGTTCTGTGCCGCGTCGCCCAAAAGGCCTTTCGCGCGCACCCAGTACGTCCCTGCGGCAAATGTTTCGCCCTCGGCCATTGCCGTGCCCGGAGCGCCGTCCGCGTCGTGCACAAACTCGAGCTGGGCCGTGCAGGCATCGGTTTCGAGCTTGCCCTCGAGTGATGCCGCAATCTTGGCGCGCACGTCTTCGCCGGCCTTAAGGCCTTCGAGCCCCTCAAAATGGGGCGTCAGCGCGCGTGGATCGATATCGATGGGCACATGACCCCGCAGCTCCGTAACGGTCTCGTTGCCCAAGGCGTCGACATCCACATATTCGATGGTAAACGTATGGCCCGAAGCCGCCACGTTGAGTACGTTGCTGCTGTCGACAAGGCGGAAATGGCCCTCGCCAACGGTCTTGCCATCCTGGAGCGAGGCATCGCTCAGCGAGTCGCCGTACGTCATGCGCATGCGGGTTGGGAGGTAGTACGAAGCCGTCTGCTTGTGCTGCGTATCGTAATTGCGCTGGTAGATGCTTCGCGCCAGCGCCGCATCAACAAAGTCGGATGCGATGATGCCAATGTGCTTGAGGTAATCTGACTTTGTATCCTCGATGCCGCTGGGATTGATGTACGGGCTCTTGTACAGATGCTCGTTGACCACTCGTGCTGCGGTAAAAGGATTACTTCCTTGCTTGTGATTCGTGCAGCTGGTGTAGTTGATAGACCAGCAGCGCTCCAGGACTTGCTCCTTGGCCCCGTTATCGTCCTCGACATCTACCTCGTTGCGGGTGAGCTTAGCCGTCTCCTGCAGGGCCATATCGACCCAGCTGATCTTGTCGGTTCCGGTGCATTCGTAATGGTCCTGGGCATATACCTTGGTGCAATAGGCTTTTTTGTCGCCTGTTTCCCCTGCGGCTTCAAAGCCTTGCGCGTTTTGGACGAGACACATAGAGGAGCTGCTGGGGTGTGCTGCGATTATGTTGTCCCATTCGGTTAGGTCGAGGCCCCACGTGTGGCCGCTTACGCTGTCGCCGGCGAGTCCAAATCGGCGCAGCAGGACGATCTTTCCGCGCACCTCGTTCAGCGTGGGAACGCGGCTCGACGTATAGAACAGTTTGGGGTTGTCGTCCAAAACCTTGGCGAAAGCCGTCGTAAGGCTCTCGTCAGTAGCCTCGTTGTTGCCTCGGGATACAAGCATGATGAGCGCTTCTGACGGTTTTTCGTTCAAAAACTTTTTGAAGTAGCCAACGACATCGGAGAGATGCATGAAGTGCCCGTCTTTTTTGAGCAGGTAGCAACTTCCATGGTCGATGCCGGGGTCGTTGCCTTTTCCGAGTCGGATATCAAAATAGCGAATGCCTTCGAGCAACTGCGTGGGGATGTAGTCCTGCTGGCACTTTGCTTGCGAGGATTGGGGTTCGGTGTCGTTGTCCACGCTGCAAGTTCCCGAATCGTGCGTGCCCGGGATGCTCAGCTCGTCGAGGTACTTGTTGCCTTCGACGTGGCTCATCCAACATGGTCCGTCGACGTAGCTGCTATACGTGGTCCAGTCGATGCTGCTAACTGTGGCATTGGTCTTGTCCATGCTGTAGCCGACAAGCTCGAGCTCCCACGGAATGGAATATTTCTTTTGGCAAATCTTGTTGTTGTCTTGGTCTTTGCCTTTCGATTCTATGGCCAGGTAGTTAATACCGTTATTCGTGTATATGCGGTCTCGAATAATATAAGTTCCGTCGAACTGGCGGTCGAACGTATAGGCGCGGCTGTCCTTATGGTCGTACTCGCCACTCCATACGTGGATGACCTTTCCATCTTTGTCCGAGTCGCCATCGACCGACCAAATGCTGTAGCCCGTCTTCTTGTGCTCTTCGAAATTGAGCAGGGTGCGGATGGCATACCAGTTTGTGCCGTCCGCATCGGTCCCTACGTGCTCAAGGATGAGCTTGCTGGACGTGCCGTCATTAAACAGGTGGCAGACGTTGCCGATGACGTTGCCGTCTTCGTTGACGCTCGCGGTGCGAAAATAGCCCGCGGGGCGAAGGCGAATGACGAACTTGTCGAGGGTGGCCGCTGACTCGGCCGTGCCGTCCGCAAAGGCTGTCCGCGGACTAATGCCCAGCATGGCGGTTTCGGGCAGGCTTGCCAGAGGCGACAACGCTGCAAGTCCAAGGCCCAGCGTAAACGCTCGGCGACTGATGGCGTGGTGTTCGGTCATAACTCCTCCATTCGCAGGGTGCGGTTATGCACTCATTTTGGTCACTATACTGCCCGGATGTTTAAAGGCGTCGGCTTAAATTGTGCGCGCGGCGCTATAAATCGGCGGGTGGACGTGTTGGGGTGCTTGCCGTTTTCGTACCGTTGCCACATTTGGGGTGGTTTCGGCGTCCGGCATCCTGCGTTCGTCGGCTACCGGCATAAGAAAGGGAGGGTCGGTTTACCGGCCCTCCCTTAGTACGAAACGCTGGGGCACCGTCGCTTGTTTGCACTGTGCCCGTGTTTCCCGCTGCGCTCGCCAGTCGTTTAGCGCTTGATCTTGATATCGTCGAGCTTGACGTCCATGGCTTCGGTCTTGGCTTCGGCGATGTCGTCGGCAAACTCCAGAGACTTCATCATGGTCTCGACGGCGTCCTTGTGTTCCTCGACGTTGTCGATGCGCACGTACACGCTGCCGCCGTCAACGTCGGTGAAGCACTCGGTCGTCACGCCGCCCGAGTGCGTAAAGTAGGCGCTGCGCCAGGTCTTGCCGTTGTACTTAACGGGATCGCTCTCGGTCCATCCGGAGTTGGCCTTCCACTTTGCCTCGGAGTCAAACAGCTCGTCGGCGTTCTTGTCAGTGTCGAAGACGGGGATGAAGCGGTCGCTGGCGTGCTCGCTCTCGGTGAACTTAAACTGGGCCCTGT
>CAJJTG010000018.1 GCA_905194675.1 uncultured Collinsella sp. | reverse complement strand
AAGCCCTCGCCGCACGAAGTGCGCAGCGAGGGCTTCTTGCATGTCCGAGGACGTTCTGAAAAGTAACCCCAGCAAGGACCCGGCCGTTAACCGACTACAGGTCGATGTGCGATTCCTTGATCGGGAACGGCTCCGCGAAGTGGCAGGCGCAGCAGTGACCCGGGGCAACTTCCTTAAACTCAGGAAGCTTCTCGGAGCAGATGCCCTGCGCGATCGGGCAGCGCGTGTGGAAACGGCAGCCGGTCGGCGGATCCAGCGGCGACGGCGGATCGCCGGCGAGGATGATACGCTTGCGGGTCTTCTGGATATCCGGATCGGGCACCGGCACGGCAGACAGCAGCGACTGCGTGTATGGGTGGTGAGGCTCGCTATAGAGCGTCTTCCAGTCCGAAACCTCGACCATCTTACCCAGATACATAACGGCAACGCGATCGGAGATGTGCTGCACGACGGACAGGTCGTGGGCGATAAACAGATACGCCGTACCGAACTTGTCCTGAAGTTCCTTGAGCAGGTTCAGAACCTGGGCCTGAATGGAAACATCCAGAGCGGAAACGGGCTCGTCGCAGATGATCAGCTTGGGCTTGAGCGCAAAAGCGCGGGCGATGCCGACACGCTGGCGCTGGCCGCCCGAGAACTCGTGCGGATAGCGGTTGATGTGCTCGGGGTTCAGACCGACAACGTCGAGAAGCTCGCGGACGCGCTCGATACGCTCTTCCTTGGTACCCACACCATGAATGGTCATGGGCTCGGAAACGATCTCACCAATCGTCATGCGGGGATTCAGCGAAGCATAAGGATCCTGGAAGATGAACTGCATCTCGCGACGCATATCCTTGATCTCGTGCTTGCTCATCTCGGCAACGTCTTTGCCCTGGAAGAACACCTTGCCTGCCGTCGGCTGGGTCAGGCGCATAATCGTGCGGCCCGTGGTGGACTTACCGCAACCAGACTCGCCAACCAGACCAAAGGTCTCGCCAGGATAAATCTCAAACGAGATGTCGTTCACAGCAGAGACGACGCGCTTGGAAAAGCGCTTGGCGAACATGCCGGACTCGGCGGGGAATTCCTTAGAGAGGTGCTCGACCTTCAGCAGCGGAGTGCGCTCGTTCTTATCTGCCATTTACGCCTCGCCTCCCTTCTCGGAATCCTTGCGCGTACGGGACGTCGCAGGAGCATTCTTGAGGAACTCGGGGTCACCGGAATAATGGCACGCAGAATAGTGGCCAGACTCGGTGACAACGCGCTCAGGGCGCTGCTTGCGGCACTTATCGGTCGCATAGGGACAACGAGGCGAGAACACGCAACCCTCGGGCAGGTTCATGAGCGAAGGCGGGTTGCCGTGAATCGGCGTCAGCGGCTTCTTCTCTTCGATGGCCTGCTCCGGGATGGAGCGGATAAGGCCCCAGGTGTAGGGGTGGCGGCTCTCGTAGAAGATTTCCTCAGCAGTACCGAACTCGACAGGACGGCCGGCATACATAACCATGATTTTGTCGGCCATATCGGCGACAACGCCCAGGTCATGGGTAATCATGATGATGGCGTTGCCGTTCTTCTCCTGCATTTCCTGCATAAGCTCAATAATCTGAGCCTGAATGGTAACGTCCAGGGCGGTCGTGGGCTCGTCGGCAATCAGAATATCGGGATCGCAGGCAAGGGCCATAGCAATCATGACGCGCTGACGCATGCCACCAGAGAACTGGTGCGGATACTCATTGACGCGCTTCTCGGGCTCGGGAATGCCAACGAGGTCCAAAAGCTCGGTGGCGCGCTTGAGCGCCTCCTGCTTGGAGTAGCCACGATGCAGACGAAGGCCCTCGCCCACCTGCTTGCCGATCTTATAGACCGGGTTCAAGGAGGTCATAGGATCCTGGAAGATCATCGCGATATCGTTACCGCGAATGTGCTGCATCTCTTCCTCGGTCATCTCGAGGATAGAACGACCGCGATAGCGAACGTCGCCGCCCTCAATCTTTCCCGGAGGCATCGAGATAAGACCCATGATGGTCATGGCGGTCACGGACTTACCGGAGCCGGACTCACCGACGACACCCAGGGTCTCGCCGCGATCGAGTGTGTAGGACACACCGTCGACAGCGCGAACGACACCATCTTCGGTATGGAAATACATCTTAAGGTCATCGACCTCGAGCAGATGCTGGCCCTCGGGAACCGGCTGGTCCTTCAGGTCCACATAGTTCTTGTTCTTCTTCATCCTTATGCGTCCTTCATCTTGACGTCGAGGGCGTCGCGCAGACCGTCACCCAGCAGGGTGAAGGCGAGCACCGTCGAGAGAATTGCCAGACCGGGCATGATCATCATCCAGGGAGCAGTCAGAAGATACTGCTGACCGTCCTGAATCATGGAGCCCCACGAAGGCGTAGGCGGGATAACGCCCATGCCGAGGAAGGACAGGGCAGACTCGGTCAGAATAGCGCCACCAATGTTCATGGTCGCATAGACCACGATAGAAGCAACGGAGTTCGGGAAGATATGGCGCATAACGATACGCGCATCGGATGCACCCATAGCGCGAGCGGCGTCAACATAGTCGTTCTCTTTGACCGTCAGGATCGCGGATCGGAAGACGCGCGCAATCGAAGGCCAGCCGAGAATGCCGATGGCGATAAAGACATTCTGAAGACCACGACCGATAACGGCAATCATGGCAACAACGAACAGCACGTACGGGAACGCCAGGAAGATGTCCGCACAGCGCATGATGATCGTATCCCAGATGCCGCCATAGAAACCGGCCAGGGCGCCCATGACCAGACCGATCACCGTGGAGATGGCGGTGGCCATAATACCGACGGAAAGCGAAACGCGTGCACCGTAGATAACACGGACGAGAATGTCACGACCAAGAGAGTCGGTGCCAAACGGGTGCTCGGCACACGGAGCCAGCAGCGACGTCTCGGCCATGGTGGTCGAGTCAGAAGCCGTAGGAGAGCCGAGCCAGGGCTTAGCCCACAGATCGGCGGTCAGGGCGACCACAACAACGATGATGATCCAGCAGACACCGATAACGGCGAGCTTGTTCTTACGAAGACGCTTAAAAGCGTCGCCCCACAGCGTGCGGGACTTGGCGGGAGCAGATGCGGCCTTGGTGGCGGTAGCCTGCTCCTGAGACTGAGAATCAGTTTCCTGCATGAGACGTACCTCCCTTAGGCCTTATCCGACGGACCGCCAAGGCGGATGCGCGGGTCGAGGAATGCATAGCTAATGTCGACGAGCAGGTTGATCACCATAACGACGACAACAATGAGCGTAACGCCGCCCATAACGATGGGCCAGTCGCGCATGCTAATGGCGCGGTAGACCTCGAAGCCGATGCCGGGCCAGTTAAAGACCGTCTCGGTCAGGATGGCGCCCGAAAGCATGCCGCCGAAGTCGACACCAATATAGGTAACGACGGGGATGAGTGCATTCTTAAGCGCATGCTTGATAATGATCGCGCGATTGGAGAGACCCTTGGCCTTTGCCGTACGGATGTAATCCTGGTTCATGACGTCAAGCAGCTGCGAGCGCATAATGCGGGCGGCATAAGCGGTCGAAACCGAAGCCAGCGTAATGGTCGGAAGCACATAGTGCATCCAATCCTGATATTGAGAGCTGGAACCGCCGGCACCCGAGATCGGCATGGAGAATGCACCGCCCGTGGCGTCCTTGAGAATGACGCCAAAGAACAGCTGCAGCAACATACCGAGCCAGAAGGCCGGGACGGCAACGAGAATCGACGTGGTGAGCGTTACCAAAATATCCCAGAAGGAATAACGCTTAACCGCCGAAATGATACCCGCACCGATACCCATGATTGCCTCGAGCACGATGGCGCACGCGGCAAGTTTGACCGTATACGGATACTTCTGGGCAAAGATTTCCGTAACCGGCAGCTTGCGCTGGTACGAATTGCCCAGATCGCCATGAAGCAGGCCGTTCATGTAATACAAGTAACGGTCCACGAGCGACGTTTGAACGGGGTCGCCGTTCTCGTCAAGGATCGCGTTGCCGTCCTCGTCCGTCTGGACCAGGTGATAGCGAACGCGAAGCTGAAGCTCCACCTCGGGGGACAGAGCCTTGTCTCCACCGATCAGCTTGATCGGATCTCCCGGCACGATATTCTGGAGGGCGAACAGAATCAGCGTAACGCCCAAAAACACCGGGATGAACTGAAGCACACGTTTAACGATGTACTTACCCATACCACTCCCCTATCTAGGGATTAACCTAAATGGGATGCCGATCGCCAGACCGGCATCCCAAAATTACCATCAGCCAGTTTACCCCAGGTTAGGGAGAACTGTATGTTTCCCATGAGGTCTACGTAAATACTTGACCCTCACGGAAGCTGCAAAACCCTTAGGCGAGCTCGGCGGTACCCAGATCGGCGTGCTTCTGCGGATCAACATAGAGATGCTTGACGCGGTCAGAGCCAGCGATGGTGTGCGTGTAGAACATCACCGGGATAACCGGGCAGTCAGCAGCGACCATGGCGTCGGCCTCCCGCATCTTGGCGATGCGCTCCTCGTCATCAACCGTGGTGCGGGCCTCGTCGACCTTGGCATCGAACTCGGGGTTGCTGTAACCGGAGCGGTTGTCGCCACCGAGGGAGTCGGAGTGGAACAGCGGGTACAGGAAGTTGTCCATGATCGGGTAATCGGCGATCCAGCCCAGACGGCCGAACTGATAGTTGAAGTTCTGATACTGCTCGAGCAGGGCAGACCACTCAGGGGTATCGGAGACAGCGGTAACGCCAACCTTGGCGAGGTCGCCGATGATGGACTCCATGATCTCCTTGTGACCACCGTCCTGGTTGTAGGAAAGGGTCACGCTAATGCCACGATCGCCGTTAGCGCCAGCGGGAGCGACCTTGTCGAGGTACTCGTTAGCCTTGTCGACGTCATAGGCGCAGAACTCCCATGCGCCCTCCTTGTAGCCGGCGATTCCCGGAGGAACAATACCGTCGGCGGGGGTACGGGTACCCTTGAAGATGGTCTTGCAGATGGCCTCACGGTTGATGGCCAGGGAGATGCCCTTGCGCAGGTCGGCGTTATTGAACGGCTCGGCCGTGGTGTTGCAGGTCAGATAGTACGTGGAAGGCTCGGCACCGAGCAGCATATGCTCGCCGTCACCCATGGTGTAACCGTCCTTGGACTCGCCACGGTCCTTCTTGGCGGCATCGATCTGAGCAACGGGAACGTCGCAGACATCGAGGTTACCGGCCTGGAACTCCTTGTAAGCGGTCTCCATGTCCTTGATGACCTGGAAGTGGATGCCATCGATCTTGGCCTTGTCGCCATAGTAATCGTCAAACTTCTTGAGGTTGATCTCCTGACCATCCTCCCACTTGCCGTCCATCATGAACGGGCCGTTACCGACCGGGGCAAGGTAGAAGCTCTTGACATCGGACTCGGCGCACTCGGGAACCGGGGACAGAGCCGGGTGAGAGGCGACGAAGGGGAAGTCGGCGTAAGCGGAAGACAGCTTGACGACGAGGGTCTCATCGTCGGGGCAAGTAACACCGCTGAGCTCGGTAGCGTTGCCGGCAAGCAGATCGTCATAGCCCTCGACCATGGAAAGGTGGTAGGAGACCTCGGAAGGACCATACTCGGTAGCGATGGCCGACTTGGTGTTGACCAGGCGCTCCCAACCGAGCTTGAAGGACTTGGAAGTAACGTCGTCACCGTTGTGGAACTTGGCCTTCTTGATCTTGAAGGTGAACTCGGTGGCGTCGTCGTTAGCCTCAAAGGACTCGCAAGCCAGCGGAACGATCTCGCCCTTCTCGGGGTCGTACTCCGTCAGAGCGTCGAAGAGCTGGTACTCGACCTGAGTGCCCTGATCCTCCTGGACGTTGTAGGGGTCGATGCAGACCGGGTTGTTGATGTAGAAGTTCAGCGTCGAACCGGAGTCAGATCCGGAAGCGTCGCCGCCCTTCTTGCCGCACGCGGCAAGAAAAGCCATGGAGCTCGCAGCGAGGGTGCCGCCAACAAAGGCGCGACGACCCATAACGGGCTGGTGGAACATAGAATCAGCCATGCCATCCTCCTTATGAGATAGGACAAAGTGAATTCGGCCGGGCAACGTCGAGACAGCCCATTCGAACCATTCAAACGCGGTCCGCCGTTATGGCTGGTTATGCAATGCGGGCCAACGTTTTGCAATACAGTAGCGCATTTTATGCACAATTTGGCGCTGATTCCGGTTAACGGTCGAGAATTTCTTTAGTTGGGCGAAGTATGTGGGGATATTTTGGCTCTGTTACAAGTCTGTAAACAAAAAGGGCCCCGCACATGCGGGACCCCTTACAAACGTATATACGCCGATGCTTAGTAGCCGACGATGCCCTGCGGGAAGAAAAACATGCACAGAACGACACACACGGCAAAAACGACGGCCATAATTACCGTCAGGCGATCGAGGTTCTGCTCCATGACGCCCGTGGCAGAGCTGGAGTTATACAGCGAGCTAGCGATCATATCCGAAACGCCGGTGCCCTTACCGGAATGCATCAGAACGAGAATCGTCAGCGCCACGGCAGAAACAGCCCAAACGACAAACAGAAGAATCTGAAACGGACCCATAGATAAGCTCCTTAATAGAACAATTCAAACTCCAGTACTGTACCACAACCTCCAACACTCCCCCACCTGCCATTTAGGGACGGGGTAGAAATGGCAGAAATACCAAAAAAGGGGGTCGTCCGGTTGTGGACAACCCCCTTACTAGAAAACGGTATTTGTTTTCTATTAGGCCTCGGTGGCGAGCACGCGACCCGTCATCTCGGCGGAAGGCTCAATACCAGCCATGGTGAGCATGGTCGGAGCGATATCGGAAAGACGGCCGTCCTCGATACCGGTGAGCTTGGCCTTATCATCAACGATGATGAACGGCACGCGGTTGGTGGTGTGAGCCGTAAACGGATGCTTGGAACCGTCGGAAGCAACGTCAAACATGTGATCGGCGTTGCCATGGTCGGCGGTAATCAGCGCAAAGCCGCCCTTGGCGAGAATCGCCGGGACAACCTTGGACAGAGCATCGTCAACAGCCTCGACGGCCTTAACGGCGGCGTCGAACACGCCGGTGTGACCAACCATGTCGCAGTTCGCGAAGTTCACGATGTAGAAATCAGCGCGATCCTCGTTAATAGCGGCGACGAGCTTCTCGGTAACCTCGGGAGCGCTCATCTCGGGCTGCAGATCGTAGGTAGCAACCTTGGGGGAAGCGACGAGCACGCGCTCCTCGCCCTCCTTGGGCTCCTCGATGCCGCCGTTGAGGAAGAACGTCACATGGGCGTACTTCTCGGTCTCGGCGGTGTGCAGCTGCTTCAGGCCATTGGCGGCGATAACGTCGGCCAGAACGTTCTCGGGGAATGTCTTGGGGAAGGCGACCTCGACGTCAAACGTCGGATCGTACTCGGTCATCGTCACAAAGTGCGAAAGCTTAATCTGCTCGCGCTCAAAGCCGTCGAACTCCTTGTCCGTGAACACGCGAGTCATCTGACGAGCGCGGTCGGGACGGAAGTTGAAGAAGATGGCCGCGTCGCCCTCGTGAATGCCCTCGTTGTGGGCAGCGAAGGGCTCGACGAACTCGTCGCCGCGCGGATCCTTCTCGTAGTAGGCCTTGATACCGGCAACGGGGTCGGTATCGGCATCGGACGCGTTGACCATGACGTCGTAGGCACGCTGGATGCGCTCCCAGCGGTTGTCGCGGTCCATGGCCCAATAGCGGCCCGAAACGGTGGCAACGCGAGCGTCGCAACCGGTCTCCTCGGAGATCTTAGCCAGGAAAGCGCAGAACTCGCTCATGTAGCCGGCACCGGACTGCGGGTCGACGTCGCGGCCATCCATGAAGGCGTGGACGCGAACGGTCTTGACGCCATGCTGGGCAGCCATCTTGACCAGAGCCTCGACGTGGTTCATGTGAGAATGAACACCGCCAGGGCTCATAAGGCCCATGAGGTGCAGGGTCTTGCCTTCGGCCTTGACGTCGTCCATAGCCTTGACGAAGACCTCGTTCTTGGCGATGGAGCCGTCCTTGATGGCGTTGTTGATGCGCGAAAGCTCCTGGAACACGATGCGGCCGGCACCGATGTTGAGGTGACCCACCTCGGAGTTGCCCATCTGGCCGTCGGGAAGGCCCACGTCCTCGCCCGAAGCACCGAGCGTGGTGTGAGGATACTTCTCGTACAGGCTATCAAGGAAGGGCGTCTTGGCAGCGGCGACGGCGTTCTCGCCATCAGCCGGAGCAAGGCCGCAGCCATCCATGATGATCAGGAGTGCAGGAAGATGACGCTGTGCCATATGTCCTACTCGCCTGCCTTGACGACCATAGAGGCGAAGTCGGCAGCCTTGAGCGAAGCGCCGCCCACGAGGGCGCCGTCAACGTCAGGCTTGGCGACGAGCTCGGCAATGTTGCCGGGCTTAGCGGAACCACCGTACAGGACGCGGATACCGTCGGCGAGCTCCTCGCCGAACATCTCCTTGAGGGTCTCACGGATAGCGCCGCAGACCTCCTGAGCGTCCTCGGCGGTAGCGGTCTTGCCGGTGCCGATAGCCCAGATGGGCTCGTAGGCGACGACGACCTGCTTGGGGCAGGTGATCTCAAGACCAGCAAGGCCAGCCTTGACCTGGTTCACGACGTGCTCGACATAGGTGCCAGCCTCGCGGACCTCGAGGGACTCGCCGCAGCAGAAGACGGGAACAAGACCGGCGGCAACGAGGGCCTTGGCCTTCTTGTTCTGATCCTCGTCGGTCTCGTGGAAGTAGTCGCGACGCTCGGAGTGACCGATGATGCAGTAGGTGCAGCCAGCGGACTTGAGCATGTCGCAAGAGGACTCACCGGTGAAGGCACCCTTGGCCTCCCAGTACACGTTCTGAGCACCGAGGGCGATGGGGGCAGCCTGAATACGGTCATGAACCGTGGTGATGTCAATGGTCGGAGGGCAGACGAGCACCTCGACGCCAGCCGGAACCTCGGGCAGAGCCTGAGCCAGCTCGTCGGCGAGCTTGGCGGCCTCGGCGACGTCGTTGTTCATCTTCCAGTTACCAGCGATAAGAAGGGTGCGATTAGGCATCGAGAAGCGCCTCCACTCCGGGCAGGGCCTTACCCTCGACGAGCTCCATGGAAGCGCCACCACCGGTGGAGATCCAGCTCATCTTGTCGGCCAGGTTGAACTTGTTGACAGCCGCGACAGAGTCACCACCGCCGATGATCGAGGTGCAGTCGGCCTCGGCGACGGCCTCGGCGATAGCCTGGGTGCCGTGAGCGAAGTTGTCGAACTCGAAGACGCCCATGGGGCCGTTCCAGAACACGGTCTTGGCGCCCTTGACGGCCTCGGCGTAGAGCTCCTCGGTCTTGGGGCCGATGTCCATGCCCTCACGATCGTCGGGGATAGCGTCGGAAGCGACAACCTCGGGGACAGCGTCCTCGCCAAAGTGATCGGCAACGCGGTTGTCGATGGGGAGCAGGATCTTGACGCCCTTCTCCTCGGCCTTCTTGAGCATCTCGCCGGCGCGCTCGACCCAGTCCTCTTCCTTGAGGGACTGACCGACGGTCAGACCCTGAGCCAGGAAGAAGGTGTAGGCCATGCCGCCACCGATGATCAGGGTATCAGCGGAGTCGATGAGGTGATCGAGAACGCCGATCTTGGAGGAAACCTTGGAACCGCCGACGATAGCGACGAAGGGGCGCTCGGGCTCGGCGAAGATGCCGGTCAGCGTGTCGACCTCCTTCTCGAGCAGGAAGCCGGCGACGGCAGGCAGGTAAGCGGCGGGGCCCACGACGGAACCCTGGGCGCGGTGAGCGGTGCCGAAGGCATCGAGAACGAAGACGTCACCATAGGAAGCGAGCTTCTTGGCGATCTCGGGATCGTTCTTCTTCTCACGCTTGTCAAAACGGACGTTCTCGAGAACGAGGACCTTGCCCGGCTCGACGGCGGCAACAGCCTCAGCAGCCTTCTCGCCGTAGGTGTCGGCGACAAAGGCAACATCGAGACCAGAGAGCTCAGCGAGCTTCTTGGCGACGGGCTCGAGGGACAGCTCGGGCTGGAAGCCGGTGCCATCGGGACGGCCAAGGTGGCTCATGAGGATGACGCGAGCGTTGTGCTCAACGAGGTAGTTGATGGTGGGCAGGGCGGCCTTGATGCGGGTGGTATCGCCAACGACGCCATCCTTGATAGGCACGTTGAAGTCAACGCGGACGAGAACGCGCTTGCCGTCGACATCGATGTCGCGGACGGTCTTCTTGGTAAAGGCCATGTTTGCTTCTACCTTTCGTACGTGTCTGCCTCCCATTACGGCAGACGATTTCCTATAAAAAGGGCGCGACCCTAGGGTGTAAGCCCTATGAGGCCGCGCCCTTCTTTAGACGCTCAACGAGCTATTCGCTAAAAGCTAAATTAAGCAACGAACTTCTCGAAGTACTTGATGGTGCGGACCATCTGAGAGGTGTAGGAGTTCTCGTTGTCGTACCAAGAGGTGACCTGAACGAGGGTCTGGCCGTTGCCGAGGTCAGAGCACATGGTCTGAGTGGCGTCGAAGATGGAGCCGTGGGTCTCGCCGATGATGTCGGTGGAGACGATGTCGTCCTCGTTGTAACCGAAGGTCTCGGAGATGGTGGAAGCGTAGGCCTTCATAGCGGCGTTGACCTCGTCGACGGTGACCTTCTTGTCAACGACAGCGTAGAGGTTGGTGATGGAGCCGGTCGGCGTCGGGACGCGCTGGGCGGCACCGATGAGCTTACCGTTGAGCTCGGGGAGAACCAGGCCGATAGCCTTGGCAGCACCGGTGGTGTTGGGGACGATGTTGACGGCGCAGGCGCGGCTACGACGCTTGTTGCCCTTGCGCTGCGGGCCGTCGAGCGGCATCTGGTCGCCGGTCCAGGCGTGAATGGTGGTCATGATGCCGGACACGATGGGAGCGAAGTCGTTCAGACCCTTGGCCATCGGGGCGAGGCAGTTGGTGGTGCAGGAAGCAGCGGAGATGATGTTGTCCTCAGCGGTCAGCGTCTCGTGGTTGACGTTGTACACGATGGTGGGCAGATCGCTGCCGGCCGGAGCGGAGATGACGACCTTCTTGGCGCCAGCGTTGATGTGGGCCTGAGCCTTAGCCTTGCTGGTGTAGAAGCCGGTGCACTCGAGAACGACGTCGACGTCGAGGTCGCCCCAAGGCAGGTTGTTGGCGTCGGCCTCCTTGTAGATCTTGATCTCCTTGCCGTCAACGGTGATGGAATCCTCGCCAGCAACGACCTCGTGATCGCGAGCGTAGTTGCCCTGCGTGGAGTCGTACTTCAGCAGGTAAGCGAGCATATCGGGAGAGGTGAGGTCGTTGATAGCGACGATCTCGGAGCCCTCATGACCGAACATCTGACGGAAAGCCAGACGACCGATGCGACCGAAGCCGTTAATAGCAACCTTTACTGCCATTGTGTCTCCTTTCGTAAGGCCCCCGCAAGCTACAGCGCCCGCCGTTGAGGCCCACAAACTAACCACTCGCCTAATATACCTTTTTTTTGACTTGAATTTCACGAGAATGCTCGAAATTGAAAATCAAATTTACGTTAAAACGTTTTAAAGAATAAAATAGCAGCTAAATCCGTATATAAGTCGATACTTTAAACTACCCGTTTGCTTCAATGAGCTTTTCAAGCCTCAAAACTCGATGGTAGAGGGCCGACTTCGACAAGGGAGGGTCAGCCATCTCCCCTAAATCACGCAGCGACAGATCGGGATAGCGCTCGCGCAGGTCGCAAAAGACCGCCAAGGCATCCGGAAGCGCATCGCGAAGGCCGCGCTGCTCGAGCTCATCGATAAGCGCAAGCTGATGTTGGGCAGCACCGGCGCTTCTGGTCTGGTTGGCGAGCTCGGCGTTCACGCGACGGTTCACATCGTTCTTAACCAACTTGACCGCGCGCGCCTCCTCAATCTCGGCAACGCTGCGCTTGGCACCAATCAGCTTTAATAAATGCTCGATTTCCTCGGCGCTCTTAATGTACACGGCATATGACCCCCGCCGCGCATTAACACGAGCATGGACCCCAATCTGCCCCAACAGGTCGCAAAGCCCCTTGGCATATTGCTCGCCCTGCACCGCGATCTCCAAATGAAAATCGCCGCGTGGATCGGCCACGAAGCCGCCCGCGATGAGCGCGCCGCGGATGTAGGCAAGCCTGCAGCAGGGACGGGCAACGATGTGTCGGGGAACACCAGCAACGAGCCCTCCCCTGCGGTCTAGAATGCCCAGCAGCACCAGAGCCTTGTCCAGGTCGGGTTGATCGGGCAGGGTAATGAGATAGTTACGGACCTTATGCAAGACCGATTTACGAACGGTGAATTCCGTTTTGAGCTTAAGGATGCGATGCGTCAGCGTGATCATCGTGCGCGCGACGGCTCCCGTCTCGGTCGCGACCGTCAAACGATACCGCCCGGAGCCGGCCAACGAAAGCGTACCGCTCACACGCGTCAGGGCGGCAAGCGTCGACAAATCGCAGTATTCACATTCGGGTTCGCAGCGCGCAAGCTCGTCGCGCACCTCAGCGGTAAACGACATGCAGGCCTATGCCTTCGTGTTGGCGCGCGACAGGTCGCGGTGGGAGATGCTCACGTGATACTGGGCGCCTTCCAGGTAACGGGCCGTGGCCTCGGCGATGGCAACGCTGCGGTGCTGACCGCCCGTGCAACCGATGGCAATAGAAAGCTGCGGCTTGCCCTCTGCGATATAACCGGGCATGACCGTATCGAGCAGCTGCGTCCAGGCCTTCCAGAACTCCTGCGTCTTGGGATGGTCCAGAACAAAGTCGGAGACTTTCTTATCGAGACCGGTCATGGTGCGCATCTCGGGATCGTAGAACGGATTGGGCAGGAAGCGAACGTCGATCATAATGTCCGCCTCGACGGGCATACCGTGCTTAAAGCCAAACGAGAACACGTGAACGTCCATGAGCTGCTGGTCGGACAACTCGGAGAACGCCATGCGCAATTTGTTGCGCAGCGCAGAGGTGCGTAGGCGGCTCGTGTCGATGATCATATCGGCTCGATCGCGCACACCCTGCAGCTGCAGGCGCTCGCGCTGAATCGCATCGGCCGTAGTCTCCCCCGGCTTGGCAATGGGATGACGGCGGCGATTTTCGCTGTAGCGACGAATCAGTACCTCGTCAGAAGCCTCCAGGAACACGATGTCGCAGCTCATCTCTCGCTCTTCGAGCGCGGCGACTGCATCGAGCAGCTCATCGAACAAGCCCTGGCTACGCAAATCGCAGGTGACGGCGAGATGCCTGCCCACGCCCGTATTGATGCCGACGAGCTCGGCAAGCTGGGCGATCAGACGCGGAGGCAGGTTATCGATGCAAAAATAGCCCATGTCCTCGAACACGTGCATGGCCTGCGTGCGGCCCGATCCGGACATTCCGGTGATGATGACGATATCGGGGATGCGCTCCGAGCGCTCCGCCGCATCCATGGCATCTCCCTTTTGCATGTGCTGCCTCCCGAAAACAAGCGCGGGACCCAGCAACCCGGATCCCGCGCGGTCAATTGCCTTTATTGAGTATACCGCCCCGAGCGGATACGAGGCCTGTCTTACGCCTCAAGCGCAGCCTTGAACCAACTTGTAATACTCGTGGGATGCGTGATGGCAGTGCCGACGACAACGGCCCAACCGCCAGCATCGATCGCGGCGCGAGCCTCCTCGGGCGTGTGCACACGGCCCTCGCAGATGATGGGAAGACCGGGGAATTCCTCGGTCGCCTGACGCAGAAGCGGAAGATCGGGGCCATCGGCCATGGTGCAGTCGATGGCGGCGACACCATGAGAAAGCGTGGTGGATACAAGGTCGAAGCCCATATCAACCGCACGACGAATGTCCTCGATGGTGGCACAATCCGCCATCAGGAGCACACCCTCCTCGTGCAGCGGACGGAAGGTGTCCTCGACGGTCTTGCCATCGGGACGCGGACGATCGGTGGCATCGATCGCCACGATATCGGCACCCGCGGCAACGCAGGCGCGAGCGTGACGCAGCGTCGGCGTGATGTAAACGCCCTCGTGCCCATCCTTCCACAGGCCGATAACAGGAACCTCACAGCGACCCTTAATGGCGGCAATGTCGGCAAGGCCCTGACAGCGAATGGCGGCGGCGCCGCCAAGCTCGCAAGCGCGAGACATTTGAGCCATGGTCTCGGGCGTACGAAGCGGCTCGCCCATATACGCCTGAACGCTCACGACGAGCTTGCCCTTCAGGGATTGAATCAAAGGATCGACGGTCATAAGGCTGCAACCTTTCTCAGAACAGCCTCCCGAGGCGTGTTGTCTCGGGAGGCTCCTACAGCAGATACGTTTACTTCAACGAGGCAAGAAGATGCTCAGCGGCACCGATGAGCGGAGCATCGCCCTCCAGAGAACCGATGAGGATCGGCGTGTCCTGAAGCGGATCGAGCGCCTGGCTGGCATAGCCCTCGTGCACCGAATCCTTCCACGTCTGCGAACGCCAATCGGGACCTTGGTGAATCACGCCGCCCGAAAGCACGATGACCTCAGGGTCCAGGATGTTAGCGAGCGAGCCCAAGCTGGCACCCAACGCAAAGCCGGCATCATGGATGACCTCGGTCGCCTTTGCGTCGCCTGCACGGCACAGGTCGTTCACATCGCGACCGACCGAAGGACGGCTGGGGTCGACACGGCCAAAGCGCTCATCGTACATACGACCAATGGAAGTGCCCGAAGCAACCGACTCCAGATGGCCGGAACGCCCGCAGGCGCAGGGAATGCCGGCGGCAGCCGAGCACTCGATGTGGCCCATATGGCCAGCAGCACCATGGAAGCCCTGCATCACGCGCCCGTTCTCGACATATGCGCCGCCGATGCCCGTACCGATGCCAAGACACAAGACGGAGAACTTGCCCTTGCCGACGCCCCAGTGGGCCTCGCCCAGAGCATGAGCCTGCACGTCGCCTACAACGGCAACGGGAAGACCGAGATCCTCGCGCAGACGCGGCCCCAACTGAACGCCGGACCAGCCGGGCATGATCTCATTGGCATACGCGATGGCGCCCGTCTTGGGATCGACGACGCCGGCGGCACCGATACCGACGCCAAGGACCTCGACATCGGGATTCGCCTCGAGAGCAGCCTTGATGGACGCCTCGATACGCTGGAAGACGGCCTCGCCGCCCTCTTGGGCCTCGGTGGGAACCTCGGCCTCAAAAACGGGATGGGGCACACTACCGTCAGCCGGGTACTCCATGATGGCAGTCGCGATCTTAGTTCCGCCGATATCGACAGAACAGACGTACTTGTTCTCCATGTCGCTCTCCTTCGGAGATAAAAAACAACTATAGGAAATGCGCCGTCAGGCTAGCCGTCACAGCGCAGTAAAGGTTTTCCTGGTGCCCAAGATCGCCGAGAAACCGTGTGGCCATTGACCTAATAGTCATGGCCACACGGTTGAACGGCGAGGTCGGGTGCCTGGGAAAGCTTTACAGGAGGCCGTTGTCCTGGAGGACCTTCCTAATAGCCTCGACGTTCTCGCCGGTCATGGCCTTCACCGGGCGCGGCATGGTCGGGCTGTCGAAGATACCCATGAGGTTCATAGCGGTCTTGAAGGCGCCGACGCCACCGGCATAGCCCTGGACGCCCGAGGTGACATCCCAGATGTGCGAAATCTCATTGAGGCGATCCTGCTCGGCCTTGACGGTAGCCCAGTCACCAGCCTGAGCGGCCTTCCACTGACGAACGTAGCCCTCGGGCTCAACGTTGGCGAGACCCGGGACAGAGCCGTCGGCGCCACCGAGGTAAGCACCGTCGACAACAACCTCGTGGCCGGTGAGGATGCTCATCGGATGGCCGTTCTTCTCGTTCTCCTGAACGAGGTAGCGGAACGAGATGTCATCACCCGAGGAATCCTTGACGCCAGCAAGGACGCCCTCGGCGCCGAGCTTGGCAAGGAGCTTCCAGGGGAGCTTGGTGTGAACGCAGACGGGAATGTCATAGGCAAAGATGGGCAGGTCAAGCTCCTCGTGCAGGATGCGGAAGTGCTCCTCGACCTCGGTCATGCCCTGCAGGGCATAGAACGGGCAGGTGGCGACGAGGGCATCGGCGCCCAGCTCCTGAGCGACCTTGCCGTGCTCAATCATGCGCTCGGTCTCGGTATCGATGATGCCGACCAGAACAGGCACGCGGTGGTCGACGATGCGGACGGCCTCGGCGATGATCTGGCGACGACGCTCGTCGGTGGAGAAAACGACCTCACCCGAAGAGCCCAAGAAGAACAGGCCATCGACGCCGGCATCGATCATGCGGTTGATGCTGCGCTCAAAGGAGGCAACATCGAGCTGGTGATCTTCGGTATCGGGAACAACGACGGGAGGGATAACGCCGGTGAATTTCTGAGTTGCCACAAGAATCTCCTTAGTTGTCTGGCGGGCGGCCCTATGCCACCCACTCTTGTTGGCAGTGTCCAGGCCGTCTAGGCCAAAGAACACGAGTGGAACGTTTGGTTAAAAAAGTCTACGACTTCGTTTTCGAACGCATTGATGCGCTCGTGAGCGTATTTTGCATAGATGATATGCCTCCGGTCACACTCAAGACCGTTGAATACGGCAAACTGATCCTTGGGATCGCTCACGGTATCCATAAGCGATGTGCCCATGAGCACCGATCCGCGCACCCGAGACGACAGCACCTCGAGGCCGCCAGGAAGCGGATTGGCAACCGCCGTGCGGGCGAGGCCCCGCTCGTCCAGAGCAGAAACCGCCAGCGCGACTCCGCCGCCAAGACCCTCGCCCCATGCAAAGATGCGGTCGGGGTCCATGCCATCAAGATTGCGCGCGACCTCCGCCAACGCGCAGCCCCAACGGACGCGCCTGACAAAAGCAGGCGAGGTAATCCCCTGCCGCAGATCGCTGGGTCCAATCGCCTCATCGTCCAGCGCAAGCACGGCATATCCCATGGCCGCAAACCTCGTCATGTGATGCCATCCCCGCACGGGTCGGTCGATGTCGTGAAACATCAGACATAGCGGCACAAGCTCGGATGCTCGGGCGCGACCGGCAGGCTCGATCAAACGTGCGTGGACCACATCGCCACCAAGCTCAAAGGAAACCTCGGAGTAGCGGGCATACGGATTGGCGAAATCGATCGCCGTAATGGCCAGGCCTTGAATCTCAAGATCCATAGCACATGTCTCCAAATCAGAAACATCTGCCTGAACATCACCGTGCCAGTCCCGATATTCAGAGAGCCTTGACGAAACCGTCCCGGGAATCCCCACAAGGTCGGGGACAATCAGCTCGCCGACATTGCTCTCGCACTTAGACATGAGCCTCCCCTCCCTTGCAGAAAAACGGAATGATCAGATCGTCAAAATCCTGAATCTCCTCGTGGCCAAAGCCTTCAAAGAACTCATGACGCTTTTCACAGGTCAGGTTGTTATAGACCGCAAACTGCGTCGCTGGAGGACAGACGGTATCGGCTGTGCCGGTGCCAAACAGCACGGGGCATTTGACCATAGGGGCAAAGTTCTTGGAATCGAAGTACGCCAGCTTGGCATAGGCTTCGTCGATACGAGTCGAGTCCTCGTCAAACCAGCGAGACCAATAGCGCAGGCCCTCGTAGGCAATGTCGTCGGCATCCAAATCCCAGACCAGGCGGAAATCCGACAGGAAGGGATAGAGGATGGCGGCGCGATTGATAAGCTCGCTGTTAAGTGCACAGGTCGCAATGCCCAAACCGCCGCCCTGCGACGCGCCGTTCACAAACACACGGGCAAGATTGATGCCCTCGAGCTCGCGAACGATGCGACACAGGATGCGAATATCTTGGTGCAAGCGGACATAGTAGAGGTTGGCCGGGTCGCCGTCGATACCGGCGACGATATGGCCCGCGACCGTTGTGCCCTCAAATCCACCAATGTCCTCGGAGGGACCTCCTTGACCGGGGCAGTCGAGGGCGATGAGTGCCATGCCCATGCCCGCAAACGACGCCTGCTCAAACCAGCTGCGGCTTGCACCCGGATACCCATGGAACTGAAGTACCAATGGCACGGGCTCGTCCGAGACGGGTTTAAGGTACTTGGCATGCAGGCGAGCGCCACACATGCCGGTATACCAGAGGTCGAAAAGCTGGCAGGTCACGGCATCTGTGACCGATGCCGTCTCGATCGCATAGTCAAGCCCGACTGCGTCGGCCTCGGCCATGCGATCCTTCCAAAAGAGATCGAAATCTGATGGACGGGGCATGGCGCCTCGATATTCACCAAATTGATGTTGTAGCTCCTGAGCACTTGGCATGGCTCGTGAACCCAACCTTTCGAAATCGCAACGGAGGTGCGCCCGGCAAGGGAACCGGGCGCACGGGAGGGAAAGCGAGGCTACTCGCCGAGCTTGGGATGCAGCAGCGACGGCGCAGCGCCGAGCAGCATCTTGGTGTAGGGGTCCTGGGGGTGCTGGAAGACCTGCTTGGCCTCGCCCTGCTCGACGATCTTGCCGCCATTCATAACGATGATGTCGTCAGAGATATAGCGGACCGTCTGGATGTCATGGCTGATGAACACCATGGCCAGGCCGAGCTCCTTCTTAAGGTCGGTCAACAGGTTCAGAATCTGCGCGCGGACCGAAACGTCCAGAGCCGAGGTTGGCTCGTCGGCGATGATGGCATCGGGGTTCAGCGACAGGGCACGGGCAATTGCGACGCGCTGGCGCTGGCCGCCCGAAAGCTGGCCGGGAAGAACCTCGGCGGCGGAGCTGGGCAGACCGGTGAGCTCCAAGAGCTCCTTGACGCGCTTCTCCTGCTCGGCCTCGGTACCCAGGTTGTGGACGCGCATGGGGTCGAGCAGTTGCTCGCGAACGACCATGCGGGGGTTGAGTGCCGTGGCCGGGTTCTGGAACACGACCGAGATGACGCGACCCATGTGGCGACGGTCCTCGGCGGTACGTTTGGTAACGTCCTTGCCCTTAAAGTAGACCTTGCCGCTCGTGGGGGCCTGCAGGCCGCACATGACGTTGGCGGTGGTGGACTTACCGCAACCGGACTCGCCGACGATGCCGATCGTCTGACCGGGCATGAGCCTAATCGTTACACCCTGGACGGCGTGAACCAGGTTAGGGTGCAGAATCGAGCCGGTACGGGTCCTAAAGGTGACGTGGACGTCATCAAGGAAGATGATCGGCTCGACGCCGTTGACTGCGGTCTCGCTCATCTACATCACCTCCGCGTGAGGGGTCAAACCATTTGCCTTGAGCACCTCGTCGGGGAGCTCGGAATAGAAGTGCTCGGTGCCGGGCACGCGCTTGAAGACCGGACGGGTGTCCAGGCCAATACGCGGATGGCTCGAGCGGGGCGCGAAGCGATCGCCCTTGGGGAAATCGCGCGGGCTCGGAACGGCGCCGGGCACCTGGTGCAGGCGGCCCGAACCGCTCTCGATGGACAGGACGGAACCCAGAAGACCGCGGGTGTACTCGTGGATCGGGTTGGTGAGCAGCTCCTTGGTGGGCGCCTGCTCGATAACCTGACCGGCGTACATCACCGTGATGTTATGGGCGACCTCGGCGACCAGCGCCAGGTCATGCGAGACGAAGATCATGGCAAAGCCGAGCTTGGCCTGAAGATCGTTGAGCAGCTTGATGACCTGCTTCTGGACGGTAACGTCCAGGGCGGTCGTGGGCTCGTCGCAGATGACCAGCTTGGGGTCGCGGGTAAGGGCCATAGCAATCAGAACGCGCTGACGCTGACCACCGGAAAGCTCGTGCGGATAGCTCTCGAGCGTACGCTTGGGGTCGAGGCCCACGAGCTCCAGGAGCTCCTCGGCGCTACGGGTGCCGCCGCGCTTGGTGAGCTGCTTCATCTGGGCAGAGATGAGCATGGAGGGGTTGAGCGAGGACAGGGCGTCCTGATAGACCATGGCGATATCGGTACCGCGCAGGCCGAACCACTCCTTCTTGCTCATCTTGAGCAGGTCACGGCCCTCCCAGAGGACCTCGCCGGAAAGATATTCGTCATCGTCGGTCAGGCCCATGATGGCCAGCGTGGTGATGGACTTACCGCAACCGGACTCGCCCACCAGGCCCATAGTCTGGCCAGGACGGACGTCAAAGTTGACATGGTCGACGACGTTGATATCGCCGTGGTGCTCAAACTGGATGCAGAAGTCACGGACCGAAAGGATCGGTTCGACAGACTCGTCGGGCACATGGCGATCGTCACGCTTGAGCTCGACATCGCGCAGGGCTCCAAGGCGAGCGGAGAGGGACTGGGCCTGCTCCTTGTAGGCGCGAACGGGGTCGGAGACCAGCAGGTCGGCCTCGCGGCGCTTGGAGGAATCGGTCGGATCCAGGGCGGCGGAGGGAGCAGCGGCCATGGCGTCGGTAATGCCCTCGGAGAGGATGTTGAGCGCCAGGCAGGTGATCATGATGGCCAGGCCCGGGAACAGCGCCTGCCACCAACGGCCGGCGAGCACGCCGCCGCGGGCGTCGGCTAGGATGTTGCCCCAGGTAGCGGTGGGCTCCTGGATACCAGCGCCGATGAAGGTCAGCGAAGCCTCGAAGATGATGGCGTCGGCGACCAGGGTAACGGTGAAGACCATGATCGGGGCGATGCAGTTACGCAGAACATGCTTGATCAAAATCCACGGAGCCTTGGCGCCGGAAACGATGACCGCGCGGACATAGTCCTCGCCGTACTCGGACACGATGTTGGCGCGCACGATACGGGCAATCTGCGGAGTGTACATAAAGCCGATGGCGAAGATGATCGACGGCACGGAGTTGCCCAGGATGGAGACGAAGACGGCCGCGAGGGCGATGCCCGGGATGGACATGATGATGTCCAAGATACGCATGATCGTCTCGGAGACGGCCTTGCGCGAAACCGCTGCAAGGGCGCCCACGACCGAGCCGCAGACCAGAGCCATGGCAGTGGCGCCAAAGCCGATAATCAGCGAGTAACGACCACCGTAGAGCATACGCGACAGAATATCGCGACCCTTATCGTCGGTACCGAAGATAAATCCGTTGCCGGGAGCCTGGCGAGCCGTAAAGATCTCGACCGGGCTATAGGGGGCAAGAAGGGGCGCCAGAATCGCAGTCAGGGCGACCAGCGCCAGCACGACGGCGGCAATCTTAGAAGACAGCGTCATCTTCTTCCAGCCACCGAGCTTGAGCCCCTTGGAGGCAGCCTTCTCGAGCTGCTCGGTTTGCTTCTCTCGAATCTTTACCATAATCTACACCGTCCTGATGCGCGGGTTGATGAGCAGGTAGAGCATGTCAACCACGATGTTGATGATGATGAAGGCAAGAGCAACGACGATAACGACGCCCTGAACCAGGTTCGCCTCGTTGCCCTGAACGCCCTGCAGAATCGCGGTGCCCATGCCGGGGAGGTTGAAGATAACCTCGATGACGACGGCGCCGCCCATGAGGTAACCGATCTTAAGGCCGAGGGTGGTGACCGGGGTGATCAGCGCATTGCGAAGGACGTTGATACCGACGACGACCTTCTCGGGAACGCCGGCACCGCGAGCCATACGGACATAGTCCTTGTCGAGCTCCTCGACCATGGCGGTACGCACGATACGAGTCATCTGGCCCGTCAGCGGAAATGCCAAGGCGATGGCGGGCATAATCATGCGGCCCAGATAACCAGCCGGATTCGTGGTGAAGTGAGGCAGAGCACCCGATGCCGGGAGCACCTTAAGGTAGGAAGAGAACAGCAGGATCAACAGAACGGCAAGCCAGAACGACGGGGTTGCCAAGCCGGCGATGGAAAAGACGCGGATCACTTGGTCCGGCCATTTGTCGCGATACAGTGCCGCGATGACGCCGAGCAAAAACGAAACGACCGCACCGATGGCAAGGCCGATGAAGGTCAGCTGCATCGTGACGGGCAGGGCCGTGGAGATGCGCTTGGCAACGGAGTTGCGAGCAGCACCATAGGTGCCCATGTCGCCATGGATCAAATCGCCCATATAGCGCACGTAGCGCACGGGCCAGGGGTCGTCCAGACCATACTTCTCATGGTACTCGGCAACCGCCTCGGGCGAGGCACCGTCACCCAACGCCGTGTAGGCGGGGTCGGTCTTGGAGAACGACATAAGGAAGAACACCAGGACGGTGACGCCCAATGCCATGATCGGCAGCGCCACAAGACGCCTTCCAATCAAACGTAGCAAGTTGTTCACGTTCTCTCCCCTTTCTTTTGTCGGTAGGACCAACTGGTATATGAGTACGGATACTCATTACAAGACCCGAGCGACATCGAGGTCGCCCGGGTCTTTGTTTCAACTATGAGGATACGGTCCCAACGACCGACATCCTGCATACAGACTCAAGCGAGTCTTACGCCTTGACGGTCGCAACGCCCCTGAAGGACATGCTCGTCGTGCCGATGCCCTTGAAGCCATCGAGGGCCTCGCCGTTGGGCGCAGTGGACGGATCGTCCCAGGAAGCGGAGACGGTCTTGACGTGGACAACGGGGTACAGAACGGCGTTGTCGGCAATGATGTCGAAGCACTCGTTCCACTTCTTCTGCTGCTCGTCGCCCTCGGCGGCAAGAGCCTCGTCCATGAGACCGTGGAGCTTCTGCCACTCAGCGGACTCCTTCCACGGGCAACGGGTCTGCATCCAGACGTTGTCGCCGTACCACCAGTTGAGCAGCAGGTCGGGGTCGGCGCCGAAGCAGGAAGGATCGCCAGGGGCAAGGAGGATATCGTAGGCCTCGCCGCCGTCGATGGCAGCGTAGGTGGCCGGCGAGGTATCGGTCTGGATGGTCACATCGAAGCCGAGAGCGTCGAGGTCGTTCTTGACCTGGGCGGCCATGCCCTTAATCTGCTCGTTGTCGGTGGTGCGCAGGGTGATGGCACCCGGGGTGATGCCAGACTCCTCGATGAGCTTCTTAGCCTTCTTGGCGTCGGTCTTGTACACCGTGGAAGCCTCATGATAGTTGGTGAAGCTCTTGGGCAGGTAGCAGCTGGCAGCGGTGGCAAGGCCGGCGAAGGTGTTGCTGACCATCTTCTCGGTGTCGAGCGCATACATGACAGCCTGACGGACCTTGACGTTGTTCCAAGGCTCCTTGGCGACGTTGAACATGATGAAGCGGGTGCCGAAACCCTGAACGTTATCGATCTTGCAGCCGGCGCTCTCGAGCTGGTCGACGGCGTCAGCGGTAACGAGCTCCATAACGAGCGTGGAGCCCTCCTGCTGAGCGGTAACGCGAGCGGTGGGGTCGGTCAGGATGCTGTACTGGATCTTCTTATCCTCGGCAGCATACTCACCGTTGTACTCGGGGTTGGGAACCAGGGTGATCTCGGTATCGGAGATAGAGTCGTACATCCAGGGGCCGGAGCCGATCGGCTGCTTGGCGCGATCCTCCTCGGTCTGGGTGGCCGGGGTAACGCGGACGATGGCCAGACGATCCTTGAGCAGGGAGAAGTTGGGGACCTTGGTCTTGACCGTCACGGTGCTGGCGTCCTTGGCCTCGATGGACTCGAAGGGCTGGAAGAACGGAGCATAGGTAGCGGAAGCGGCGCAAGCGGTGTAGGAGGCAACGACATCGTCAGCGGTGACCTCGGTGCCATCGGAGAACTTGGCGCCCTTGCGGATGGTGACCTCGAAAGTGGTGTCGTCCACAGACTTGGGATCGTCGGTGGCGAGCTCTTTGAAGGTGCTGTAGTCGTGGTAATCGATGCCGTAGAGGCCCTCGACGACGTGCCAGTTAGCACCCAGGCCCACAGCGGAGCCGGTGCTGGCGGGATCGAAGCTGGACGGAGCGTAAGCGGAACCAGCGGTGATCACGCTGCCGCCACGGTTGGCGGAATCGGTGGAACCGGAAGCGGAACCCTCGTCGCTAGAGCTGTCACCGCAGCCGGTGAGACCAAGCCCTGCGACAGCAGCGACGCTGCCGGTGAGGCCGAGGAACGAACGCCTGGACATACCCTTGTTGATGATGGCCATGTCTTCTCCTATCAATAGAGAATCTTACCCGGGAGCGCCTAGACGTGCCCCCGCGCAACTTGCGGACGATATATACCTTACCTACCGACGAACCCAACTGAGGTGCCGCGCTCGGCGACCGATACATACATACGCTTGAACGGTATTTGCTACCGTTCACCGAATTCATTGACAAACGATTCGCCAGACAGTATGTATCGACGAGGTGAGATATCAGTCTTCGTCAACCCGCAGGATAGCAGGGTTGTTCACCATGGCTAGTCAAACGTTTTAGCGTTAATTAAACCCGAAATCGGCTGGTAATCGCCGTGAAATAAATGATTGAAAATCACGCAATCATGTATATCAGTTGTTTAGAGGCGTGTTTAGTTTTCGGATTGCTTTGCCGCCGCCTCGGCGCGCTCGGCATTCCATGCAACGAGCGCCTCGTGAACCGCTTTGGCGACATCGGCAGGAATGCCTCGAACTTCCGCGATCTCTTGCTCGCTCGCCGCGCGCAAACGCTTCATCGAGCCAAAATGGCGCATAAGGGCACGTTTTCTGGTGGGTCCCACGCCTGGAACGTCATCGAGTACCGAAACCGTCATGGCTTTATCGCGCAATTCGCGATGGAACGTGATGGCAAAACGGTGCGATTCATCGCGCACCTGTTTAATTAGATAGAGCGACGCGGACCCGGTCGGCAGCACGACGGGAGTCTCGTCCCAAGGCACGAAAACCTCCTCATCGGCCTTTGCCAAGCCACAAACTGGTATATCGAGCCCAAGAGCCTCAAGTTGCTTGATCGCAGCGGTCAATTGCGGCTTACCGCCATCGACAACGAGCAAATCGGGGCGCGAGCCAAAGCGCTCGTCGGCCATGCGCTCGGGAGCATAACGTCGTCCCAAAACCTCGGACATCGACACGAAGTCGTTTGCCTCGTCCAATTCGGCCTGAATTTTAAAACGACGATACTGACTCTTGTCGGCGCGCCCGTTGGTAAACACCACCATCGAGGCGACCGTAAAGGTGCCATGCAGTGTAGAGATATCGAAGCACTCGATACGCAACGGCGGCGATGGCAGCGCCAACGCACTTTCGAGCTCCAGGAGCGCTTGATTGGTGCGGTCGTCAGCGTACCCCGTTCGCATCATGTAGCGCATGAGGGCATGGCGCGCATTTTTGGATGCCATATCGAGCAGACGGTGCTTTTCGCCACGCTGCGGCCTATGGAGATGGCAGGAACGCTCACGCTTGCCCGCAAGCCACTCCCCCAGCGCTTCCACATCCTCAAGCTCGACGGAAAGGTTGACCTCAGCTGGAATATCAGCCGTCTCGTCGTAATAGCGCTTAAGAAAGCCCGACTGGAGCTCTTCCTCGTCAACATCAAGACCCTTGTCGAGAATGAACTCGCAGGTGCGAACTGTTCGGCCCTCGCGAACGACGAAGACGCAAGCGGCGGAGATGGTCTCCTCGCGATAGAAACCGATGACATCTATATCGACACTGGAGGGAAAAACGACTTGCTGACGATCGTCCAGACCCCTGATGACCTCCAAACGACGTTTGACGCGTGCCGCGCGCTCAAAGTCGAGCGCCTCAGCGGCATCCGTCATCTCGGAGGTCAGCTCATCGACGACATCCTTGCGATGGCCCGACAAAAAGCGCTCGACACGCTTGACGTTCTTGGCATAGTCTGCCGGGGAAATCACGCCGACACACGCACCCGGGCCGCGCCCGACATGGTAGTCAAAGCAGGGGCGCCCGTTTTGCGCGCAAATCATATTGACGATGTCTTCCTCGCCCTTGTGGGACTCGACGATACGGCGACAACGACGCCACTCCGCACAGGATGCGGAGCAGATGGGGATAACCTTGCGCAGCGTATCTATCGTCTCACGTGCCGCGCGGCTATCGGTATAAGGTCCAAAATAGCGCGTTCCCGGCTTATGACGCTCACGCGTGTATTTGATAGCGGGATACAGGTCGCCCTTTGTAATGGCGATAAAGGGGTAGCTCTTGTCATCCTTGAGGTCGACGTTAAAGTACGGATGGTACTGACCAATCAAATTGCGCTCGAGCACCAACGCCTCGTGCTCGGTCTCCACCACGATATAGTCAAAGCTCGCCACCAGCTGCATCATCAGCGGGATCTTCTGGCGCTCGTCCTGCAGCGTCACGTACTGACGCATACGGGCGCGCAGGTTTTTCGCCTTGCCCACGTAAATGACATCGCCCTTGGCGTCTTTCCAAAGGTAGCAGCCGGGCTGCGTGGGAACGCGCGAAACCTGCTCGGCAAGCGTTGGAATGTTGTCGTGACCGGCCACGCGCACCTACTTGCGACGAATCAGCGCCGAGACCTCGGGCATCTTAAGGACGACGGCAAGGCCAAAGGTAACAGCAAGCGAGACGACACCCGCAACGCAAACGTAGCCAAGAGTAATCAGAATCGAGCCGCCAAGTGCCCCGACAAAGTGCTCAAGCGCCCACATGACGCCGGCGCCTGCGGCAGCACCCAGGCCACCGAGCAAAAGGCCAAAGAAACCGCCATGCAGGATAGATTTAACCTGAAGACCACGCAGACGACGACGCAGCCACCACAGCGAGCAACCGACCAAGATCACGTAGTCGACGACATACGAAAGCGCGATTGCCGGCATACCGAAGCCCAGCACAACGCCAAACAGCAGAACCGAGCCGGCCTGGCCGATGGCGGAATACAGGCAATAGCGGCTATAGGGCTTCATGTCGAGCAAGGCAGAGAAGCTCTTCTGCATCAGCACGACCACGCCGTAGAGCGGCAGCGAGAACGCCAGGTAGACAAGGAACTCGGACACCAGCGCCACGCCGGACTCATCGAACTTGCCAGCGCAGTAGATCATGTTGAGCGGACGCGCGAAGACAATCAGGTACAGCGCGAACGGAACCAGGAAGAACAGCATCTGGGCGACGCCACGCGAAATGCCCGTGCGAACGCTGTCGTAATCCTTCTCCTGTGCGTCGTGAGAGAGCTCGGTATAGAGCGCCGTCGAAAGCGAGGCGGCAATCAGCGCGTAGGGCAGCGTGTACCACAGGCGCGCATAGGCGATGACGGAAGGACCGGTCTCGGGCTGGACCACCAGCGCGGCAGCGTTCGTGATAGAAGTCGAGACAAACATGCACACCGTAGCGAGCAGCGTCGGGATACCGAGCGCAATCGTCTGGCGCAGTGCGGGGTCCTTAAAGTCGATATGGATATGGGGATGCACGCCGTGCTTGCCAAGCGCGGGGATCTGACAAGCCATCTGAACAAAGACACCGAGGGTCGTACCGGCCGCAATCAAGATGATGCCGGCACGTTCGCCAAACTGTGCGGACACGGGCGCAAAGCCCATAAAGCTCGCAATGACGATCACATTGTTGAGGACCGGGGCAAACGTCGACCAGAAGTAGTCGCGGTGTGCGTTGAGAACGCCCGAGAACACCGAGCCCAAACCATAAAACAGAATCTGGATGGCGAAGAAACGGAACATGAACGCAGCGGTATCCATGCTGCCGCCGTCACCCGAAAGGAACGATTGCGTCCAAATAAAGCCCGGAGCGAACACGGTCCCCAGCAACGAAATGCCACCCAGCACCAATAGCAGAATACCGAGCAGGTTGCCCACGTACTCGTTCGAGGCCTCGCGACCCTGCTCACGCCTCACGCCCATGTACACGGGCAAAAACGCCGTCACGAGCATGCCGCCCATCACGAGTTCGTAGAGCATATTGGGCAGGTTGTTGGCGACCTGATAGGAGGACGAGAGCAGCGACATGCCGATAGCGGCCGCCATTGCCCATGTGCGGATAAAGCCGGTGACGCGAGACACGATGGTCAGGATGGTCATAAGCCCGGCGGAACGACCAACCGTGGAGTAGTCCGACGAGCCCATATCATCAGTGCCATCTCGCGACGAAGAAGCTTCGGATGAGGGTGTCTGAGGCGCAGATTCTTTTGCAAAATGAGCTCCGCACTTCAATTCTTCCTGCGGCATCGCTCAGTCCTCTCTCGTAATCGGGGCGACCGTCGCCCCGCAAAATGCAATTAAATCATCGGGTGCAAGCTCAAGCTGATAACCACGCTTGCCTCCCGAAATAAAAATGGTATCCCAAAGGACACATGTCTCATCAATGAGCGTCCGGTAGCGTTTTTTCATACCGACCGGACTGCAGCCGCCGCGAACGTAGCCAGTCGCCGCAAGCAAATCCTTCACATGCATCATGGCCAAGGACTTCTCCCCCGCGGCACGCGCGGCGGACTTTAGATCGAGCTCGTCGGCAACAGGGATGCAGCACACGACATGGTCGTTGGACGGCGTCACGCAGACCAAGGTCTTAAATCCTTGTCCGGGCTCCTCGCCAAGCTGCTCCGAAATCGCGACCCCCAGGCCCGCCGACTCATCACCATCGTCTTCGTACGTATGTAGAACATAGGAAATGCCGGCGCTTTCCAGCTCGCGCATCGCATTGGTTTTTGGCGTCTTTACAGCCTTTGCCATGGCATATCCTTTCCCTCGCATTCGGACGTAAGGATTAAGTATATGTCCAATTCGGCTGCATACGTCACTTCGACACAGCAAGCGCCATCGAATCACAAGGAGTCGATGGCGCCCATAAACTGAATCGCCTATTTATTGAGCATCAAGTTGAGCCTGACGCTCCCGGTCACGCCTGAGCAACGGCGCCAAAAACTTGCCCGTATAACTTTGCGGACAGTCCGCAACCTGCTCCGGTGTGCCCGAAACCACGACGGTTCCGCCGCCGTTACCGCCCTCGGGGCCCATATCGATCAGGCGGTCGGCAACCTTGATGACATCAAGGTTGTGTTCAATCACCAGCACCGTGTTGCCCGCATCGACCAAGCGCTGCAGCACATCGAGCAGCTGGCGGACGTCCTCAAAATGAAGGCCGGTCGTCGGCTCATCCAAAATATAGAACGTCTTGCCCGTCTGGCGTCGATGAAGCTCCTTGGCGAGCTTCACACGCTGCGCCTCGCCGCCCGAGAGCGTCGTGGCGGGCTGGCCCAGGCTCACGTAGCCCAAGCCTACATCGTACAGCGTCTGGAGCTTGCGCTTAATCTGCGGGATATTCCCAAAGAAGGCCAGTGCCTCGGTGACGCTCATGTCGAGCACGTCCGAGATGGTCTTACCACGGTAGGTGACCTCAAGCGTCTCGCGGTTATAGCGTTTGCCGCCGCAGACCTCACAGGGGACATAGATATCGGGAAGGAAGTGCATCTCGATCTTAATTTGTCCGTCGCCCTTGCATGCTTCGCAGCGACCGCCGCTCACGTTAAAGGAGAAACGTCCCGGCGAGTAGCCACGCGCCTTCGACTCCGGCGTACTCGCAAACAGCGCGCGAAGATCATCCCACAGGCCAATGTACGTAGCAGGGTTGGAACGCGGCGTGCGACCAATCGGCGACTGGTCGATATCGATAACCTTATCGATACACTCGATGCCCTCGATTTTCTTATACGGACCCACAGGGCGCGTCGAACGGTGAATGGCATTCGTAAGGGCAGGTGCGATGGTGTCGGTAACCAGGGAGCTCTTACCCGATCCCGACACGCCGGTAACGACCGTAAGCGTACCAAACTCGATCTTGGCGGTAACGTTTTTGAGGTTGTTGGCGCGGGCGCCCGTGATCTTAAGGCAGCCGCGACCGGGCTTGCGGCGTTCATCGGGAACCCGAATCATTCGCTTGCCGGTCAGGTAGGCACCCGTCATCGAATCGGGGCACGCCATGATATCGGCAGGCGTTCCCGCGGCGACCACGTGTCCGCCGTTCACGCCCGCGCCGGGGCCCATGTCGATCACATAGTCGGCAGCACGAATCGTATCCTCATCATGCTCGACGACGATGACGGTATTGCCGATATCGCGTAGGCGCTCAAGCGTCTTGATCAGGCGCTCGTTATCGCGCTGATGGAGGCCAATCGATGGCTCGTCCAAAATGTACAGGACACCCATGAGGCCGGCGCCGATCTGCGTTGCCAGGCGAATGCGCTGGGCCTCGCCTCCGGAAAGCGTCGCCGAGGCACGATCGAGGGTCAGATAGTCGAGTCCGACATCGACCAGAAAACGCAAGCGCTCCAGGATTTCCTTGACGATGCGCCCGCCGATAAACTGTTGGCGCTCGGTGAGTTCCAAGCCCTCAAAAAACTCGAGCGACTCGCGGCACGATAGGCAACAGACCTCGTAAATGGACTTACCGCCTACGGTAACAGCGAGCATCTCGGGGCGCAAACGAGCGCCGTGGCAGCTCGAGCACGGCTCCTCGCGGATGTACTTCTCCAAGCGCGCCTTGGTGTTCTCATTCGTCGTCTCGGTATAGCGCTCGTACAGGATATTGCGCACGCCCGAGAACTTGGTGTCCCACTGGCTGCGGCGCCCATCGAGCTTTTGATAGTCGACCGAAATCTTCTGGTCGCCCATGCCGTCTAAAAACGCGCGACGCACCCGCGGAGGCAGATCCTCCCACGGCGTATCGACGCTCACCTTAAAGTGTTTGCAGACCGCAGCGAAAATCTGCGGATAGTAGTTAGAGTTGCCAAACAGGCTGCCAAAGACCCCGTCGGCGATCGACTTCGAGGGGTCTTCGATTAGGGCCTCGGCATCGACCGTCTTCTTAAAGCCCAGGCCATCGCACTCTGGGCACGCGCCATAGGGCGCGTTGAACGAGAAATCACGCGGCTGCAGGTCATCGATGGAGTGCCCATGCTCCGGGCACGCTAACGCCAGCGAATACTCCAGCAACTCGCCTTCGGTCCCCTCGGGAGCGTCGCGGTCGGGCAGCAAGTATACGTTCACATTGCCGTGCGCCAGCGCGGTCGCCTGCTCAACAGACTCGGCGATACGGCCCAGAGAGTTCTCACGGATCACGATGCGATCGACCACGACCTCGATATCGTGCTTGAACTTCTTGTCCAGATCGATCGGATCGTCGAGCGAGCGCACTTCACCGTCGACACGCACGCGGCTAAAGCCCTCGGCGCGAAGGTCCTCAAACAGTTTGGTGTACTCGCCTTTTCGCCCGCGTACCACCGGTGCCAGCACAAACGCGCGGCGGCCCTCCCCCGCCGCCAAGACCTTGTCGGCAACCTGATCGGTCGTCTGACGCTCAATGACACGGCCACATTCGGGACAGTGCGGGGTGCCCACACGGGCGAACAGCAGGCGCAGATAGTCATAAATCTCGGTTACGGTGCCAACCGTCGAGCGCGGGTTCTTGGATGTCGTCTTTTGATCAATTGAGACAGCCGGCGAAAGGCCGTCGATTGAATCCAAGTCGGGTTTGTCCATCTGGCCCAAGAACTGGCGCGCATAACTCGAAAGGCTCTCGACGTATCGACGCTGGCCCTCGGCATAGATAGTGTCAAATGCCAGCGAACTCTTGCCCGAGCCAGAAAGACCGGTAATGACCACGAGTTGGTCACGCGGAATGGAAACATCGATATCACGGAGGTTGTGCTCACGAGCGCCGCGAATAACGATAGAAGAATCAGACATGGAAGCTCCTTGCCTCCTATTGCATCGAATCATACTGCCGATGAGTTTAGCGCACTCGACGCGCACAGATGTTCGTAATACAAGATTCGCAGACCTTTAGCTTTGCGTATCGGGCGCTTTGTTTCTCGAAATGCCGTGGAAAGGTTACAGTAATCTAATACTGAACTTAATTTGCTGTACCAGAGGAACGTCCATGACCGAAGATATCCCCCTTGAAATCACTTCGAGCGACATGGCCAATCTGCCCATATTCATCGCCGTCCTTATCGTGGCCGCCGTCGTCGTGCGCGTGTATTTTTCAATCAAACGCAACGAAAAGCCACCCATTGCCCGCGTCTTTTGGTGCGCGACGCTCCTCATCCCGCTCGGCGTGGTAGCTGCATGGGTTACGAATCAATTGCTCGTAAATGAGGGCAGCTCCCTATGGGTCCTTTCTTATTCGGCGCTCGGTGCTGCCGCCGTCATGCTTCTTGTCGAGCCCTTGGTTTCGGGACTTATCGACCAAACCGACCTTGCGACGGGAACGGTTGCCTGTATTTGCCGTGACATCCTTGTCATCGCCGCTGTTTCAGCGCTCTCGTTCGTTTCACTCGAAATTGCCTGCAACGAAACGTTCTATCGCATTCCCGCCAACTCATTCGGGTTTTCCGTCGGGCTGCTCGCGACGGTTCTGCTCTCCCTTTATTTGCTGGGACAGCGTCATGGAGGCGTCATGGCTCTCGTGCCCGTCGTCTGCTGCATCCTTGGCATTGCCGAGCACTTCGTCATAACGTTTAAAGGCGAAGCCATCCTGCCAAGCGATATCTTGGCCCTTGGCACCGCAATGGAAGTGAGCGAGGGATACGAGTTTACCTTTACCGCCGGAATCGTAACTTCTCTCGCCCTGCTGGAGATTTCCCTGGGGCTTCTTTCGCTCATCCGACCGCGAAAGCTCCGTACGCCCACCCATGTCTTCCCCGCTATCGCCGCTAACCTCTGTGCTTTTCTGCTAGTGACCGTTGTGGGGCTCTCAGGCTTTTCCAACATCGACTTGGAGCAGGCGCTGGATTTTGGATTTGACCGTTGGCAGCCCATCACCACGTATGCGTCTCAGGGTTTTATCACTTCGTTCACCGAAATGGTCAACGAGTTGCCCATTGAGAAGCCCGAAGACTATACGCCCGATGAGGCGCAGAGCATCGAGCAGGAGCTCGCCGCCGCCTACGACAGCACATATGGCTCGAGCGAGCAGCGCGCGGCGGCCGTTGCCCAGTTCAATGAAATCAAGCCGACGATTGTTGCCGTCATGAATGAGAGTTTTAGCGACCTTTCGTGCTTTGAGCAGCTCCAGGCGGCCGGGTACACCGGCCCCGCATTCTACAACTCGCTTCCCGACACACTTGTTCGCGGCACCATGCTCGCTTCGGTCGCCGGTGGCGGAACGGCGAACTCCGAATTCGAATTTTTGACCGGAGCGACAACGGCCTTTGTCGGATTAGGCAAGATCCCCTATCAGCTGTATCAGATGAATGGCGTAAACAGCCTGGCAAAGGACCTTAAAGAGCTTGGGTATACCACTACCGCTATGCACCCGCAAAACCCCGTCAACTACCATCGAGATAAAATCTATCAGCAGCTAGGCTTTGGAGACTTTCTTTCAATCGGCGATTTCGAAGGTGCGCCCTATTACCATGCCGGCGTATGCGACTACGTCACCTACGACAAGATACTCGACCTGCTTAGAACCGACGAAGCGCCGCAGTTCATCTTTGACGTCACGATGCAAAATCACGGCGGCTACGACTATGGCACCGTTCCCGCCGAAGAGCTGACAAACTATTGGGTCGAGGGAGCCAGCGAAGGCGCCAACAGCGCGCTCAACACCTATCTCACCTGCATCAACGCATCCGACCGGGACCTCGAGTACTTTATCAACGAGCTCCGCAACATCGGCAGACCGGTTGTTCTTGTCTTTTTTGGCGACCATCAGCCGAGCGCCGCAACGACTCTCAACGACGAGCTGTACCCTCAGGAAGATACGGCAAGCCACGCTTTCCGTATCTATCAGTCGACATATCTCGTCTGGGCTAACTATGAGATCGCCGGCAATACCGAGCTCAACGTCTACGACACCGTCGGGGCAAACGAGATTGCAGCCATTACCCTTAATAAGATCGGCGCCCCGCTCACCAATTACCAAAAGGCCCTGCTTGCGACAAGGTCAGATGTGCCCACCATCAATGTCGCCGGCTATCTCGGTGCCGACGGGCTGCGCTACGACTTGGAATCGAAAGACAGCCCCTACGCCTCGACGATCGACAAGCTGCAGCGCATGCAATACCTCGAGTTCGCCAGCAAAGTTCAGTAAGCCCGCCCATTCGCTTGGGCCCATCGTATTGCAAGCACGCTCGGCCCAAACGCATCGCAAATGACTCCCGCTCGCAAACGAGGGTACAATGACGCTCGTGTCACATCGCGGGGCCCCGGCCCCAGCATATACAAAGGAGTCATACATGGGTTGCGAACACGCACAGGCCGCCGGCGGACAAACGTCGCCGTCGCAATTTGAGGAGAACACGCTGTCCGAGGTCAAGCGCGTCATCGCCGTGCTTTCCGGCAAGGGCGGTGTCGGCAAGTCATTTGTCACCGGTGCCATCGCCACCGAGCTTGCCCGTCACGGCCACAAGGTCGGCGTCCTCGATGCCGACATCACCGGTCCCTCTATCCCCAAGATGTTCGGTATGAGTGGACGCCACGTCCATGCCCTTGGCAACCTTATGCTGCCCGAAATCTCCGAGCACGGCGTCAAGGTCATGAGCTCCAACCTGCTGCTCCAAAACGAGACCGACCCCGTCCTTTGGCGCGGTCCGGTCATCGCAGGCGCCATTAGGCAGTTCTGGAGCGAGACCTCGTGGGGCCCCATCGACTACCTACTGGTCGACATGCCTCCGGGAACAGGCGACGTCGCGCTCACCGTCTTCCAGTCGCTGCCGGTCGACGGCATCGTCATCGTCACGAGCCCGCAGGATCTGGTCTCGATGATCGTCGCCAAGGCGGTCAACATGGCCGAGAAGATGAACGTCCCCATTCTGGGCATTGTCGAGAACATGAGCTATATTGAGTGCCCCGACTGCGGCAAGAAGATCGAGGTCTTTGGCAAGAGCAAGCTCCCCGAGGTCGCAGAGCGCTATAACCTCGACATCTTGGGCCAGCTTCCCATTAATCCGGCACTCGCCGAGGCCTGCGATAAGGGCGAGGTCGAGACCGCGCTGCCCGATGGCATGTTGCCCAAGGCAGTCTCTGCCGTCGAGGCTATTACCCCGCACGAGACCGACGAGGCCTAAGTGAACGCGAGCGCCCTCTATGACGTCTTGGTAATCGGCGGCGGGGCTTCAGGCCTCGCCGCCGCCATTACGGCCGCACGCGCTGGCAAAAGCGTCTGCATCGTTGAGCGCGATGTCGCCTGCGGCCTCAAGCTCCTTGCGACCGGTAACGGCCGTTGCAACCTCTCCAACGAATCGATTGATCCTCAGCGGTATAACCACCCCGCATTCGTCGAATCCGTCATGGGCCCCCAGCCCGAACAAGAGCTTATGGGTTTCTTCTCCTCGCTGGGCATCATGACAACCTCCGAGGAAGGCCGGCTGTACCCGCGCTCCCTTCGCGCCGAATCGGTGCGCGACGCGCTTCTCAGCGTTTGCGACCGCCTAGGTATCACCTTAATCTGCGGAGCCAACGTTGCCTCGGCGCACAAAGCTTCCGAAGGCTGGGCACTCCAAATAGACCGTCCAGCGCGGGCACTCAAGGCAAAAAAGCACGACGACCGAAAATCGGAGCTCCGCTCGCTTCGGAAAGCGCTCGCCGATGTCCCTCGCAAGAACGAGGCCCTGCAGGCACATGCCGTAATTATCGCCACGGGCGGCAACCCCACCGGTATCGCCGATACGTTTAGCCTCCCCCTCACTTCGCTGCGCCCCATCCTCTGCCCCGTATCGGCAACGGTCGTTGGCGATCGGGCGGCATTCAAGACGTTGGATGGCCTGCGCGTCCGTGCCCGCTTGACGCTCGCCCGCAATCATAATGAGCTCTGGCACGAAGACGGTGAAGTGCTGTTTCGAACCTTCGGTATCTCGGGTGTCGCTGTCTTCAACCTCTCTCGTCGTATCCAGCACGGCGATACGATCCTGCTCGACGTTTTCCCCGACCTCTCCAAAGACGAGTTGCTCGATATCCTCAACCGGCGCGTTGAGCTGTTCGGTGACTTTTCACCCCGCGATCCCCGTTGGCTCGACGGCATGCTCGCCCCGCAACTCTCCCGCGTCGTCTGCACAGCGTTCGAGCAGTGCCATCCAGGCTCCAACGATGTCATCCACCTGGTCTCGATCCTCAAGCACTTTAAGTTGCTCGTCGAGGGAACAGCCGAGGAGCGCTCAGCGCAGGTCACGCGTGGTGGCGTATCTGTCAAGAGTATCTCAACACCCAGCCTACGCGCGCGCAGCGTTGTCGACGCTCCGCTTTACGTTTGCGGTGAAGCGCTCGACATCGACGCCGATTGCGGAGGCTTTAACCTTGCGTGGGCCTGGATCTCGGGCATTCGCGCTGCAAGCAGCCTGTAGCCGCGCAGTCTATAATCAAAAACACATTCGGGCCGTCTGGGATACCGGACGGCCTCTTTCTTGCCTCTAAGGAGACCTCGATGATCGAAATCACCCAAGTCAACGCGTCGCTCGATGAAGCCGGCGATGAAAATGCCTGCCTCATTGTTGGCAAGCGAGTCGCCAAGCGCGTCCTACGTTGCAAGGACTCCGAGATCAAGTCCATCGAGCTCCACCGCAAGTCAATCGACGCTCGCAAAAAACGAGACGTCCATTTTATCCTGAGCTTTCGTGTTGAGCTGACTAGTCCCCACCTCGAGCGAGAAGCGGTCGACAGCGTTGCCGAGCGTGACCGTTCGCGCGTACGCGCGATAGAAGACGATGAGCCTTCATTCCCCTCCCCCGCCTCCGACGCGCCTCAAGAACGCCCTGTCGTTGTCGGCGCCGGATGCGCCGGCCTTTTCGCTGCGCTTACGCTCGCCGAAGCAGGTCTTAAGCCCTTGCTCATCGAGCGCGGCGACCCGGCATTTCGCCGCTCGCAGGCGATCGACCTCTTTCTAAAGGAGCGCATCCTCGACCCCGAGAGCAATATCCAGTTTGGCCTGGGCGGCGCGGGAACCTTCTCGGACGGCAAACTCAATACGGGAACCAAAAATCCCGCCCATCGCCTTATCCTCGAAACCTTCGTCGAGGCGGGCGCGCCCCGCGATATTCTGTGGGATGCCAAGCCGCACATTGGCTCCGACATCCTTCCCACGGTCGTCACCGCTATATCCCAGCGCATCGAGCAGCTCGGAGGTGTCGTCCGCTATCGAACGAAGCTCGTCGACATTCGCATCGACGCGTCTGGCGCCATCACCGGTATTGATGTCCAATCGTCCCAAGACGCCGCTTGCGAGCCAATCGAGACAAAGCACCTCATCCTCGCCTGCGGGCATTCTGCTCGCGATATTTTTGAGCTCCTTAAGGGCCACAACGTGGCCCTCGCACAAAAGACCTTTGCCATGGGCGTTCGCATCGAGCATCCGCAGCGCGACATCGACCGAGTCCAATACGGAGCCTCGGCGGGACATCCTGCCCTCGGAGCAGCCCCTTACAAGCTCGTCGCCCATCTTCCCAACGGCCGCAGCGTGTTCTCGTTTTGCATGTGCCCCGGCGGGCAGGTTGTCGCCGCCTCTTCCGAGCAGGGCCACCTGTGCGTCAACGGCGCCAGTCTCAATGCCCGCGACGGACGCAATGCAAATGCCGCCCTGCTCGTTAACGTCACGCCAGAGGACCTTCCCAACGATGACCCACTCGCCGGCATCGAGCTCCAGCGCGCCTGCGAGGCGGCCGCCTACCGCCTGGGCGGTTCCAACTGGAACGCACCGGCACAGCTCGTCGGAGATTTCCTCGCAGGACGCGCCAGCAAGGCGCCCGGAAAGGTAAAGCCCACCTATCCGCTCGGTGTGACCTGGACGGCAATTGACGAAGCCCTGCCGCAGCATATCGTCGAGTCGCTCCGCCTGGGACTTCCCCTACTCGGAAAAAAGCTACGAGGCTACGACCGCCCCGACGCCGTTCTTACCGGCGTGGAGACTCGTTCGAGCTCACCGGTCACTGTCACCCGAGACCGAACGTGCCATGCCGTGTCGACCCCGGGCCTCTATCCTTGTGGTGAGGGAGCTGGATATGCCGGCGGCATCATGAGCGCGGCCACCGACGGCATCCGTTGTGCCGAAGCCCTGATCGCAGACCTCTAACGCACGAATTCCAGCGCGCAAAAGACGCATGCCCCAAGCTCCACAGGGAACTCGGGGCCTGTTCACTATTTCTTAAACCGTGCACCCTGGCGTCTTCTGCCCGATGCGAACGTGGAACCCTTGCGGGCCTGCGAACGTAAGCGCTCAATCGTCTCGTCCTCAGACGCACCCTCGAGCATCGCCCGAATCTGAACGACGGCATCGCGCAGGCGCGCCGCCTCCTCAAAGTCCATGGCGGCAGAAGCGTTACGCATATCCTCTTCCATGGTTTCGACGATCCGCACAAGCTCGTCATGCGGCAGTTCTTCCAACTGCTCCGCAAGTGTCTGCTCGGGCGCCACCGTTTCCGGCACGCCACCCTCGCCCGACTCATCGGGCGTATAGAATGCGCCATGTCCAAGAGAGTCGCCCTTCGAGCGCCCCTTGGAACCCACGGTTTTTTCGGCCTCGGCAATAAAACTTGAGATGTCGTTGATGGCCTTGCGCACCGTCTTGGGCACAATGCCATGCTCTTCGTTATATGCCATCTGAATCTCGCGACGGCGCTGCGTCTCCTCGATGGCTTCTTTCATCGAATCGGTCACGACGTCGGCGTACATGATAACTTCGCCGTCGGCATTGCGGGCCGCGCGGCCAATCGTCTGAATCAGCGAACGGCGGTTGCGCAAGAAGCCTTCCTTATCGGCATCGAGAATTGCCACCAGTGAGACCTCGGGAAGGTCTAGGCCCTCGCGAAGCAGGTTGATGCCAACGAGAACATCGATCTTGCCCTCGCGCAGCGTTCGCAGGATCTCGACACGGTCCATCGTCGCTGTATCGGAGTGCATGTAATTGACCTTAATGCCGGCATCAAGCAGATGGTCGGTCAGGTCCTCGGCCATGCGCTTGGTGAGCGTGGTCACCAGCACGCGCTCCTTGCGGGCAACGCGCTCGCGAATCTCGTCCTCAAGATCGTCAATCTGCCCACGAACCGGACGCACATCGATCTTGGGGTCGAGCAGACCGGTTGGACGAATAATCTGCTCAACGTCGTTTTGGCTCACCCGCAGCTCGTAGTCGCCCGGTGTGGCCGAAACATAGATAAACTGGGGTATCCTTGCCTCAAACTCATCGAAACGAAGCGGGCGGTTATCGAGTGCCGATGGAAGGCGAAAACCATGCTCCACCAGCGTCACCTTACGCGAGCGGTCACCTTCGTGCATGCCGCGAATCTGCGGCACCGTCACATGGCTCTCATCGATGATGCAGAGCATATCCTTGGGAAAGTAATCGATTAGGGTAAACGGCGGCTCACCCGGCTTGCGACCGTCCAGATGACGCGAGTAGTTCTCGATGCCGTTGCAAAAACCCATCGTCTCGAGCATCTCAAGATCATAATCGGTGCGCTGCTGCAGACGCTGCGCCTCGAGCAACTTATCAGTCGCCTTGAGCTCCGCCACGCGCTTCTCGCACTCTTCGCTGATCGATTTCAGAGCCGCCTTGACCTTCGGCTTCTCGGTCACGTAGTGCGATGCCGGCCATACGGGGATGGCCTCGTACTCACGAAGCATCTCACCGGTAACCTCATCGATCTCGGCAATCAGCTCGACCTCGTCGCCAAAGAACTCAAACCGCAACGGATGCTCGGCATAAGGCGGATACACGTCGACAACATCGCCGCGCACGCGGAACGTGCCGCGCGCCAGGTCATAGTCATTGCGATCATATTGAATGTCGATAAGTGCATGGATAAAGTCATCGCGCTCGAGCGGCACCTTCTTGTCGACGTTTGGAGCCAGACCCGCATAGTCCTCAGGAGAGCCAATGCCATAGATACACGAGACCGATGCGACAACGATCACATCGCGTCGAGAGAGCAGTGACGCGGTCGCCTGATGGCGCAGCATCTCGACCTCTTCGTTAATCGAGGAGTCTTTCTCGATATATGTATCGCTTTGCGGCACATACGCCTCGGGCTGATAGTAGTCGTAGTACGAGACAAAGTAGACCACAGCGTTGTTGGGAAAGAACTCTTTGAGCTCGCTCGCAAGCTGAGCGGCGAGCGTTTTATTGGGAGCCATGACCAGCGTCGGCTTCCCCAGGGCCTCAATAGTCTTAGCCATCGTGAAGGTCTTGCCCGAACCAGTCACGCCCAGCAAAACCTGATAGCGATCTCCGTCCCTCACACCCTGCACAAGCGACTCAATGGCCTTAGGCTGGGAACCAGCGGGCTCGTATGGAGACACGACCTCAAACGGCACCTCAGAGCCCTCAACGCCAAAACGTTTGAGCTCTCCTCCAACACGCTCAACTTCAAATTCCGCCATGGATACTCCTAACTCATATATCTGCAGTATACGCAGGCGGCAGGCATAGTCCTATACGAACCGATCGGGATAGAGGGTCTTGTAGCGAACCCAGGCATTATTGACACGAATCAGATACGCCTGCGTCTCGGGAAAGGTGATTGCATTATGAAGCGACGTACTCTGCTGCGCCCATCCGTCGACATTGCCCATACCAGCGTTATAGGCGGCAATGGCACTGTCAGTCGACCCGTTAAAATACGCTAGAAGATACGAAAGATACGCACAGCCAAACTCGATATTCGTAGCCGGATCGTTAAGGTTGTCGGCCGAATACTCGCCACCGTCGACAAGGCCCTTGGCGATCATATCCTGGGCAGTCTCGGGCATCAGCTGCATCAATCCCTGAGCACCTTGATTCGACTCGGCCTCGGGATCCCAATTCGATTCAGACTTAATGACAGCGCACACCAAATACGGATCCAGATTATGCGAAATGCTGGATTGCTTTACATACGCCTCGTAGTCAATCGGATACAGCGGTTTAAAGAAAGCAGCAGGAGCACACGAGTAGACGAGCGAAATAAGGCCGAAGACGAACACAACGGCAAGTGGCGCCACGCGATACCACGTAAAGAAACGTGCCTTAGGCATCGGCCTCCTCCTTGTCCGCAGTATCTATAAACCCGTGGCATGCAAGCCATGAGTCAAGCTGCTCAAAGAGCGAATTATCGCCAGCGGCATTATCAATCACCGTTGTAGCGAGATTGCAGAGCGCAGACTCTTCGGGCTGGCAAGCAGAACGAGCATCGAAATCGGATGGCTCCATGCCACGTTGAATAGCGCGCTCGCGACGAACTGACAAAGGGG
This sequence comes from uncultured Collinsella sp., assembly GCA_905194675.1. GTDB lineage: Bacteria > Actinomycetota > Coriobacteriia > Coriobacteriales > Coriobacteriaceae > Collinsella. The sequence continues at coordinate 643 of CAJJTG010000018.1, read as the reverse complement.
CGCTAATGACCAGAATTTCATCAGCCAAGCCAAATGCATCCTCAAAACCAGTCGGAGCAGAAACCTCGACCACCGCAAAGGGATAACGGGGAGATGAAACCGTACAACAAACCGGATCGAGAATCCTAAGCGAAAGCTGTTCAATCAGAACGGGATGCACGATGCCATTGAGCCGTGTGACCGAATCAGGAGAAGCGAAAGCTCGAGAAGCGAGGATGCTGCGGCGAATGCCGCCTATCTCATCCAAAATGTCCCAACCGAATTCATCCGCAAGAGCGTTAACGATATCAGAGCCCGGCACATACAGCGATTTTGCAAGCTCATCCAGATCGATAAGCATAGCGCCACGAGATTCGAAATAGCGGCAGGCAGTCGACTTACCCGAAGCAATATTGCCCAAGACAAAAACGGTAAACATCAAGTCCTCCCTTACGCCAATGGGAGTTATTATCGCGCAAATAGAAAAGAAGGACTCAAAATACAGCCAAACAGTAAGACAAGCTAAACGAAGGCAAGTTCTTGTATTACAGCTCTCTATCAAACGCAAAAAAGGGGGAGGCCGCGAGGCCTCCCCCTTCTAAGTCCAATGACGGCTCGGTGCCGTCCACCGGTCAGCGGCGCCCTGGCCTCCCACGGGCTGGCC
>CAJJTG010000017.1 GCA_905194675.1 uncultured Collinsella sp. | reverse complement strand
GCGGCCGCGAGGTGCCGGTCTTCTTGCACTACCCGCTCGAGCCCACCCTCCAAGTGCAAAAATTCGTCAACGCCATGGCACAACTCCTCAATAGCTAATTTGGGACGGAGCTTTTTAGCTCCTTACAAAACGAGGCCCTGACCAACCGGCCAGGGCCTCACAAACTTTTATTCCGTTCTAAACGACGGGCTGATTGCGCGCAGGAGGGGCCCCGGGGTGGCGGGGTATTTCCTCCGCGCGCCGTTTCGCAGCGCAGCGAGAATGTTTGAGCACGGAGGAATTGCCCCGCCACCCCGGGGCCCTCCGTCAGTAACCAGTGCTACTCCAGCTCAAACGCTCCGGTGTAGAGCTGGTAGTAGTACCCGCGCTTGGCAATCAGCTCGTCGTGGTTGCCGCGCTCGATGATACGGCCGTGGTCCAGGCAGATGATCGCGTCGGAATTGCGCACGGTGGACAAGCGGTGCGCGATGACAAATGTCGTGCGGCCCTCCATGAGCTTGTCCATGCCCTCCTGCACGATGGCCTCGGTGCGGGTGTCGATGCTCGACGTGGCCTCGTCCAGAATCATTGCCGGCGGATCGGCGACGGCGGCGCGTGCGATCGAGATCAGCTGGCGCTGACCCTGCGACAGCTGTGCGCCGTTGCCGGTGAGCATCGTGTCGTAGCCGTCGGGCAGGCGGGTGATAAAGTCGTCCGCGCCCGCGAGCTTTGCCGCCGCGATGCACTCCTCGTCGGTGGCGCTCAGGTTGCCGTAGCGGATGTTGTCCATCACGGTGCCAGTGAACAGGTTCACGTCCTGCAGTACCACGCCCAGCGAACGGCGCAGGTCGGACTTGCGAATCTTGTTGACGTTGATGCCGTCGTAGCGGATCTTGCCGTCGGCGATGTCATAGAAGCGGTTGATGAGGTTGGTGATGGTCGTCTTACCGGCACCGGTGGCACCGACAAACGCGACCTTCTGGCCCGGCTTGGCGTATACGGACACGCCGTGCAACACCTCGTGGTCGGGCGTATAGCCAAAGTCCACGTTGTCCATGACCAGGTCGCCACGCAGCGGCACGTACTCGATCTCGCCCGTTGCACGGTGTGGGTGCTTCCAGGCCCACATGCCGGTGCGGTGGTCGGCCTCCTCGAGCTGCCAGGTGTCGGGATTCACCTGTGCGTTGACGAGCGTCACGTAGCCCTCGTCGGCCTCGGGCTCCTCGTCGAGCAGCTCAAAGATACGCTCGGCTCCGGCAAGGCCCATGACCACGGCGTTGATCTGCTGCGAGATCTGGCCGATCTGGCCGCAGAACTGCTTGGTCATGTTAAGGAACGGCACCACGACGGCGATGGAGAGCGCCATGCCCGAGAGGCTCAGGTTGGGCACGCCCAGCGCCAGGAAGATGCCGCCGATCAGCGCGACCAGCACGTAGAGCAAGTCGCCCAGGTTCCCGAGGATCGGCATGAGGATGTTGGCGTACATGTTGGCCTTCTGCGAGACCTCGAAGAGCTTCTCGTTGCGCTCGTCAAAATCGGCCTCGGCGGCGGACTCGTGACAGAACGCCTTGACGACTTTCTGGCCGTTCATGACTTCCTCGATATGGCCCTCGACCACGCCGAGCTCGGTCTGCTGCGCGATAAAGAAGCGCGCGGAGTTGGAGCCGAGCAGCTTGGTCATAAAGGTCATAAAGGCGACGCCGGCAATGATGACCAGGCACATCCACACGCTGTAATACAGCATGATGAAGAACACGGTGACGATGACGATGATCGTCATGAGCAGGTTGGGCAGTGACTGGCTGATCATCTGACGCAGCGTGTCGATGTCGTTGGTGTAGTGGCTCATGATGTCGCCGCGCTGGTGCGTGTCGAAGTAGCGAATCGGCAGGTCCTGCATGCGGTTGAACATCTTTTCGCGCAGCTTCTCGAGCGAGCCTTGCGTGATGACGGCCATGGCGCGGTTCCAGAAGAGCGAGGAGGCGACGCCCACGGCGTAGATGCAGCCGAGGGTGGTCACGAGCTTCAGAATCTTGGGCTGCGCGGCCGTCCAGTCGCCCGACTGCCACGATTCGCTAATGACCTGCAGCGCGCTCTGGAGAAACGTCGCGCCGATGGAGTTGATGATGGCGCAGAGCACAACGCCGGCGACGACGAGGGGCAAAAGCACCGGGTAGAAGCCAAAGAGCATCTTGATCAGGCGCGTCATAGTGCCGCCCTTGCGGTTGCGCGCGCGCTCGGCGGTAGCTGCCTTACTCATGTGCCTCGCCTCCTTTCTGGGTCTGAGCTTGCGGTGCGGATGCCTCGGTGTCGGCTGCGACGGTCTCGGCCGCCTCCTCGCCCGCGGCACTCATCTTGTTTTGCGAGGTAAAGGTCTCGCGGTAGATCTCGCTCGTCTTGAGCAGCTCGTCATGGTTGCCGATGTCCTTGATGCGGCCGCCCTCCATGACGATGATGCGGTCGGCGTCCTGCACGGAGCTGATGCGCTGGGCGATGATGAGCTTGGTCGTGTTGGGCAGGTAGCTCGCCAGGCCCTCGCGGATCTTGGCGTCGGTCTTGGTGTCGACGGCGCTCGTGGAGTCGTCCAGGATCAAGATCTTGGGGCGACGCAGCAGGGCACGCGCGATGCACAGGCGCTGCTTCTGGCCGCCGGAAACGTTGGAGCCGCCCTGCTCGATCCAGGTGTCGTAGCCCTTGGGGAAGCCGTCGACAAACTCGTCGGCGCAGGCCAGATGCGCCGCCTCGCGGACTTCCTCGTCGGTGGCGTTCGGGTCGCCCCAGCGCAGGTTCTCGGCGATGGTGCCGCTAAACAGCACGTTTTTCTGCAGCACCATGGCCACCTGGTGGCGCAGCGCGTCCAGATCGTAGTTGCGCACGTCCACGCCGCCGACGCGCACGGTGCCCTCGGTGACATCGTACAGGCGGGCGATGAGGTTAACGAGTGTGGACTTGGCCGAGCCGGTGCCGCCGATGATGCCGATGGTCTCGCCGCTCGTAATGTGCAGGTCGATATCGTCGAGCGCCTGGCGCTTCGCATGCTTGGAATACTTAAAGCTCACGTGGTCAAAGTCGATGGAACCGTCGGCAACCTCGAGCACGGGCTCGGCGGGATCGGCGATCGTGGGCTCGGCGGCCAGCACCTCGGCAATGCGGTGTGCCGATTCGTCGGCCATGGTCACCATGACAAAGATCATCGACAGCTGCATCAGGCTCATCAGAATCTGGAAGCCATAGGTAAAGGTCGAGGAGAGCTGGCCCACGTCGAACAGCGTGCCCTGGCTCGTGATGATGAGCTTGGAGCCCAGGTAGATGATGACGACAAACGCGCCGTTGACGCAGATGTTCATCATGGGGTTATTGAAGGCGAGTAGCTTTTCGGCGCGGGTGAAGTCCATCTGGACGTCGCGCGCGGCGGTCGCGAACTTCTCCTTCTCAAAGTCTTCGCGCACATAGCTCTTGACCACGCGCATGCCGGTGACGTTTTCCTCGACGGACTCGTTAAGGGCATCGTACTTGTGGAACACGCGCGAGAAGATGGGGCGCACCTTAAAGATGATAAAGAACAGTCCAAAGCCCAGCAGCGGAATGATGACCAGGTAGACCATGGCGACGCTGCCGCCCATGATAAACGCCATGGTAAAGGCGAAGATCAATACCAGCGGCGCGCGCACGGCGATACGGATGATCATCATAAAGGCCTGCTGCACGTTGTTGATATCGGTGGTCAGGCGCGTGACGAGCGAGGAGCTCGAGAACTCGTCGATGTTGGCAAAGCTGAACGTCTGGATCTTGTAGAACAGGTCGCGACGCAGGTTCTTGGCAAAGCCGCAGCTGGCATGGCTGCAGGTGATGCCAGCTGCGGCGCCAAAGGCGAGTGACGTCAGCGCGATGAGTACGAGAAGGCCGGCGGTGGGCAACATCTCGGTAACGGCGGTGCCGTCCTTGATGGCGTCGATCATGTCGGCGGTGATAAACGGGATCATCATCTGGCAGATTACCTCGCCAAGCACCAGCAGCGGCGTGGCGATCGTGACCTTCATGTAATCGCGGATGCTGCCCATGAGAGTTTTAATCATCCAGTTCCTCCCAGGTTACACGGATTTTCTCGAGCATTTCGGCGAGGTCCTCGCGCTCGTCGTGGGTGAGCGCGCTAAAGGCCTGCTCTCTAAAGCGAATGCGGGCGGCCTGCTCAACGCGGGCCTTTTCCCATCCCGCTTCGGTCAGGCGGATGGTGAGCTGCCGGCGGTCTTTGGGATTGCGACTGCGTTCGATAAGGCCGGCGCATTCGATCTTGGAGAGAATCTCGGAAAGCGAACCGGGCTTAAGATCAAAGTGCAGGCCTAGTTCCTGCTGTGACATCTCGCCGTTTGGCTGCTTGGCGAGCAAGCAAACGATGGGGGCCTTTCCCGAGGCGCCGCCGCCGTGAAAGTGCAGAAAGTGGCCGCAGAAGCCCAGCCCGTTTAGGATGTGCTTGGCGAGCGCGTCTGATTGGGACTGTGCCGCGGGCGCATCTGCGGGTTCATGGGGGTCGCCGCCCGGCGTGTGGGGGCAGAGGCCGATGTGGTCATCGCACATGGTGTCGCTCCTTTCTTTAGTTAGGTAGTGCAATTGTTTTGTGCCTAACTAATTTAGGAGTGCAAGAAATAAATGTCAAGGTACCAAACTTATTAAGTTACGGCGTTTTACCAAACGCCGTAACCGCTCGACGCTGCAAACGCTCCTAAGCGGCAATCTGATCCCTTGGGGACGAAGGAAAAGGTATCGTTTTGGGCTGCGATGATGCCTTTCGAAGCGGCCTTGCCAAAAACTATGCCTAATTACTACGATGAATCCAGCATCGCTGACCACAACAGCTGTTTCTGAAAAAACGCAAGCTATCTACCTGCGGTTTTGTCGGAGCGAAATTTGTTGTGGTTGGAGGTGGGCGGTTAAACGTAGTAAATAGGCATAGTTTTGAAATGGCACTATATGAGTAGTATCAACTGGGCCGTTATGGAGCAAACAGTCCCCATTTCCGAAACCTATCCGCAACAATGCGCTCTTCGCGACCCTAGCGACCGCTCACGATGCCTCCTGCGCTACACTTAGTCGCACTGTGGCGCTGCCGCGCCGCACCCGAAACAAGGGAGACCCTCATGAAGAACACTCAGCTGCTGCTGATCAACGATATGTGCGGTTACGGCAAAGTCGCGCTTTCCGCCATGCTGCCGGTGCTGTCGCACATGGGTTACCGTATCCACAATCTGCCGACGGCACTTGTGTCCGATACGCTCAACTATCCCAAGTTCTACATCCACGACACCACGGAGTACGTGCGTCAGAGTCTTGCCATCTGGGAGGAGCTCGGCTTTGAGTTCGATGCCATCTCGACCGGCTTTATCGTGACCGAGGAAGAGACGCGCATCATCTCGGACTTTTGCCACCGCCGTGCGCAAAAGGGCACCAAGGTGTTCGTCGACCCCATCATGGGCGACAACGGCAAGCTCTATGCGGGCGTGCCCGAGTCCACGATTGGCCTTATGCGGCACCTGCTGGAGTGCGCGGACTACGCGGTGCCCAACTATACCGAGGCATGCCTGCTTGCCGATAGGCCTATCGCCGAGCAAATTACGCCTGATGAGGCCCGCGCCCTTGTGGACGCCGTGCGCGAGCTGGGTGCCAAGTCGGTGGTCATTACGAGCGCCGTAGTCAATGGTACGAACGCGGTTATCGGTTACGACCATGTGGCGGGGGAGTACTTCACGATTCCCTTCGAGCTGATCCCGGTGTATTTCCCCGGTACGGGCGACACATTCTCGGCGGTGCTCGTCGGCCGCGTTATGGCAGGTTGGAGTCTGCAGCGCGCCACAGCCGACGCCATGCGCGTGGTGGCCGAGCTTATCGAGCGCAATGCCGACCAAGAGGACAAGTCGGCCGGCCTTCCCATCGAGGCCTGCCTGGATGTGATTGACCATGAGTAACGCTGGCGAGGGCGGCGTCAAGCCTGCGGGCGAGAACAAGCCGCTCGGCGCGCCGCGTGGCAAGCGTCCGCGTATCCGCGTGAGCTGCGTGGACCAGCTGGGTGCGTGTCGCTGCCACCATGGTCACAAGCCGGGCGACGTCTTTGACTTCGACCGAGACCGCGGCAAGATGTGCGCCATGGCCTGCCATGTGGGCTTTCCCTATATTGATATCCTGCGCTATGGCGGAACCGTGCCTGGCAACGAGCCCGGTACGGCAAAGTTCTGCTGCCCCGAGGTCGACACCTTGAACGTCTGGCTTGTCGAGATCGTCGACGAATAGATGAGCGTGGATTTTCTCCCGTTTAGAGCGCACTTGAACGCTCAAAGTGGGAGATTTTCCACGCTCGATCTGTATACGGGAGAAAATCCACGCTCAATGTATACCGATGACGTGGTTCGCGCGGTTTGTGCGCCCGCGAACCTACATCTGCTCGAGCATGGCAGTGCAACCGTCGAGCACGTCGCGATAGGTGGCATCGAAGTTGCCGGTGTACCAGGGGTCGGCCACGTCGCCGGGGCGCTCGGTCCAATCGAGCAAGCGCGTAATCTTGTCGTCGGGGTCGTTGCCAAAGATGCGACGCAGGCCACACGCGTTCTCGGCATCCATATAGACAATGTGATCCCAGTCGCCATACTCCGCGCGACGCGCCTGTCGCGCGCGGTGGGCAACGACGGGAATCCCGACCTCGCGCAGCTTGGCGACGGTGCCACGGTGCGGTGGGTTGCCAAGCTCCTCGGTCGAGGTCGCCGCGGAATCGATGACAAACTCGCCCGCGCGCCCGGCGCGGTGCACCAGCTCGGTAAACACCGACTCGGCCATGGTCGAGCGGCAGATGTTGCCGTGGCAGATAAACAGTACACGTTGCATATGCGGTTTCCTTTCGATCGCCATCATCGAGCTCGAGTATCGCAGCTAAGCCTAAGCCTACGCTCTCGCCCGCTTGCGCTCCCAGCGGGCGAGCTTGATCGTCACCAGCGTAAGGGCCCAGGCCACAAGCGAGAACGCGGCGCCCACTGCGCCTACGTATGCAATGCCAACGCTGCTTACCACGGCGCCGCCCACCGCGGTGCCAAACGAAATGCCGACGTTAAACGCCATGGGCTCAACCGAACTTGCGAGTACCATCGACTTGGGATGGCGGCTGCGCGCCACGTCCATAAAGTGTGTGATGCACGACACCGAGAACAGGTACATGAGCATCGCCAAGCTAAAGACAAAGACCAGCGCGAGCGGCATGGTGCCGCCCACGGCAAACAGCCCGAGTAACGCCGCAGCCTGCAGCACAAACGTCACAAGCAGCGCCTTCATGCCAAAGCGCGCGTCGATCCATCCGCCCAAGATGTTCGAGATTAGGCAGAACACGCCGTAGGCCATAAGCGTGGTGCTCGCTTGAACAGTGCCCATGCCCAGCACCTGCTCAAGATAAGGCGTCACGTAGCCGTAGAACACATAGACCGATCCCACGCCAAACAAAAAGATGAGCATGCCGGTGATGATGCTCGGTTCGCGTAGAAGCCCCGCCTGCTCGCGAAAGGTGGCAGGCTCGTCGGTTTGCCCAGCGCGCGGCATAAACGCCACGAGCGCTCCGCAGATCAAAACGGCAAAGGTCAGCGTGCCGTACATGGCCACGTGCCAATCGAGCGTGTCGGCCACGAACTTGCCGATCGAAGTGACAAAGACCATTGCCACGGAAAACGCACCATATACCACCGAGATGGCAAGCGAAGTTTGCTGCGGGGACAGCAGCTCGGGGATGTACGTCACGCCCACGGCGAGCAGCGCGCCCGAGACGGATCCCAGGACAATGCGCGAGATAAACAGTACCTGGAAGTTGGGCGCCAACGCCATGACCAGATTGCCGAGCACAAAGATAATGCTGTAGCACACGAGCAGCTGGTAACGACGGAAGCGCCCCGTGCTGAGCGCAAGCACCGGCGTCGCGATGGCGTAGACTAGTGCAAAAACGCTGATGAGCTGGCCCGCAGCGGCAAGCGATATGCCGAGTTCCGTCGCCAAGTCACTTTCGATGCCGATGACCACGAACTCGGAGCAGCCGAGCGAGAATCCCAGCAGCACGAGCAGCGCCAGGCAGAGCCTGGTGCGCGCGGGGGAGAGCGCGGCGGCGGTTGACTTACTTTTAGGCGTGGTTGCGGCGGTCAAGGTTGTCACTCCAATGTCGCATGAATAAGCGGGATTCAATCCCTGCAACTCTAACAGAATGTGTCAGGTGCCTGCCTCCTTTGTCGCAGGCTGCGCTTGCCTGTATAGTCGCAATACAGGCGAAGATGGTCTCAGGTACATTGCGGGCGACAGGAGATCCCATGGGTATGCACACGACAAAGGTTGCGGTGGGCGAGGGCAAGTTTGCGCTCGAGGCCCAGTTGACGGTGACGCCGCGAGGCATGGCGGTGTACGCCTGCTCGCCGGAGTTTGCGCACCTGGGCGCCACGGCGCAGGCCATTCCTCGCCCCGAGCCCGGCCGTACGGCGACGGTGAGCATCCTGGCCGTTCCGTGCCATCGAGATGAGATCCCGGCGCACGATATCGCGGCGGCGCTGGCCACGCGCTTTGGCGTGCCGGTAGTTGCAAGCACGGGCTTTCATGTGGAGCATGCGACTGCGGACGATCTGCAGCGCGTGCTCGCTACCACCAAGGAGCTCATCGCCGCGCTCGAGGAGGCCGCCGCGCGCATCCTGCGCGCCGGCTGGGATGAGGGCGGTGCGGGCGCCGAGGTCGTGGCGGTCGATGCCGCGACCGGCGAGGCGCTTGGCCCTGTCGATCGCATCGAGGCACATGCCGGCGAGGGCATCCTGCATCAGGCATTTCTGACGCTTCTGGTCGAGGGCCAGGGCGAGGACGCGCGCCTGCTGCTCTGCCGCCGCAGTCCGCTCAAGCGCCTGTGGGGCGGGGTGCTGGCCGATAGCTGCGCCGGCCATCCGCTCCCCGGGGAAGACGTCGCGGCCGCCACGGCGCGTCGCATCAACGAAGAGCTTGGCATTGCGCGCGAGCCCGACCAGCTCAAGCACCTCGGTCACGTGGTGTATCGCGAGGATCACGGCGACGGCCGCTGCGAGTGCGAATGGTGCGAGGTGTTCGCAGCCCATGTTGAGCCGGGCGAGCTGCATATCAACCAAGAGGAGATCTCGGAGGTGCGTCGCGTGGCCCCGTCCGAGCTCAAAGGCTACCTGCAGGGTCACCCCGAGCAGCTGGCCCCCTGGCTCCGCGAGGCACTCAGCGACCCATCCATCCGTACGGCCCTCGCTATGTAACAAAGGTACAGTCCCTTTGCCATATCCAAACCGTCACAACATTCGATGAAAATCTCGAAATCGAGGAAAAGCGTCGAAGATTGTGACGGTTTTTGCCCAGAGGATCGCTTCTCATCCAAAAATCCCGCTTGACTGTATTGCCACAACACAGCGCAACGTAAGGGGCGTCCGATAACGGGCGCCCCTTTTTAAGCGGCAACGTGGTTGCGAATCCGGAGCGCCCCCAACAAGAAGGGTGGGGAGATGGAAGCGGAAAAGAAGGCGTTTAAGATCACCAAGCGCGAAATTGGCTTTGTGCTGGGTATCGTTGTCTTTTTGCTGGTGAAGTTTCTTCCTTTGGCGGAGCTGAGCTCGACGGTCGAGCTCACGGTCGGTGGCCAGACCTGTCTGGCACTGACGCTCGCCACGGTGGTGTTCTGGGCATGTGGCGTGGCGCAGCCGGGCTTTGTGGGCCTGCTCTACTGCGCGCTGCTCGTTCTGTTCAAGGTGTGCGTGGACGACACGGGCGCCGCGAGCATCTCGGCGACGGTCGCCTCTACGTTTAGCTCGTGGACCAAAGCCACCATGTGGCTCGTCATTGGTGCCTACCTCATCGCCAGCGCGGTCAAGGAGTCGGGCCTGGGCGAGCGCATCGCCTATGCGTTTATGCTCAAGTTCGTGCGCGACGCCAAGTCGCTCATCATCTCGATCTTCGCGCTCACCTTTGTGCTGTCGCTGCTGATCCCGCATCCGTTCCCCCGCGCCTTCCTCATCCTCGCCGTCGTCTCGGTCATCGCCGAGTCCGCCGGCTACGGTGACGACGACAAGGGTAAGCTCGGCTTCCTCGTGTTTGCCGCTGCTGCCCCGGGCTCCATGTTCTTCCTGACGGGCGACTCCACACTCAACCCGCTCGTTGCGCAGTACAGCGCCGAGGCCGGCGGCATGAGCCCGTCCTTTGTCGACTGGTTCCTGTACATGAGCGTGCCTATGCTGGTCGCGCTGCTGTGCACCCTGTTCTTGGGCCTCTTCCTCTTTAAGCCCAGCAAGGAGCTCGTCTACGATCGCGAGCAGATCGTGGCCAAGCAGGCCGCGCTCGGCAAGCTCTCCGTCAAGGAGATCCGCACCATCGTGTGGCTTGTCATCGCCATCGCGCTGTGGCTCACCGTCTCGGGCGACTATATCGGCTGGGTCACCCTGGCCATTGGCGTCGCACTCGCCATGCCCATCATCGGCGAGGTCCTCACTCCTGCCAGCTGGAACGCTGTCGACATCAAGTCCCTCATGTTCCTGACGGCCGCCATGGCCGTGGGTTCCGTGGGCGGCGCCACCGGCATGAACGCCTGGATCGCCGACGTCGTGCTTCCCAGCTCCGTGCCCGAGAACATCTTCCTGTTCGCCCTGCTCGTCGCCGCGCTCTCCATGATCATCCACATGTTCATGGGCTCGGTCATGGCCGTGCTCGGTGTGTGCGTGCCGGCGTTCATCAGCTTCGCGGCCGGCTCCAGCGTAAGCCCGCTTGCCGTGGCGCTCATCGTCTTCACGTCCATCAACATCCACTACATCCTGCCGTTCCACAACCTGCCGATCCTTATCGGCGAGGGCAAGGACGCCGGCGGCTACACCTCCAAAGAGGCCATGCGCATGGGCATTCCCCTCACCGCGGTCGTCTTTATCGTCGTGCTGGTCGAGGCCGCCTGGTTCTACCTCTTTGGCCTGATGTAAGCAGTCGAGTGCTTGGCTGTAATTAGCCGAGTGCTTGAACTGCGAGTGCCCGAGCGCCCCATCTATGAGCGCTGCGGCCCCATTACGTTACCAAGCCCGGCGGCATCCTCGCCGCCGGGCACTCTCCCGAAAGGAGCACGCTATGTCCACTACCGATGCTTCCCAGATCCACGACCTGCGCTCCGCGCTCGACTTTTTGCGCAAGATGCCGGGCCAGCTGCTCGAGACCGACACCCAGGTCGATCCCGATGCCGAGGTCTCGGGCGTCTATCGCCACGTCGGTGCCGGCGGCACCGTTATGCGTCCGACCAAAGAGGGTCCGGCGATGGTCTTCAACAACGTCAAGGGCTTTGACGACGCCAAGGTCTGCATCGGCATGCTTGCCAGCCGCAAGCGCGTTGCCGCCCTGCTCGACCTGGATGAGGAGCACCTGGGCCTCGAGATCGGTAAGCGCTTCGAGAACCTGATTGCGCCCGAGCAGATCGCCGAGGGCAAGCATGTCGACTGCCAGGAGGTCGTGTACAAGGCGACCGACGAGGGCTTTGACCTGCGCAAGATCGTCCCCGCTCCCACCAACACGCCCGTCGACGGCGGCCCCTACATCACCATGGGCCTCGCCTACGGCACGAGCCCCGACGGCTCCCAGTCCGACGTGACCATCCACCGCTTCTCCTGCGTCGACAAGGACAAGCTCGCCATGTGGATCACTCCGGGTAGCCGTCACCTGGGCGCGTTCTTTGACGAGTACTGCCAGCGCGGCGAGGACATGCCCATCTCCATCTCCATCGGCCTGGACCCCGCCGTGTACATGTGCTGTGGCTTCGAGGCGCCCACCACGCCGCTCGGCTTTAACGAGCTGCAGATCGCCGGCGCCCTGCGCGGCCACGCCGTCGAGCTTGCCGACTGCGTCACCGTTCCGCAGAAGTGCATTGCCAATGCCGAGTACGTGCTCGAGGGCTACCTCATGCACGACGAGACCATCAACGAGGACGTCAACGGCCACGGCTACGCCATGCCCGAGTTCCCCGGTTACACCGGTGGCGCCAAGGTCTGCCCGGTGATCAAGATCACCGCCGTTACCACGCGCGTCAACCCCATTATGGAGAGCTGCATCGGTCCTTCGCACGAGCACGTGTCCATGGCCGGTATCCCCACCGAGGCCTCCATCTACAAGATGGTCGAGACCGCCATCCCGGGCCGTCTGCTCAACGTCCACGCCGCTCCCTGCGGCGGCGGCAAGTTCGTTGCTATCATGCAGTTCAAGAAGTCGAGCAAAAATGACGAGGGCCGTCAGCGCAACGCCGCCATGCTCGCCTTCTCGGCGTTCTCCGAGCTCAAGCACGTCATCCTTGTTGACGAGGATGTCGATATCTTCGATATGAGCGACGTGATGTGGGCCATGACCACGCGCTTCCAGGCCGACGTCGACCTCATCACCATCCCCGGCTGCCACTGCCACGTGCTCGACCCGTCCAACGACCCTGCGTTCGACCCCACGATTCGCGAGCACGGCATCGCCTGCAAGGCCATCTTCGACTGCACGGTTCCGTTCGACCTCAAGAAGAATTTCATTCGCTCGCAGTTCATGGAGATCGACCAGGACAAGTGGGCCGCAGAGCTCGCCTTCTAGTAAGTCGCCCTGCCGAGTAACAAAGTGAGGAGTTGTCATGCCTGAGTCTTCTGTCCGTCCCCGCCGCATTGTCGTTGGCGTGTCTGGCGCCAGCGGTGCCGCGCTGGGTCTTGAGTGCCTCAAATGCCTGCGCCAGGCAGGTGCCGAGTCGGCGCTTGTCGTCACGCGCGGGGGAGAGATCACCATCGAGCAGGAGCTCGGCATGACGCTCGACGAGTTTGCCACGCATGCCGATGTGGTCTACGACAACAAAAATATCGGCGCCCCCATCGCAAGCGGTACCTATCCGGTCGACGGCATGATCGTGGCGCCCTGCTCCATGAAGACGCTCGCCGGCATCGCGAGCGGCTACAGCGAAAACCTGTTGCTGCGTGCGGCCGACGTGCAGATGAAAGAGCAGCGCCGCCTGGTGCTCATGGTGCGCGAGACGCCCTTCAGCGCCATTCACGTCGATAACATGGCGCGCCTGGCGCGCGTACCGGGCGTCATGCTCATGCCGCCCATGCTCACGTTTTACAACGGCCCCGCCACGCTCGATGACGCGGTGCATCACATCGCCGCCAAGGCGCTCGAGGCCGTCGGCGTGTCATGCGCAAACTATAAGCGCTGGTCATAGGCGCTTTTAGGGTAGGATACGAGAAGTGTTTGAGCCCGCTGCCCCTGTGGGCGGCGGGCTTTGTGCGCTAAAAGGATGTGTCGGGAGGACTTATGCAGACGGGCATGTATGCGATTAGCGAGATGGCGAGCTTGTTTAATGTTTCGCGCCAAACGCTCATCTACTACGACAAGATCGGCCTGTTTAAGCCCGCCGTGGTCAACGAAAAAGGCTACCGTTTCTATTCGCCCACGCAGATCCCGCTCATGCGCCTGATCTGCATGTTGCGCGACCTGGGGCTCGAGCTCGACGAGGTCGACCGCCTGACCTCGACGTTCGACATTGGCGAGATGACCGATCACCTGCGCTCGCGGGTGCAGGCGCTCGATGAACAGATCGCCGGGCTCAAAGCCGAGCGCGCGAGTGTGCAGGAGCGTCTGAGCTTTTACGACGAGGCGGTTTACTGGCGCGAGCGCGAGGGCAAGCCGGAGCTCAAACAGTTTGAGCGCCGCTACGTGGTCTTTGAGGAGTTCCCGGCCGATATCGAGCGCGGCCGCTCGATGCTGCACCCCACGCTCATGCGCGCGATTCTGCGCATGCGTGCGCTGACGGGCACGCGTCCCATGCGCGGTTGGGGCGCCATGCTGCGTCGCGAGGCACTGCATTCCGACGACCCCATTGCCGGCGCCGGCTCCTTTGCCGTGCTACCGCGCGGTGTCGAGGAACTGCTGCCGAGCGACGCTGCCGAGCTGGCAGAGATCGGCATAGAAGTGCTGCCCGAGGGCACATACCTGTGCATGAGCCGCTGGGGCATGCCGTACGAACCCGAGGGCATCCGCGCCGTCGTGGCCTGCATGGACAAGCACGCGCTCCAGCCCGTTGGCAACGCTTTCGACTTTTGCTACCTCGATACCACGAGCTACGACGAGTCCCACCAAGAGGACTTCTGCTGCATCCAAATCCCCGTCGCCCTCTAGATGTGACAAGGGGACTGCTCCTTCGTCACATTCGTGGTGTGGCTGCTGCCCAAACCGTCACAACATTCGATGAAAATCTCGAAAACGAGGAAAAGCGTCGAATGTTGTGACGCTTTTCCTGTCTGTGCCGGCGAGCTCCCGTGTCATCTGGGGGTATAAGGCTAGCAAGTGTTTATTTGCGAGGCCAAGGGGGCGCCCCGTATGGATATCGATAACTTTGAATGGTGGTATAGCGAGGGCGAGGCTCCGGACGAGGAGTGGGACGAGCCCGCGCCGCGTGACGTGTCGAGCGACGAGGACGAGACCGGCAGCGATGCTGCTGTCGAGCCTGACGCCGTCTCCGATGCCGCCGAGCCTCTGACCTTTGAGCAGGCTTGGGCCCAGGCTGAGGCCGACGAGGCAAAGGCCGATGCCACGGCCACACTGGGTGAGCCAGCCGACATGTCCATCTCGCCGGCAAAGACCCCGCAGCCGCGCCATACCATCGACCCCGGCAGCACGGCATCCTTCAGCATACTCGACGTGCCCGCGCAGGGTGCCCAGGCGCCCGCCCCCACCCATCGCCCCAACCTGGCTCGCGAGGAAGACGCGGGCCGTCGCTCTCCGCTCGGCCCCATTCTCATCGCCTTTATGGCCGGCGTCATCGCTTGCTCGGCGATCGGCAGCATCTGGGGTCATGTCGAGCAGCAGCGCCAAGACGCCGCCAAGGTCGAGATGTCTGTCGAGCAATCGCTCAGCCGCACGCGCTCGGTGCATGTATCGGTCGAGGTCAAGGACGGCGCGACGTGGGACACCGCGCGCGGCGACAGCCAGATGCTCGTCCATATCGTGGGTCGCACGCTCAAGGGGCAAGCGATCGACGAGTACCAATACGTCAATTCCGAAGGTGACGGCATCGAGCTCAAGCCCGGCGACTACGAGCTCACGGTCGATGAGCCGCCCGTCGCCACCGACGGCACGCGTTACCGTGCCTCAAAGCGCATGGTTCCGGTGAGTTTTAATTCACAGGCGCCCGATACGGTCGATAGCACGCCGCAGGGCGGGTTTGACCTTTACGCTATTGCTCAATAACTGCACCTGTCGCTCAACCCCGCCGCCAAGAGTGGGACAATAGCCCTCGACACCGTTGTTTACTATTGGAGGAAGTAGCATGTCCACCGTCACTACCATCAAGCGCGGCGGCCTCATCGCGGCCATCGATTCCATGGGCGCCCAGCTCACGAGCCTTGCCCTCAACGGCAACGAGTATCTGTGGCAGGGCGACCCGGCCTTTTGGGGCAAGCATGCGCCTATCCTGTTCCCCATCGTGGGATCGCTGCGCAACAACATGGCGACATCTGCGGCCGGCACCTGCGAGATGCCGCGCCACGGACTCGCTCGCATCGTCGAGCACAAGTTGGTCGAGGTTTCGGAGGACGGCTCCTCGGTAACGTACGAGATCACTGACACGCCCGAGTCGCTCAAGGCGTTCCCGTTCCACTTTAAGCTCAACATGACCTATGCCCTGACCGGCGACGCCACGCTCACGCAGACCTTTGCCGTCACCAACACCGGCGACGTGGCCCTGCCGTTCTCGGTGGGCGGTCATCCTGCATTCAACGTGCCCGCCCCCGGTGCCGAAGACGAGGCGTTCGAGGATTACGAGCTGGCGTTTACCGAGGCTTGGACTAACGAGGCCCCCATCATCACGCCCGACGGTCTTATGACGTTCGAGGGCAGCTACAAGGCTCCCGATAACTCGGACGTGCTGCCCATCACGCACCGCAGCTTCGATAACGATGCCATCATGTTCACCGATGTCCCGGGTTCCACGCTCACGCTGCGCGGCCGCAAGTCGGGCCACGGCGTCAAGATCGACTTTGAGGGCTTTAAGTACATCGGCGTGTGGTCTGCCGCCAACGACGCCCCGTTTGTGGCGCTCGAGCCCTGGACCGGCCACACCACCATGGACACCGAGGACGACGTCTTTGAGCACAAGGTCAACACCATTACCTTGGCACCGGGTGAGACGGACGTTCGCAGCTTTAGCGTTACCCTGCTCTAGAGGTTCCGCCGTTCTAACGAACGACGGACCGGTCGACGCTGCGCGCCACCCAGAGCGACAATTTGTCATTCAAAAGGCAAGGCATGACCAGAAGGTCTATGCCTTGCCTTTTTCATGCCAAGTGGTACATGGGGCAGGTTGCTTTGCGCCAATCGTCCTCGTGTGTCTATTAATTTTTCGCGCACATGCCGCGCTGCTGGTTGCGGGCGTATATCCTGTCTTATTGTCAGCAAAACGAAATTGGGAAGGCACCAGATGCAATCTCGACAACAGCGCGACATGCAGGCCCAGCCGGTATGCAGCCGTCGCATCTTTTTGGGTAGCGCTCTCGCTGCGAGCGCTTCTGTCGTCGCCGGCGCACTTGCCGGCTGCCAGCGCCCGTCCACGCTCAAGGTGGTCCAGACCACCACGGGCGGCGGCCGCGACGACCTGTCCGATTCCGTGATCGGCAAGGACAAGATTCGTATTGGCATGGAGGCGGCCTACGCCCCATACAACTGGCAGGTCTCCGAGGCCAGCGAGTACACCATCCCCATCGACAACGTGCAGGGCGCTTACGCCGATGGCTATGATGTTCAGATCGCAAAGATCGTCTGCAAGGCCCTTGGCGGCGAGCCCGTTGCCGTCAAACAGAGCTTCTCGGGCCTCATCGATTCGCTCAACAACGGCCAGATCGACCTTATCATCGCCGGCATGAGTGCTACGCCCGAGCGCGAGGAGTCCGTCGGTTTTTCCGACCCGTACTTTATCGGCTACTTTGGCCTGTTCGTAAAAGAGGGCTCGCCCTACCAAAACGCGACCAAGCTCAGCGACTTTAGCGGCGCCACGGTGCTCGGCCAAAAGGACACGATGCTCGATACCGTCATCGACGAGATCCCGGGCGTCGTTCACAAGAATCCGGTCGATTCGGTGCCCACGGTGTTTTCGAACCTGCTGCAGGGCACCTGCGACGCCGTGACCTACAACACCGAGAACGAGAAGGGCTATATGGCCCAAAACCCGGGTATCGTGCCGATTCAATTTGCCGAGGGCGAGGGCTTTAAGCAGGAGGTCACGGCAAACGTCGGCTGCCGCAAGGGCTCGGACAAGCTGCTCAAACTTATCGATAAGACGCTCAAGGGCATTAGCCAAGAGGAGCGCGACCAAATGTGGGACGCGTGCCTCGACCGTCAGCCGGCATAGGGAGGCAGCATGAAAGCCATTAATCGTCTGGCCTCCTTTATCAAGGCCGACCACCGTTATGTATACCTGGGCGCGAGCGTTATCGCGGCGCTCGGTCTGGCGTTTAGTCAGCGCAACCCCACGCCGCTGAGCTTCTTGGCGCCCACGGGTGTGTTCCAGGACTGCCTCTGGGCGATTCTGTGGGCTTGGATTGTCGTATCGGCGGCAGCGCTCGTCACCAAGCTCATGCATTGGAATGACTATCGCCAAAAGTCGCCGTTTGCATCCGAGCGTTGCCGTCGCGGCGCGCGCCTGGGCAGCTATGTCGTGGTTGCCATCGCGGCGATCTTCTTCATCGACCGCTGCGTCATGTCGTTTATCGACCTGGTACAGGTGAGCATTGTCTCGGACTCCAACCCCAGCGACTTTTTGTCGAGCCTGGTCTACATGACCTACAAGAGCGGCGACTTCTTCATTCGCGGTATCGAGATCACCATCGCGCTTGCCACCTTCGGCACGGTCATCGCCTTTTTCCTGGCACTGCTCTTTGTGTTCCTGCGTATTCAGACGTTTGACCGCGTGGATAACGACCTGGTGCGCTTCTTTAAGAGTATCGGCCGCGGCTTTGCGACCGTCTACTCCACCATCGTGCGCGGCACGCCCATGATGGTCCAGGGCCTGCTCATCTATTACGCGGGCTTCACCGTTTTGCGCGGTATGGGCTTCGAGACCGCCCAGGCCAACCAGATTTGGAGCACCTTCACCGCCGGCCTCGTCACCATCTCGCTCAACTCCACCGCCTACATGATGGAGGTCCTGCGCGGCGGCATCGAGTCCATCGATTCCGGCCAGGCCGAGGCAGCGCGCTCGCTGGGTCTGTCGCAGTGGCAGGCCATGCGCAAAGTCGTGTTCCCCCAGGGCATTAAAAACGCGATTCCGGCGCTCACCAACGAGCTCATCATCAACATCAAGGACTCGTCGGTGCTTTCGGTCATCGGCGTGTTCGACCTCATGTACGCCACCACCACCGTCGCCGGCGTGTACTACCGCCAGATGGAGGTCTACTGCGTGGCGCTCGTGGTCTACCTGATCCTGACGCTTGTGGCGAGCCGCCTGCTCGAGGCCTTTGGCAAAAAGCTCGGCGCCGAGGCTCCGGCCACACTGCCCAGCTCCAACTAGGCGCAAGACGAGGAGAATCATCATGGCAGATACCACTACCACCGGCGCTGTGACCGCTGCACAAACTAAAGAGCCGCTTATCCGCGTCGAGGGTCTGCGCAAGAGCTTCGGCTCGCTCGAGGTACTCAAGGGCATCGACCTGTCCGTTAATCCCGGCGAGGTCGTCACCATCATCGGCGCCTCGGGCTCGGGTAAGTCGACCTTCCTGCGCTGCCTCAACCTGCTCGAGACCCCGGACGCGGGCCATATCTGGTTCCATGGCCAGGACCTCACGGCCGAGCGCTGCAATATCAACAAGCTGCGCGAGGACATCGGCATGGTGTTCCAGGGCTTCAACCTATTCAACAACATGGATGTGCTCGACAACTGCACGCTCGCGCCCGTCACGCTCAAAAAGATGAGCAAGACCGAGGCCGAGAAAGTCGCGATGGAGCATCTGACGAGCGTGGGGCTCGAAAAGTTCGCGCACGCCGCCGTGGGCCGCCTGTCCGGTGGTCAAAAACAGCGCGTGGCCATCGCCCGTGCCCTGTGCATGAATCCGCAGATCATGCTGTTCGACGAGCCGACCTCCGCACTCGACCCCGAGATCGTGGGAGAGGTGCTCGAGGTCATGCGCAAGCTCGCTGCCGATGGCATGACCATGGTCGTCGTCACGCACGAGATGGCCTTTGCCCGCACGGTGTCCGATCGCGTGGTCTTTATGGACAAGGGCGTGGTGCTCGAGGACGCCGCGCCGGCCGAGCTCTTCGGCAATCCCAAGCACCAGCGCACTCGCGAGTTCCTCTCGCGTTATCTCGAGGACAAATAACCGACCGCAAACGCTTATGTAGCAGGGCCGCTCCGGTGGGGCGGCCCTCGTCATCACAATCGAAAGGATGTCATGGCCGAGGTTTGGCGCTTCTTTGCGCATGAGGATGATTTTGCCGATTTGGACGAAGCTGGCGCGAGCGAGCGCTTGGGTCGCGTGCTGTCGTTTCCGACCATCTCGAGCATGGATGCCGAGGCGGTGGACTGGCAGCCGTTCGACGACCTGCGCGCCTATATGCAGCAGGCCTGGCCGCGCGTGTTCGCGGCGGGCGAGGTCGAGCTCATCGACCATTCGCTATTGGTGACGCTTGCCGGCTCCGACCTCGCTCTCAAGCCCGTTATGCTCATGGGCCACATGGACGTGGTCCCCGTGGTGCCGGGTACCGAGGCCGATTGGACGCACGCCCCCTTTAGCGGGCACGTGGACGATACCTACATCTGGGGCCGCGGCGCGATCGACATGAAGGACCAGGTCGCAGGCATTCTCGAAGCGGTCGAGTATGCGCTGGCGCACGGTTGGCAGCACGAGCGCACACTGCTCCTGGCCTTTGGCCAGGACGAGGAGACGACGCAGTACGGCGCAGGCGCCATCGGCCGCGCGCTCGAGGAGCGCGGCGTTGAGCTCGAGTACCTGATCGACGAGGGCGACTACCGCATCGTTCCGGCTGCCGAGTACAGTGCGGGCGAGGGTTGGCTTATGCACGCCGACCTGGCTGAGAAAGGTTATGCCGACATTGTGCTCAAGACAAAGAGCGCGGGTGGACATTCTTCCAATCCCTACGGCGGCACGTCGCTCGAGGTGTTGAGCCGTGCCACCACCGCAATCTGCGATATCGAGTGGCCGACGCGCGTGACCGACTTGCTTGCCGCCCAGCTCGTCGAGCTGGGGCTCTACACGGCCGATGAAATTGCCGCCAACGGCGGCGCCATTGTCCGCGATTGCCTCGCCAGCAAGAAGCTCTATCCGCTGGTGACGACCACCTGCGCGCCCACGCAGATCGAGGGCGGCAGTGCCGGTGCCAACGTAATGCCGCAGGATATGTGGGTCAACATTAACTTCCGCATGCTCGAAGGCACGAGCGTGGCCGATGTTGTGGCGCGCTGCCGTGAGGCAACTGCCGCGGCGGACCTTGCCGGTCGTGTCGAAGTGGAGCTGGGCCCCGGCAGCTCCGAGCCCTCGCCGTCCCCGCGTATCGGTGGTCCCGGCCTCGAGGCGGTTCGCTCCATCGCCGCCCGCTATTTCCGCGATCCAAAGGGGACGGAGGAAAACGGATCATCCGAGCCGTTGGCGATTGTCCCCTCGACCGTGATCGGCGCGACCGACGCTGCCAACTACCAGCACATTTGCTCCGAATGCATTCGTTTTTCGGCGTTTGTGGTCGACGATGACGAGTGCGACCGCGGCGTCCACGGCACCAACGAGCGCATCACCCGCCGCGCCTACCTCCAGGGTGTTCGCTTCCTCATCGCCCTGCTTCAAACGCTCTAGAATGTGACAAAGCGACGCTTCCTTTGTTAGCCGTTGGGGATGTTCTTAAACGACTAGCCGTTAAGGAACGTCCCCAACGGCTACGTCCACTCATTCCGTGCGGGTTATATGCAGGTTTGCCTGCGCACGCTATCATGTATGGGTTAGACCGCAACTATGTACCCCATACGCGAAGGGATGCGCATGTATCTGAAGATCGACATGTTCTAGCTGGGCTTACCCCCGCAGTGGCGCCGTGCGCCCCATCAGCTCTGCCGATTTTCACCTTCACGCATATAAAGGAGTCCCGCCATGCGCGACAAGCTCGAAAAGATTATCAAGGCCTACGAGGAACTCGAGAAGAAGCTTTCCGACCCGGCCGTCGCCTCCGATATCAAGGAGTTCACGCGTCTCAACAAGGAGTACGCGCACCAGTCCGACCTCATTGCCGCCTCGCGCGAGTACATCGGCGCGCTCGATGACATCGAGGCTGCCAAGGAAATGCTGCACGATACCACCGATGCCGATGAGAAGGAGATGCTCCAGATGGACATCTCCGAAAACGAGGCCAAGCTTCCCCAGCTCGAGGAAGACATTAAGTACATGCTCATCCCGAGCGACCCCAACGACGACAAGAACACCATCGTCGAGATTCGCTCCGCCGCCGGTGGCGACGAGGCGGCTATCTTTGCCGGCGATCTGTACAAGATGTATCAGCGCTTCTGCGAGTCGCGCGGCTGGAAGACCACCGTGCTCGACTCCAGCCCCAGCGAGGCCGGCGGCTTTAAGTCCATCGAGTTCAAGGTCGAGGGCGACCGCGTCTACTCCGTCATGAAGTTCGAGTCCGGCGTGCACCGCGTCCAGCGCGTTCCCAAGACCGAGTCCCAGGGCCGTATCCAGACCTCCACGGCGACCGTCGCCGTACTTCCCGAAGCCGAGGAGATCGACGTCCAGATCAACCAGTCCGACCTGCGCATCGACACCTACTGCGCCTCCGGTCCTGGCGGTCAGTGCGTTAACACCACTTATTCCGCCGTGCGCATCACCCACCTGCCCACCAACACCGTGGTGCAGTCGCAGGAACAGCGCTCCCAGATCCAGAACCGCGAAGTCTGCATGCAGATGCTGCGCGCCCGTCTGTACGAGATGGAGCTCGAGAAGCAGCAGGCAGAGCTCGGTGCCGAGCGCCAGAGCCAGATCGGCCACGGCAACCGTTCCGAGAAGATCCGTACCTACAACCAGCCCCAGGACCGCGTGACCGATCACCGCATCGGTTTCAACTCCACCTACAATGGCGTCCTCCTGGGCGACCAGCTCGGCACCGTCATCGAGGCGCTCGCCGCCGCCGAGCGTGCCGAGAAGCTGGCACAGGCAGTCTAAGTTCCGCCGTTCTACCGAACGGCGGACCAGCCGACGCTGCGCGCCGTCCAGAGCGACAATTTGTCATTCAAAAGGCAAGGCATGACCAGAAGGTCTATGCCTTGCCTTTTTCATGCCAACTTGTTCGCTCTGGACGTCGCTCGCTGGCATTGCCAAAACATCGGCGTTTCCTTGGTTGTCAAATGATCCGTAGGGAGTCATTGGGGACATTGCTTTGAGATGTTGTTCAATCGGTTTTGATGGCCTTTGAGCTGCTTACCTGCTTAAAGCAATTAACGGCATGCATCTGCAATTGAAAATATTGCTCGAAAAAACGTCCAAGAAATCGCGGGGCGATTTTTGATGGGTCGTGCGTCAAGCGATGTGGCAAGTTCTTGGTTAGATATTGGTCAGTTTTGGGGCAACCTTGCCAAAAGCTTGACGGATGCAGATTTAGACGTCGACGAATGAACACTCTAGGCAGGCTCCAAGCAAAATTCTGGGCTGATTCTCGATAATCGCCTTTAATCGCCCCTTGCCAAGCGCTGGCCTCGCTTACAATCTGCTCCGACATTCGCGCGCCGTCCGGCGCTTAAGAGGGGAGGGCCCCATGGCAAACGAGATTTGGACCATCAAGCGTTGTCTCGAGTGGACCAAGGAGTACCTGGCCGAGCGCGGCGAGGAGCATCCCCGTCTTTCTGCCGAGTGGCTGCTGTGCGCGGCCACGGGCCTGGCGCGTATCGACTTGTATATGCGCATGGACGAGACGCTTAACGCAGCCCAGCTCGAGACCATGCACGCGGCCGTCGTTCGTCGCGCCAAAGGCGAGCCGCTGCAGTACATCACCGGCAGCACGCAGTTTCGCATGATCGACGTCGCGTGCGCCCCCGGCGTGCTCATCCCGCGCCCCGAGACCGAGATGCTCGTCGAAGAAGTCCTGAACTATCTGGATACCGAGGTGCTGAGCCCCGAGGCCGCTGCCCGTCAGCGTGTTGAGCTGCCTTGGAACGATGAGGTCGAGCAGGCCCGCAAAGCTGAGGCGGCGCTGGCCGACGAACGCGCAACCGCCGAGCGCCGTGCTGCCAACCTGACGGCCGCCGATGAGGCTGCGCTGGGTAGCGACGTGCTCGGTAGCCGCGCCTATGCCGAGGAGCTTGCCGATCGCGAGGCCGAGGAAGCCGCCGCGCAAGCAGCAGAAGCCGAAGCCGCAAAAGCCGCCGAGCCCGAGCTCGACGAATACGACATCGCCATCGAGGGCGCCGACCAGGAGACGGTTTCAGCTCAGGATGCCGCTGCGCCTGCCCCAGCCGAGCCCCGCACTGCCCGCGTTCTCGAGGTCGGCTGCGGCACGGGCTGTATCTCGCTCTCGATCGCCTGGGAGCGTCGCGGCCACGTCACCTGCACTGCTACCGATATCGAGCCGCGCGCCATCGACCTTGCTACCAAAAACCGCGATGCGCTTGGCCTCACGTCCGACGAGGTCGCCTTCAGCCTCACGAACCTGGTGAGCTCCATTCCCCGTGAAGAGTGGGGCACCTTTGACGTACTCGTCTCCAACCCGCCCTACATCCCCACCGATGTCATGCGCTCGCTGCCGCACGAGGTCAAGGACTTTGAGCCCGATCTGGCGCTCGAGGGCGGTGCCGACGGCCTCGATATCTTCCGCCGCCTGCTCAACGCGGCGCCCTACATGTTGCGCGCCGGCGGCCTCTTTGCCTGCGAGCTCTACGAGGGCGCGCTCGACGCTGCGGCCGAGCTCTGCCGCCAAGCGGGTCTGTCGGACGTGCGCATCGTCCACGACCTCACCGATCGCCCCCGCATCGTCCGAGCCATCGTCACCGAGCCCAAACAGCGCCAGTAATATTTATTAACTGGTTAGCAAAAATTATAAATTAATTTATAATTAGGACGGCTGAAAGAGGTCGGCCCATGCAACCTCCTACCTTTCGGGAAATCATTGCCCTACTCAAGCACGATGGATTCGTGAAGGTCGCGCAAGTCGGTAGTCATGCTAAGTATGTTTCTGGTGACCGTGTTGTCACCGTGAACGGCTCTGGTGGTGATCGACCAAAGAAGGGCACGTGGGCAAGTATTCGTCGCCAAGCTGGATGGTAGTTGGAGGCAAAATGAGGCAGCGATTTACCTATGACTGCGTTCTCATAAAAGAAGACGACGGTTACTGCGCCAGCTTCCCGCAGATTCCCGGCGCCTTTGCCGATGGCGATACGCGCGAAGAAGCGATTGCCCATGCCACCGAGGCGCTGATGGCGTTTTTGGCCGACGACCTCAACAACGGTTTGACTCCGGCAGGGTACGAACGCTCGGCCGAGGTCGTGGCCCTTTCAGTCGAAATCGACCACGAGGACGCTCGGGAAGCGGCGTGCCGAACATTTAAAGACGCAGCGCTGGACCTCAAAGTCTCCGCTCCGCGGATTACCGCGCTGGTCAAAGCCGGAAAACTCGTTGTTGAACTCGTCGATGGCCGTCGGATGATAACGATAGACAGCATCGAGCGCTACGCAGCCCAAAAACGCCACGCCGGCAGGCCAAAGAAGTTCGTCGCAGTCCAATAACCCCCTCACTTTCACCGACTACTAGAGCCGCTCACCAAACCAACATGCGCTCTGGTCAAATAGGTTGAACGTTTCGTGCGAGAATGCCCCACAGTAAACAAACTTGCACCAGAGCGTAAGGGGCTGGCATACACATGCAGACGGTCTATCGGGTATACGAGGGAACGCGCGAGCCGCATCGGCTTGCCGTCGAGCGCACGGCCGAGGTGCTCGACCGCGGCGGCCTGGCCTTGATCCCGACCGAGACGGTCTACGGTGTCGCCGTGGCGGTCAACGCCTTTTCGGACGCCGTGCCTCAAGATACAAGCGAATTCCCATCGTGGCCGCGAGATCCGCAGGCCACCGTCAACGGCGCCGCGGTCCCCGCACTCGGTACCGGCTATCGTCGTATCTTTACCCTCAAGCAGCGCGAGCTCACCCAAACGGTTGCCTGGCTGGTCGATGATGCCGAGGCACTCGACCGCTATGGCGTGGATATCCCTAACGAGGCCCGCGTGCTCGCCCGACGATGCTGGCCGGGCGCCCTGACTATCGTGGTCAAGGCGGCCCCCTGCGTGCCGACCTTTATGCGCGCCGCCGACGACACGGTGGCACTTCGCGCTTCGGCCTCGCCCGTGGTGCAGGCGCTCATTCGCGCCTGTGGCAGCCCCCTTGCCTGCACCAGCGCCAACACGCACGGTGCGCCCTCGCCGGCAAGCTTTGCCGCCGTCGAGGGTCGCATCCTGGAGGGTGTCGATGTTGCCGTCGACGCCGGTGAGACTCCGTGTCGCGATGCCTCGACCATCGTGTCGTTTCAGCACGGTGAGCTCCAGATCCTGCGCCAAGGCGCGCTTCCCGCATCAGAGATCGAGCGGGTCCTGTCCGACCCGATGCAATAGAAAGGTGTAAGCGATGTCGTTGAATCTAGGTAGCCTGGGTATGGAAGACGCCTCGTTTAGCTTCGGCGGTTCCTACATCATGGCGCTCGACTGCGGCACCACCTCGGTACTTGCGACCATCGTCGACGAGTACGGCTGCATCGTCGCCCAGGCGCGTCGTAGCGTCAAAACCAGCTTCCCGCGCCCTGGCTGGGTGGAGCAAGACCCCATGGCGGTCCTTGCCAGCCAGATCGCCGTCATGATGGAAGTCCAGTTTAAGAGCGGTATCCACTCCGACCGCATTGCCGCCATCGGCATCTCCAACCAGCGCGAGACCACGGTGGTCTGGGACCGCGTGAGCGGTCAGCCGATCTATAACGCCATCGTATGGCAGTGCCGCCGTACCGCGCCGGCAATCGACGCGTTGGTTGAACAGGGTTGCGAGGAGCTGGTGCGCTCCCGCACGGGGCTTACGCTCGACCCGTATTTCTCGGCCTCCAAGGTGCAGTGGATTCTCGATAACGTCGACGGTGCGCGTGAGAGCGCGGCGACGGGCGACCTCATGTTCGGCACCATCGACACCTGGCTCATCTACAACCTCACTGGCGGTCAGGTCTTTGCCACCGACTACACCAATGCCAGCCGCACCGCGCTCTTTAATATCCATACGCTTGATTGGGACGACGATCTGCTGGCGCTTTTCGACGTCCCGCGTTCCATGATGCCCGAGGTTCGCTGGAGTTCGGGCGACTACGGTCGCGTCGCGAGCGACATCATGACCAACATGCCACCCATCATGGGCGTGGTGGGCGATCAGCAGGCGTCGCTGTTCGGCCACTGCTGCTTCCGTCCCGGCCAGACCAAAAACACCTATGGCACGGGTTGCTTTATGCTCATGAACACCGGCGACGAGATCGTCGAATCCAAGAACGGTCTGGTCTCCACGATCGGTATCGCCGCGGACGGCAAAATCAGCTATGCGCTCGAGGGTTCTATCTTTGCCGCCGGCTCCACCATGAACTGGCTTCGCAACAACGTGGGCATCATCTCGAGCGTGAGCGAGTCGGCACAACTTGCCGCTTCGATTAACGACAACGAGGGCTGCTACTTCGTTCCCGCCTTTGCGGGTTTGGGCGCTCCCTGGTGGGACCCGCATGCCCGCGGTATCGTGTGCGGTCTGACCGGCGCCTCGAGCCGTGCGACCATCGTACGTGCCGCCTGCGAATCCATGGCATATCAGAGCTACGACGTGCTGCGCGCCATGGAGCAGGACGTGGGGCTTTCGATCGAGCGCCTGTCTGTCGATGGCGGTGCCTCGCGCAACGAGTTCATCATGCAATTCCAGGCCGACCTGCTGGATATCCCCGTGCTGCAATGCGAGACGGTGGAGACCACGGCAATCGGTGCCGCGTACTTGGCGGGTCTTGCCGTCGGCTATTGGGAAGACCTAGAAGAGCTGGAGCAAAATGCCCAGATCGTTAGGACCTTCCTTCCCCACATGTCTGCCGAGCGTCGCGAGCAAAACCTTGCGGGCTGGTGTGACGCAGTCAGGCGCTCGCTCAGTACCGCACAGTAGGGCTGCGATGGGCCGCTCGATACGACAAACCGCTAAACTTATGCATGGCGTGCGGCGGCAACATTGCTGCGCGCCTTGTCAGCTAGGCCGTTTTGCGGCCGCAACGAAAGGGGCAATCAACCCATGACCGTCACCTACGACGCGTCCCGTGTGACGCTTGTCGATCACCCGCTCGTCCAGCACAAGCTGTCGATCCTGCGCGACAAAAACACCGGCACCAACCAGTTCCGCCAGCTCGTGCGCGAACTCGCGCTTTTTGACGGCTACGAGGCCATGCGCGACCTGCCTATGGAAGATGTCGAGGTCGAGACCCCCATCACTACCGCCACGTTCAAACAGCTCGCCGGCAAGAAACTCGCCATCGTGCCCATCCTGCGTGCGGGTCTTGGCATGGTCGACGGCATCCTCGACCTGGTGCCCTCCGCTCGCGTGGGCCACATCGGCATGGAGCGCGACGAGGTTACCCACGAGCCGCACGAGTATTACTGCAAGATGCCCAAGGATATCGACCAGCGCATCTGCCTGGTCGTCGACCCCATGCTCGCCACGGGCGGCTCGGCCGAGATGGCTATCAGCTATCTGCGCGAGCGCGGTGTCAAGGACATCCGTATGCTGTGCATCGTCGCGGCGCCCGAGGGTCTCAAGTCGCTGACCGACAAGGACCCCGACGTGCATATCTATACCTGCGCCATCGACGATCATCTCAACGAGGCAGCCTACATCGTTCCCGGCCTGGGCGACGCCGGCGACCGCATCTACGGCACGCTCTAGTCGTTGGGCCTTGTCGGCTACGGTCACAAATACGAAGAGATGGTGCGCGCGGGCGAGCAAAAGGCGTTCGCGCGCACTCCTGTTAACGGACGTTTTGCCCTGAAGGGTTCGAGAAAAACGTATTACCTACCTGCGGCATAAAGAAGGTCTTAAGAAAACGAACAGGTGCGTATTAACCGATGCTTTTTCAGTTGTACTTTGGCGATTGGCTCGTACAATAGTCACCAATGTTTGGCGGGAACTGTTCTGGGAAGCGTTAAAGAAGGAAAGTGAGGACGCCAGTGTTTCAGATAGCCGATCTGCTCGCTATCGTTGCAGGCGCCATCGCGGGCGCAATTGCCTTCCTTCCCTTTGTCTTTACGCTCAAGCCGGTTCTTGACGATAAGCAGAATGCGGACATGCTCAAGGGTATGGTGAGTCTGGCGGTCTCGGCAATCGCTCTGCTCGTCTTTACCTTGGTTGTGTTTGTGTTGTTCGGAGAGGCATTTCGCATGTTCCTCCTGGGCGAGGCGATCGGCTTCGTGGCCTTTATGGCCGCCTGCACGGTTCGTGTCGCCAAGGCGCTGCGAGATCCTCATGAGGTCGAAAGGTAAGTCGTGGAAATTTTTGAAAAGCTGCCTGATGAGATTAATCATCTGGTCAGCGAGTTCAGCTCCACCCCTGTCGTGGGCGATCTGAGCTGCGGCATCACGCAGTACTCGTTTTGGCTGATCGTCTCCACGATCGTGCTCCTGATCGTCCTGGCCGTGTTCAAGAAGAAGCAGACCCTGGTTCCCAAGGGCTTCTTCGTCAACGGTTTCGAGTACATCATCGAGTACGTCGAGAACGATATCGGCAAGGGCGTCGTGGGTGAGAACTGGAAGAAGCACTTCCCGTTCCTGTGCTCGCTTTTCCTGTTCATCCTGATCAATAATATGATCGGCCTGATCCCGGGAATGAAGCCCGGCACCGGCGCAATCGGCTCCACCGCCGCGCTCGCCATCTTTGCCTTCGTGTACTTCATCTACTACGGATGCAAGGCTCACGGCGTGATCGGCTACATCAAGAGCCTCGCCCCGCAGGGCGTGAGCTTCCCGATGAACGTGCTCGTGTGGGTCGTCGAGCTCTTTTCGACCTTCCTGCGCCTCATCACGCTCGCCGTCCGTCTGTTCTGCAACATGTTCGCAGGACACGTGGTCATGGGTTCGTTCGCCATCATGGCGAGCATGTTCATGCAGCCGCTGCTTCAGCAGGTTTCCGCGGCCCACGCCGTCGGCGCCCTGCCTTCGCTGGCCTGGCTTGCCATCCTCATCCTGATCTATGCGATCGAGCTTGTGGTCGGCGCCATCCAGGCTTACGTCTTCACGGTCCTTACCGCCGTGTATGTCTCTGAGGCAGAGGAGGTCGCGGAGGAGGAGTAGGCTTCCGTTCGCGTCTTCAAGGTAAGGCAATTCGTTAAACCGCCGGTGCCCGTACCCATGGAGCCCGGCAGTTATAAAAAGGTTATCCTGCGTGAAATAAGACACGCACGACAAAGGAGGAATCGTGGGAGTTATCGGTTACGGTCTCGGTGTTATCGGCGCTGGTCTTGCTATCGGCCTGTCTGCTCTGGGTGCTACGGGTGCTATGGCCCGTCAGCCTGAGGTCCAGGGGCGCGTGTTCACCGTCTTCATCATGGGCTCCGCCTTCGGCGAGGCTCTGGCTCTGATCGGCTTCGTTGTCGCGCTGATCGTTAAATAGCACGGAGCGTCAAGTATGAATCTTTCATCCCAGAAGAGCGCGATCGCACTCTCCGCGTCCGCGGCCGCGCTGCTCATGCCGGTTTCCGCGTTCGCCGAGGACGGCGCTGCCGGTGCGGACATCCTCATCCCTAAGATGGCGGAGTTCATCCCGGCGCTTATCGCCTTCCTGATCATCTGGATCGTGCTGGCCAAGGTCGCCCTGCCGGGCATCATGAAAACCATGGAGGAGCGCGGCAAGAAGATCGAGGAGAGCCTCGACGAGGCCGAGAAGACCAAGCAGGAGGCTATCGCCAAGCGCGCTGAGTCCGACTCGATCGTCACCGACGCCCGTCGTCAGGCTGCCGACATCGTTCTCGAGGCCCGTAAGGACGCCGAGTCCGAGCGCGCCCGTATCATCGAGGCTGCTCACAAGGAGGCCGAGGAGATCATCGCCAAGGCCCATACGACCGTCGAGGACGAGCGCAAGTCCATTTACGCCGGTGCCGCGAGCTCCATCGCCGACCTGTCCGTTGCCGTCGCCACCAAGATCGTGGGCGAGGCACTCGAGGACGAGACCGAGCAGAAGAAGCTCATCGAGCGCTACATCCAGGAAGCAGGTAGCCTGAATGCCGACTAGCCGCTATCAGGACAAGGTGCTCGAGACCTACGCGCGCTCCCTTCTGGAAGCCGCTAAGGCCGAGAACCATGTGTTCGAGGACCTCGAGATGATCGAGCGCTTGGCTTCTGCCAGCCCCGAGATCATCGCCGTGCTCGACACCATGTCCAAGCGCGACCAGCTCGACCTTCTTCCCAAGGTGGCAGCTGCCTTTAAGTATGTTGCCGAGGAAGACGAGGATGTAGTGGGCGTGACCGTCACCACGGCGATCCCGCTCGACGACGAGCTGCGTCAAACCATCACTAAGAAATGCGAGCAGGACTTCGGCCGCAAGGTATTCCTTATCGAGCAGGTCGATCCGTCTATCGTGGGCGGCCTGGTGCTCGAGGCCCGCGGCGAGCGTCGTGATATTTCCGTCAAGACGCGGCTGCGCATCGCGCAGGAGACCCTCGCAAACTCTGCTAATTCGTACGGAGGTGAAGCCTAATGTCCGAAACCCTCAATGCCCAGGATATCGCCAAGAAACTGCAGGAGCAGCTCACGAGCCTCTCCGCGACGGTCGATACGCATGAGGTTTCAACGGTCGACGAGGTAGGCGACGGCATCGCGCGCGTCTCCGGCCTCAAGAGCGCCATGGCAGGCGAGCTTCTGGAGTTCAAGAGCTCCGATACCGGTGAGACCGTCTTCGGCCTTGCCCAGAACCTTGACCGTGACGAGGTCGGCGCCGTTCTGTTCGGTGCCGTCGACTCCATCAAGGAAGGCGACGAGTGCCGCACCACTGGCCGCATTATGGATATCCCCGTGAGCCGTGCCATGCTCGGCCGCGTCGTCAATCCGCTCGGCCAGCCCATCGACGGCCTGGGCGACATCGTCGCCACGCACCGTCGCCCCATCGAGTTCAAGGCCCCCGGCGTCATCGACCGTACCCCGGTGTGCGAGCCGGTTCAGACCGGTCTGCTCGCTATCGACTCCATGGTGCCTATTGGCCGCGGTCAGCGTGAGCTCATCATCGGCGACCGTAAGACCGGTAAGACCGCCATCGCCATCGACGCTATTCTCAACCAGCGCGGCAAGGGCATGGTCTGCATCTATGTCGCCATCGGCCAGAAGGCCTCCACGGTTGCCAACATCCGCGAGACCCTCGCTCAGCACGGTGCGCTCGACTACACCATCATCGTTTCGGCCACCGCTGCCGATTCCGCCCCTATGCAGTACATCGCGCCTATGGCCGGTGCCGCTATCGGCGAGTTCTTCATGTACAACGGCGAGGACGGCAAGCCCGCCAGCGAGACCAACCCCGGCGGCCACGTGCTCGTCATCTACGACGACCTGTCCAAGCAGGCTGTGGCCTACCGTCAGATGTCGCTGACGCTGCATCGTCCGCCCGGACGCGAGGCCTATCCTGGCGACATCTTCTACCTGCACTCTCGTCTGCTCGAGCGTGCCGTCAAGATGTCCAAGAAGAACGGTTACGGCTCCATGACGGCACTGCCGATCATCGAGACCCAGGACGGCGACGTCTCGGCCTACATTCCGACCAACGTCATTTCCATTACCGATGGTCAGATCTACCTGCAGTCCGAGCTCTTCTTCCAGGGTCAGCGCCCGGCAGTCGACGTGGGCATCTCCGTGTCCCGCGTCGGTGGCGATGCGCAGACCAAGGCCATGAAGCAGGTCGCCGGCAACCTCCGTCTGGACCTCGCTTCGTACCAGGAGCTCGCTGGCTTTACGCAGTTCGGCTCCGACCTCGACGAGGCTACTCAGAAGCAGCTGACCCATGGTGCTCGCATGACCGAGCTCCTGAAGCAGCCGCGTTACAAGCCGTTTGAGGTTGGCGAGCAGATCGTTACGCTGTTCGCTGGCAACGAGGGCTTCCTGGATGACCTGGAGATCGCCGACGTGCTGCCCTTCCGTGCCGAGCTCATCGAGTACATGGACAATGGCTTTGGCTCGCTGCTCGACAAGGTTCGCGCCAAGAAGATCGATGATGACACCAAGGCTGAGCTCTTGCGCGTCATCGGCGACTTCAAGCAGCAGTTCATGGCCAAGCACCATTCGGATGTTTCTGGATCAGAGGAGAACTAAGCCCCATGGCCAACCTTCGCGACATTAAGAAGCGAATCTCCTCGGTTACCACGACCAAGCAGATCACGCGCACGATGGAGATGGTCTCTACGGCCAAGATCCGTCGTGCCCTCGATCGCTCCAAGCAGGCCGAGCCCTATAAGGAGGCGCTGACCGACGTCATGTTGACGGTCGCCGGCGACGCCTCCTGTTCGGGCACCGATCCCATGCTGCAGAAGCATGAGAGCGTCAAGCATGGCCTGATTGTCGTTATTGCCTCGGACCGCGGCCTTGCCGGCGGTTTCAATACGACGGTGGAGCGCACGGCCGAAAAGCTCGCCGCTTCTTGGGCGAACGACGGCATCGAGTGCGAGATCATCGCGTGCGGGCGTAAGCCGGCCACGTATTTCCGTGACCGCGCAAACGTTGTCATGCACTTTGAGGGCAACTCCTCTGAGCCCGATTTCAATCAGGCCCGCATGATCTCCTCTCATATCTGCGATGCGTATCGTGCCGGTGAGCTTGACCGTGTCGAGCTTGTCTACCACCACGCCAAGAACCGCGTGGATCAGGAGCTTCGCGTCGAGCATCTGTTGCCGCTCGACCCCGAGATGATCGCTATGGCCCACGGTCCGCGTAAGAACGAGACCGACGCCCCTAAGCGCATCTCGTCCACGTTCGAGTTCGTGCCCTCTCCCGAGCATGTTCTCGGCAAGCTTGTGCCGTCTTATATCCTGACGGTCATCTACCAGGCCCTGATCGATTCGGCGGCTGCCGAGCAGGGTGCACGCCGCAAGGCCATGCACTCCGCGACGGAAAACGCCACCGCGATCATCTCGACCCTTACCCGCACGTATAGTCGCGTGCGCCAGGCTTCGATCACGACCGAGATTAACGAGATCGTCGGCGGAGCCTCAGCATTGGAGGAACAGTAATGGCTAATAACACCGTAAAGCTTGCGGTCGAGGAAGCCACCAAGAAGACGACTGCCGGCGATGGTCGCATCGTGCGAATCATCGGTCCTGTCGTCGACGTCAAGTTTGACGGTGCGGTGCCCCCGATCTACAACGCGCTCACGGTCGAGGCCGAGACCCCGATCGGTCATCTGAGCACGATCCTCGAGGTCGAGAGCCAGCTTCCGGGCGGCGTCGTCCGCACGGTCGCCATGTCCTCGACCGACGGCCTGCAGCGCGGCCTCATCGCCACCGATACCGGTGAGCCCATGAAGATGCCCGTTGGTCCCAAGACGCTCGGCCGCATTTGGAACGTCATGGGCAAGCCCGTCGACGGCAAGCCCATGCCCGAGGTGGAGGAGTTCTACCCCATCCACCATGCAGCGCCCCGCTTCGACGAGCTCACCACCAAGACCGAGATCTTCGAGACCGGCATCAAGGCCGTCGACCTGCTTGAGCCCTACATCCGTGGCGGCAAGACGGGCCTGTTCGGCGGCGCCGGCGTCGGCAAGACCGTTCTGATTCAGGAGCTCATCAACAACCTCGCCCAGGAGCACGGCGGCACCTCGGTGTTCACCGGCGTCGGCGAGCGTACCCGCGAGGGCACCGACCTGTTCCTCGAGATGAGCGAGTCTGGCGTTATCGACAAGACCTGCTTGGTCTATGGTCAGATGAACGAGCCGCCCGGAGCGCGTCTGCGCATCGGTCTGGCTGGCCTTACCACCGCTGAGTATTTCCGTGATCGTGGCCAGGACGTTCTGCTGTTCATCGACAACATCTTCCGCTTCTCCCAGGCAGGTTCCGAGGTTTCCGCACTGCTGGGCCGTATGCCGTCCGCCGTTGGTTACCAGCCCACGCTGGCAACCGAGATGGGCGACCTCCAGGAGCGCATTACCTCGACCAAGACGGGCTCCATTACCTCCGTCCAGGCTGTCTACGTCCCCGCAGACGACCTGACCGACCCGGCGCCTGCCACGACGTTTACGCACCTCGACGCCACCACGGTTCTTTCGCGTAGCATTTCGTCGCTCGGCCTGTTCCCGGCTATCGACCCGCTCGCATCTTCCTCCGACGCTCTCGATCCCTCGATCGTCGGCGAGGAGCACTACCGTGTCGCCGTCAAGGTCCAGGAGCTCCTGCAGGAGTACTCCGACCTTCAGGACATCATCGCCATTCTGGGTATGGACGAGCTGTCCGAGGAGCAGCGCCTTACGGTCAACCGCGCTCGTAAGATTCAGCAGTTCCTCTCGCAGTCCTTCCACGTCGCCGAGAAGTTCACCGGCAACCCCGGTGTCTACGTCCGCGTCGAGGATACCGTCCGCTCTTTCGCCGAGATTGTCGACGGCAAGGCCGATGACCTGCCCGAGCAGGCTTTCCGCTATGCTTCCACGATTGAGGACGTGCGCGAGCGCGCCCGCAAGATGGGGGAGAAGTAGGTTATGCGTATCCGCATCGTGTGCCCCGTGAGCTGCGCCTATGAGGGCGACGCTGCGTTTGTGTCGATTCCGTCCACGGATGGCGAGTTTGGCGTTCTGCCTGCTCACTCCAGCGAGATCTGCACGATCGACCGCGGTTACGTTCGCGTTTCCGATAAGGCCATGGGCACTGTCGACCACACGTTTGCCGTGGCCGGCGGCTATGCCCAGGTTGCGGACGATGTCGTGACCGTTCTCGCCGAGCGCGCTTGCGATCTGGCGACCGTCGATGCCGACAAGCTTAAAGCTGATATTCAAGGTTTTGAAGAGAAGCTGGGTAATTTGTCGGAGGATGATGCACGCCGCGCCTACCTCTATAATGAAATCGCATGGTGTAAGCTCAAGCTTGCCCAATAGTCAAACGATTTAACGTTCGACCATTTGCGAACACATCATGCCCGGGATGGCCCAGCCACCCCGGGCATGCTTTTTGAAAGGGTAGACCTTGGATATTATCCGCGTTGAGGGTGGCCACGCCATCGGAGGCTCCGTGCCCGTCTCGGGTGCCAAGAACTCCGCGCTCAAACTCATGGCGGCAACGCTTCTGGCGCCGGGCAAGACGACGCTGCAGAACGTGCCCGATATTTCCGATGTCCACGTGATGGGCAAGGTGCTCAAGGGCATGGGCGCTACGATCGATGTTCTCGACGAGCACACGCTCGAGATCGATACCTCTCAGGTCGATTCTTGGGAGGCCCCCTACGAGCTCGTCGCTAAGATGCGTGCTTCCACCGCCGTCATGGGACCCCTGCTGGGTCGCTTCCATCGCGCCAAGATCGCCATGCCGGGCGGCTGCAACCTGGGTGCTCGCAAGATCGATATGCACATTCTGGGTCTCGAGGCCCTGGGCGTAGAGTTTGATACCGCCCACGGCTACATCAACGCCAGCGCGCCTCAGGGCCTGCGCGGCACCACCGTTACGCTCGAGTTTGCCAGTGTCGGTGCGACCGAGAACCTCATCATGGCCTCTGTGCGCGCACAGGGCACTACGGTTATCGACAATGCCGCCCGCGAGCCCGAGATCGTCGATCTCGCCAACATGCTCAACGAAATGGGCGCCAAGATTGTCGGCGCCGGTACGCCTGTCGTGACCATCGAGGGCGTGGAAGAGCTCCATCCCGTTACCCATCGCGTGGTGGGCGACCGCATCGAGGCCGGTACCTTTATCGTCGCCGGTGCGCTGATGGCCGACGATCGCGGTGTCGACGTCACGGGTTTTTGCCCCATCCATCTGGGCATGGTGCTCAAGAAGATGGAGCTCATGGGCATCGATTGCGAGCGTACCGACGACGGCGTACACGTGAATCGCGCCGAGCGCATCAAGCCGGTCGACATCCAGACGCTTCCGTTCCCCGGCTTCCCGACCGACATGCAGGCACAAATTATGGTGCTCTCCGCCCTCGCCGACGGCAGTTCCGTTATTACCGAGAACATCTTCGAGAATCGCTTTATGTTTGCCTCTGAGCTGGTGCGCATGGGTGCCGACATTCGTATCGAGAGCCATCATGCCATGATTCATGGCGTCAAGGGCTTCTCGGGTGCACAGGTTACCTCGCCCGATCTGCGTGGCGGAGCGGCCCTCGTCGTAGCGGGCTTGATCGCCGACGGGACGACCGAGGTTTCGGCTATCCATCACATCAAGCGCGGCTACGAGCAGTTTGTCGAAAAGCTGCAGGCGCTCGGTGCGCATGTCGAGCATGCTACCGTCCCCGATCCCGTCATCTACTAATACAGGTTGCCTATGTTTAACAAAAAGCCCCTCGCGGATACCACCACCCGAAGACCCTCAACTGGTGCGCAGGCCAAGATCTACAGTCGCGATAACGTGGCTCGCTATTCCGAGCGAGCTCGCCAACGTCGTCGTAGCCACACGATTCGTCACGTCGCGCTCATTGTCGTGCTTGGCGTGCTGCTGAGTGCCACTACCGCTGCCGGCCTGTGGTTTGCCACCATTATGGGCAAGCTCGGCGATTCTAATGTCATTACCGACAATCTGCGTCGGGTTCTGGTTGACACCGATGAGGCAAAGGATCCGTTCTACGTGCTGCTTCTTGGCACCGACGGCCGTCCGGGCGAGGATACGTATCGTGCCGACTCGATTATCCTGGCACGCATCGACCCCACGCAAAAGCAGGCGACGCTCATTTCCGTTCCGCGCGACACCAAGGTCGAGTACAAGGGCGAGACCATGAAGATCAACGCCTGCCATACCGTTGGCGGCGCCGAGGCCATGGTCGAGGCGGTCAACGAGCTGTGCGGTGTTCAGATTTCCCACTATGCCGAGGTCAGCTTCGACGGTATGCAGGCACTGATTGATTCGGTTGGCGGTATCGACATTAACGCAACCGATGATGTTGACGACCCCGAGCACCTGGATATTAAGATTACCGCTGGCCAGCAGCATATGGACGGTGCCACCGCCCTTACCTATGCCCGCTGCCGCTACACCTATGCCGACGGCGATTACACGCGCATGCGCCACCAGCGTCAGGTGCTTGGCGCCCTTGCCAACCAGATTCTCAATAACTTCGATGCCACGAAGATTTTTGGCCTGGTTAATTCGCTGTCCGATATGCTCGTAACCGATATGAGCGTTCAGGATATCGTGGCTACGGTCAACGCCATGCGCGGTATGGATGTCGACGGTATCTACTCGGCCAACCTGCCCTCGTACGCCGACGACAGCACCATGATCGACGGTGTGAGCTACGTCTTTGTCTACGAGGACGAGCTCAAGGAAATGATGGAGCGCGTCGATGCCGGCAAGGATCCCAAGGGTCCCAACACCATGGGTCTTTCCGACGGTTCCAGCTCTACGATCGGTGACCTCAGCAACAACACGTCTGACGACTACGCAAACGGTACCGCAACCTCATCGGTCAGCTCTGACGATTCTGATGACTCAAGCGATTCGAGCGATTCGGACTACTACGAAGAGCCCACCGGTGACGGCAACGGCTACGAAGCCAACTACTAAGTTACGGCGTTTTACCAAACGCCGTAACGACTCGACGCTG
This sequence comes from uncultured Collinsella sp., assembly GCA_905194675.1. Lineage (GTDB taxonomy): Bacteria > Actinomycetota > Coriobacteriia > Coriobacteriales > Coriobacteriaceae > Collinsella. The sequence goes on along the minus strand of CAJJTG010000017.1, from coordinate 4,638 downwards.
CGCGCCGCCCAAGGCGACAATTTGTCATTCAAAAGGCAGGGCATGACCAGAAGGTCAATGCCCTGCCTTTTTCATGCCAACTTGTTCGCCTTGGACGTCGCTCGCTGACGTTGGCTCAACCTGCGATGTTGACTACTCCCCTTGTATCAAAAACCGCCCCGTTCTTGGTTGAGGACGGGGCGATTCGTCTTTTGGGCTTATGCAGCCAGGCTTATGCGAAACGGGCGACGAGCTCCTGCAGGACGTCGGTCATCTTGACGAGCGAACTGACCGGGACGAACTCGTTGACGCCGTGGTAGCAATAGCCGCCGGTGGAAAGGTTGGGGCAGGGCAGACCGCGGAACGACAGCTGCGCGCCATCGGTGCCGCCGCGAATCGGCAGCACTTGGGGCTCAACGCTGCAGGCAAGGTAGGCTTCCTTGGCAACATCAATAAGCTCGGGATAGTCACGAACGATCTCGGCCATGTTGCGGTACTGCTGCTTAATCTCCACGGTCACGCGCTCCTCGCCCAAACGCTGGTTGAGCATGGCGGCGGCGGAATCAATCAGATCGAGCTTCTGCTGGAACTTAGCTGCGTCGTGGTCGCGAACGATATAGCGCGCCGTAGCGTGGTCGACGGTTGCAGACACCCCCTCAAGATGATAGAAGCCCTCGTAGCCCTCGGTGTATTCCGGGCGCTGCGCATAAGGGAGCAGCGCGTTAAAGTCGCAGAACAGATTGCCCGCGTTGACCATGCGGCCCTTGGCGTCACCGGGATGGATGGATTGGCCCTCAAAGCGAACGGTTGCCTCAGCGGCGTTAAAGCACTCCCACTCCAGCTCGCCGATGGGGCCGCCGTCGACCGTGTAGGCGTACTTGCAGCCAAAGGCCTCGATGTCCAACAGCTCGGCGCCGTGACCGATCTCCTCGTCCGGGCAAAAACAAATGCCGAGTGCGGGGTGGGGCAGCGAGGGGTCCTGAGCGATACGCGCGACAAGCGCCATGATCTCGGCGACGCCTGCCTTGTCGTCGGCACCCAGCAGTGTGGTGCCGTCGCTGCAGACCAAGTCCTCACCCACAAGGTCGTTCAGGGCGGGAAGCTTGGCGGTGCTCATTGCCACGGGCTTGCCGTCAACAGTACCGCAGACCAGGTCGCCGCCTTCGTAGTGCACAATGTGCGGCTTCACGCCGGCGCCCGGCGCAACCTCGGTGGTGTCGAGGTGTGCGATCAGGCCCAGGGCGGGCTTGCCCTCCGCGCCCGCACTTGCGGGGATATGCGCGCAGACATAGGCGTGCTCGGTCACGTGGGCATCTTCCGCACCAAGCTCGCGCAGCTCTTCAGCCAGCACGTTGGCAAGGTCAAACTGAACGGCGCTCGAGGGTACCTGGTCGCAGTTTGCATCCTCGGACTGCGTGTTGATCTGGACGTAGCGCAAAAAGCGCTCGAGGACATCGGGGTTCGTGGTGGTGTTTTCCATAAAGACCGCTCCAATCTTGGTCGTCGTGTGCAATAAGAACTCTAGCACGGTATGCCACGGCATACCGTGACGCTTGGATGGGGTAGAATCAGCCAATGAATGCAGAAGGGACGGAAGATCATGGATACGACAAATAGCTCGCGCGAACTACATCTGACGGTGGCGAACGAAGACTACTTGGAGTGCATGGTTCGCATTGAAAGCGAAGAGGGGGAAACCAACGGCGTGCGATCGGTCGACATCGCGCAGCGCCTTGGCGTCTCCAAGGCATCGGTCAATAAAGCGGTTTCGGCGCTCAAAGCATCCGAACTTGTCGAGCAATCGCACTACGGCAAGGTAGTCCTGACCGATCGCGGCCGCGAGGTTGGTACGGCTATCTGGTACCGTCATCGCCTCATCCGCACGTTTTTGGTTCAGGAGCTCGGTGTCGAATTTGAGCGAGCCGATTCCGAGGCCTGCATGATGGAGCATGCGCTTTCCGAGGATACGATGAACCGCTGGCTCGCCTATCTCGAAAAGCAGGGAATCAGCGTCGAGGAATAGCGGGATATATATGGATACGAGTTATTACAACCGCTTTGGTGCCGAGGAACTTACGCGCCGCTTGTCGAGCGAGACCTTGTTGGCGCAGGGCCCCATGGGCAGTGTTCTGTTGAGTGAGTACGATGCCGCCGACATTCCACCGGCGTTTTGGAATCTGGCAGAGCCGCAGACCGTTTCTCGTATTCATCGCTTGTATGTCGCCGCCGGCGCGCAGGTGCTCATTACCAACACCTTTCAGGCATCAAGCTATGCCCTCAAGCACGATCAGATTGCGCCGTCCGTGGCGGAGGTCAATCGCGGGGCCGTCGACGATGCCCGCCAGGCGCACCCTCAGCTGCTACTGGGCTCGATGGGCCCGATCGGTATTGAGTGGTTTGCCGAAGACTCTGTCGAGTATCGTGAAATCCGAGGCATTGCGCGCGAACAGGCGCACACCTTGCTCAATGCTGGTGTTGACGGTCTGCTGATCGAGACGGTGACGTCTATCCGTAATTTGCAGCCCATGCTTGCCGGCGCCCGAGATGCCGCCGACGGCATGCCTGTCCTGGTGAGTTTTGTCGTTGACGATAAAGGCGACCTGTTGGGCGATGGCCTCAACATCGAGGCAGCCGTTTTGTACGCCGAAAAACACGGCGCAAACTCGGTTGGTGTTAATTGCTGTTCGCTTGCGGCCGCGAACGCGGCGGTGCCCAGGATGGTTGCATCGGCGACTACTCCCGTCACGGTGCGTCCCAACGTGGGCGATCCGGTCCAGACTCAGGATGGCCCCGTATGGCACGAGAACCCAGAAGCTTTCGCGCGCGCATGCATCGAATGGAGACATGCCGGTGCCGCAATGGTGGGCAGTTGCTGTGGAACCACGGCAATCACTACGGCAGCGATGGCCGAGGCGCTCGATATATAAAGGTCGAAACCGCTCCATACGGGGCGGTTTTTTTATTGCTTGCACATCGGCGGTAGCATTTGCCCAAATGGTGAATGCCGGTTTTGGCAGGTTGCTGGGCGAGCGTTGCGGGTATACCCCATGCGTACCATGATCCAAACACTGTGAGGTGTCTGCGCGTGTGCGCGATAATTCATTTTGGAACTGACGGTTGGCGCGCCCGCGTCGAGGACGACTTTACCGTCGACAACGTTGCCCGCATTGCCGATGCCGTCGGCGAGTTGTGGCAAAAGATCAATCCCGGCAAAACAGTATATATAGGGTTCGACACCCGGCCGCAGGCGCGCGAGTTTGCTGAGCTTGCGGCAGGCGTGCTTGCCGCTCACGGATTGGACGCAGTGCTCGCATCTCGGCCTGTTCCGACCCCCGCCCTTACGTGGGCGGCGGCGTATGACGGCGAGGCCTGCGGTGCGCTCATGGTGACGGGATCCCATCATCCGCAGGGGTATCTGTGCCTTAAGCTGCGCATGGGAGATGGCTCGACGGCCAATCAGGATGTCATCGAAGAGCTCGAAGAGACTATGGCCCCCGAGCCGATGGGGATCGAGGAACGCTATCGCACCGCGGATATTATTCCTGACTATATGCAGGCGGTGGCATCGTTTGTCGATGCCGAGGCCATTCGAGCCGCTCACCTGCGTGTGGTAGTTGACCCCATGGGCGGCGCGGCCCAGGGATATCTTGCCGACCTGCTGCGGGAGCTAGGCGTCGAGGTGCACGAGATTCATGCCGGACAGTCGTCCGATCAAGAGGACATTTGCCCCGACCCTGTTGAGCCGTGGGTGGACGCTTGCGAGCGTGCGGTTGTCGAGGACGGGGCGTGCGCAGGCCTGGTGACCGACGGCGATGCCGACCGTATCGGTGCGGTCGACGAACGCGGTAGATATATTCATCCGCATCAAATCATGGCGCTTGTTTTGGGCGACCTCGTTCAATTCCGCAATTTGGAGGGGCGTGTCGTCGTCAATCTCTCGTGCTCGACGCTCGTGCGTCGCATTGCCGAGGCGCTTGGCTGTCGTGTGACCGTTAAGCCGGTCGGTTTCAAATATATAGCTGCAGAGATGAAGAAGGGCGGCGTCCTCATGGGAGGCGAGGAGGCCGGCGGTATCGGCATCGCCGCGCATATGCCTGAGCGTGATGGAATCCTTGCTTGTCTGATTCTGTGTGAGCTTATGGCAAAGACGGGCGCGCCTTTGGGCGTTTTGGTCGATCAGCTCGAGGCCAGATTTGGTAAGACGAGCTATGGGCGTCGCGATTTGCGCCTTGAGGCCGAAGACGCCGAATCGCTGCGAACGCTGCTTCCTGGCATGAATCCTAAATCGATTTGCGGCAAGGCGCCGCAGGCTGTAAGCCATATGGATGGTTTACGTTTGGCATTCGAGGATGACACCTGGCTGCTGATCCGCCCCAGCGGGACCGAACCGGTGGTTCGCGTATACGCCGAGGGGTTCTCGGTGGAAGAACGTGATGAGTTGCTCGATGCTGGCTGTGCTTTAGCTAGGGGGACGTATCCGCTTTAACCATGAGACTGCCTTATATAAAGAGATGCTCGGCGAGCGGTGGGTAACGGCTGGCAAACGTTAGCCGGAACCCAAACTGTGTAGGAAACGTGTACGCCCAGATTCCCGCCCCCGGCGCCCCTCCGGTCTGGCAATATATCTCCTTGCCGCGCGGCCCGGTCGGACCGGATCAG
>CAJJTG010000016.1 GCA_905194675.1 uncultured Collinsella sp. | reverse complement strand
TTTTGGACGGGCGACGCCCGTTTTCTTTCTCGGGAAAGAAAATGGGGGTCGCATTCGTGCAGCGCCCGCGGCGCTGCTTTCCCCGCGCCCGCAGGGCGCGTCCCCCCCTTTGAGGGGTATAAAAAAGGGGGCATCTCTTCGAGATACCCCCTTTTATCATCCTAACAGGGTTTGGAGCAAGGGGTTCCTGCTCCCCTTTCGCGCTCTTAGAGCGCTTTGAGAAGGCCGGTGGCCTCGTTGAACTCGTTGATGAGCTCGTCGAGCTCCTTCGCCTGCGCGTGGACAGCGTCCCACGTGCCCTTGGTGTCGTACCAAAGGGCGTTGAGGTCCTTGACGTCGCGCGCCTGCTGCTCGACCCAGGTGTAGTACTTGAGGTTGTGGATGCGCTTGCGGTCCTCGTACGTCAGCTCCATCATGCTGTCGGTCTTCAGGCCGAGCATGTGAAGGTTGTGGTCGAGGCGGGCCTCCTCGGCGTTGTACGCGCCGTGCATCTCGTTGAGCTCCTCGATGCGGGACTGATACATCACGGCAGAGTCGGTCAGAACGGTGCAGACGACATCGTCCTCGGTCAGCTCATAGTACTTGGCCATCTTGATGCAGCACAGGACGTTTGCAATGCCGGAGATACCGAGCCAGGTGAGCTTTTCGATGAGCTCGTCGGAGAGCTTGAGCTCTTCCTTGAGGTACTTCTTGCCCTCTGCCGTGTTGAAAAGGCGCAGCAAACGCTGGGAATCCTCGTCGTCGATGGCGATGGCCATGTCAGTGTTCTTCACGTTGTGGATCCACGGAATGTGCTTGTCGCCGATGCCCTCAATGCGGTGGCCGCCGAAGCCGTTATTCAGGATCGTCGGGCACTGGAGCGCTTCGCCCACGCCGAGCTTCATGCCGGGATAGCGTTCCTTCAAAAGGTCGCCAGCCGACATCGTACCGGCGGAACCGGAGGTGAAGCACGCGCCGGCGAGCTTCTGCCCGGGCTTCTTGACCGCCTCAAAGAGGTCTGCAAGGGCGTAGCCCGTGACATTGTAGTGCCACAGCGGGTTTCCCATCTCTTCAAACTGGTTGAAGATCATCATGCTGGGGTCCTGCTTGAGCTCCCAGGTCTTGTCGAAAATCTCCTTGACGTTGGACTCGCAGCCCGGCGTTGCGATGACCTGACCGGCGATCTTGCTGAGCCACTCAAAGCGCTCCTTGCTCATCTCGGCGGGGAGAATGGCGACGGAGTCGACGGCGAGGAGCTTCGAGTTGAACGCGCCGCCGCGGCAGTAGTTACCGGTGGAGGGCCACACGGCGTGGTGATAGTCCGCGTCGAACTGGCCGGTCACAAGGCGCGGGGCAAGGCAGCCGAAGGACGCGCCGACCTTGTGGCAGCCCGTGGGGAACCACTTGCCCGCCATGGCGAGAATGCGGCAGGGAACACCGGAGAGCTCGGACGGGATCTCGACATAGTTCGGCACCTCCTGGAAGAGACCGCCGGACTCCTTGGCCTCGTTCTTCCACGTGATGCGGAAGAGGTTCAGCGGGTTGACGTCCCAAAGGCCGACAGTCTTGAGCTTTTCCTGAATTTTCTCAGGGATGGTCTCAGGATGCTGCATCTGCGCGATGGTCGGTATGATAACGTTGTTTTCCTTGGCCTTCTCAATGTTGTGCTGCAGGCCGGTCTTGTTGATGGTCAAATCGATCTTGCCCATGGTTCACTTCTCCTCCTGTTGTTTGTCAATATAAGAATATAGCGTATATTTGGATATGCCGAAGTATTTTGCGATCTTGTCTCCGGATTTTGTGACGAGGAACGCCCCGCTCTGGCTCAAAAAGCCGATGGCACGCATCTTGTCCTCCTTATTCATCAAGGCGACGGGCTTGCCAACGAGCGCGACAGACTGGGCGATGAGCTCATCCAAAAGGTCGTTGACGTTCACGATCTTTTCCGGCTCGCCCTGCGCCTTATCCTTTGTGTCGATCAACTCGTGCACCGCATCCTCGACCATCAGGAGCGAGGAAATATCGTAATTGATGCCGAGGATTGCAACCACCTTGCCGCTCCTGCCGCGGATATACATGGTAGAGGACTTGAGGATCTTCCCATCCGGTGTTTTGGTGAGGTAGCTCAAGTGGTCGCTCGGCTGCGCGTCGGCCTGACGCACCTGCTCTAAAACAACGTGCGACGCGCCGTCGCCCACCTTGCGGCCTGTGACGTGGCCGTTCTCGATGGCAACGATGGAATGCTCGGGGTGCTTGGCGCCCACATCGTGGATCACCACCTCGCAATGGCTGCCAAAGGTCGCGGCGATGCCCTTTGCGACCTGCTCCAGGGTCTTCAGCGTTGCGGCTTCTATGGTCTATCCCTCCTCTGATCGCCCGTCCGCCCTATTTTGCTGTGCAAATTGCACAGCTTTCCATCGGAACGGGCATGTTCTTTCATCCCTATAATACCATAAATTGATCGAATTGCAATCACTTTCTTAAAAAATTTTTGAAATGCAAATTTTTTGTTTGACAACTGCCGTTCTTATGCTATGATAAAGACAGTGTAACAGAAAATTGACCCCGATCGACAGAAAATACTATCACTTTTAACGGAGGTTTTACCATGGATTTCGAAGCCATCAAGAAAGCCGCACAGGCCTACGGCCCCGATATGACCCGCTTCCTGCGTGATATGATCGCCATCCCCAGCGAGAGCTGCGAGGAAAAGGGCGTCGCCCACCGCATCGCCGAGGAGATGAAGAAGCTCGGCTACGATAAGGTCGAATTCGACGCGCTCGGCAACGTCATCGGCTGGATGGGCTCGGGCGACAAGATCATCGCCATCGACTCCCACATCGACACCGTCGGCATCGGCAACATCGAGAACTGGGATGCCGATCCCTATGAGGGCTACGAGACCGACGAGATCATCTATGGCCGCGGCGGCTCCGACCAGGAGGGCGGTATGGCTTCTGCTACCTATGCTGCCAAGATGATGAAGGACATGGGCCTCATCCCCGAGGGCTACAAGATCATGGTCGTCGGCACCGTCCAGGAAGAGGACTGCGACGGCATGTGCTGGCAGTACATCTACAACAAGGACGGCATTAAGCCCGAGTTCGTCATTTCCACCGAGCCCACCGACGGCGGCATCTACCGCGGTCACCGCGGCCGCATGGAGATCCGCGTCGACGTTCACGGTACCTCCTGCCACGGCTCCGCTCCCGACCGCGGCGACAACGCCATTTACAAGATGGCCGACATCATCGCCGACGTCCGCGCCCTCAACAACAACGGCTGCGACGAGTCGACCGACATCAAGGGCCTCGTCAAGATGCTCGACCCCAAGTACAACCCCGAGCACTTCGAGGACGCCCGCTTCCTGGGCCGCGGCACCTGCACCGTCAGCCAGATCTTCTACACCAGCCCCAGCCGCTGCGCCGTCGCCGACTCCTGCGCCATCTCCATCGACCGTCGTATGACCGCCGGTGAGACCTGGGAGTCCTGCCTGGACGAGATCCGTAACCTGCCGGCCGCCAAGAAGTACGGCGACGACGTGAAGGTCTCCATGTACATGTACGACCGTCCGTCCTGGACCGGCGAGGTCTACGAGACCGAGGCTTACTTCCCCACGTGGATCAACAAGGAGACCGCTCCGCACGTCAAGGCCCTCGTCGACGCCCACAAGGCCATGTTCGGTGACGAGCGCATCGGCTGCGAGCCCAGCATGGACAAGCGCACCGGTCGTCCGCTGTGCGACAAGTGGACCTTCTCCACGAACTGCGTTTCCATCCAGGGCCGCTACGGCATCCCCTGCGTCGGCTTTGGCCCGGGTGCGGAGTCTCAGGCTCACGCTCCCAACGAGGTCACCTACAAGGACGACCTGGTCACCGCTGCTGCCATGTACGTGGCTGCCCTGAACCTCTACGATCCGAGCCAGGCCGATGGCGACGCCACCGTGTTCCGCGCCGGTCTGACCAACAACAAGATCGATTAGTCCCATTCCTCGATTTTGTTGAGCCGGGGGCCGCTCGTGGCCCCGGCACTCCCCGTTGACTTGGGGCCCGCGGTCGTTATCTCCCATGCTTCCTCGACGGTAGCGGGTCCTCGTCATGGTGCTCTGCATGTTCTAGCCACACGCGCATGCCGGAGCACATCTACTCATTGCGATTGTTTCATCTTTAGAAAGGACATTTCCATGGACGCTAAGTTTACCGAGCTCGTCGAGCAGCTGAACGGACTCGATTTTAAGGGTATGTACGGCAGTGACTTCCTGCACACCTGGGATAAGACCACCGATGAGCTCAAGGCGCTCTACATCGTCGCCGACGCCCTGCGCGAGCTGCGTGAGAACAACGTCTCGCCCAAGATCTTCGACTCGGGCCTGGCCGTCTCGCTGTTCCGCGACAACTCCACTCGTACGCGCTTCTCCTTCTCTAAGGCCGCCAACCTGCTCGGCCTTGAGCTACAGGACCTGGACGAGAAGAAGTCTCAGATCGCCCATGGCGAGACCGTCCGCGAGACCGCTACCATGATCTCCTTCATGGCCGACGTCATCGGCATCCGCGATGACATGTACATCGGCAAGGGAGACGCCTACATGACCGAGGTCTCCGAGTCTGTCCAGCAGGCTTACGAGGACGGCGTTCTGGACCACCGTCCCACGCTCATTTCCCTGCAGTCCGATTCCGACCACCCCACGCAGTCCTCTGCCGACATGCTCTACCTCATCAACGAGTTTGGCGGCCTTGAGAACCTCAAGGGCAAGAAGGTTGCCGTTACCTGGGCCTATTCGCCTTCTTACGGCAAGCCGCTGTCCTGCCCGCAGTCTCTGATCAGCCTGCTGCCCCGCTTTGGCATGGATGTCACCCTGGCCCACCCCGAGGGCTACGACCTCATGCCCGAGGTCGTCGAGCGTGCCCGCGGCTATGCCGCCGAGTCCGGCACCACCTTTAAGCAGGTCAACACCATGGCCGAGGCCTTTGAGGGCGCCGACATCGTGATCCCCAAGAGCTGGGCTCCGTTTGCCGCCATGGAGAAGCGCACCAACCTGTACGCCGAGGGTGACGACGCCGGCATCGCTGCGCTCGAGAAGGAGCTGCTCGCTCAGAACGCCACCCATCAGGATTGGTGCTCCACGACCGAGCTCATGGAGAAGACCGCCAACGGCCAGGACACCATCTTTATGCACCCGCTGCCCGCCGACATCTCCGGTGTCTCCTGCGAGCACGGCGAGGTCAACGCCAACGTCTTCGACATGCACCGCGTGGGCATGTACAAGGAGGCCAGCTACAAGCCGTACGCCATCGCTGCCATGATGTTCCTGCAGAAGGTTGCCGATCCCGCCGCCGCCCTCAAGGCCCTCGACGAGCGCAACGCCGCCCGTTGGTTCCAGGCCTAAAGCTGGGCTGAGGTAAGCCATGTAAAGGGGGCACTCTGCCAACCGGCGGGGTGCCCCCTTTTTGCATCGTGGGCGTGCGGGATAAGCGCTTTCGATGCAGATGCCCCGCGGCGCGAGTTATGGGTACGATGGTTTCAGAGGAGGTATCGCCATGAAACTTGGTTGCGTCATTATGGCTTCGGGCGAGGGCAAGCGGTTTGGCTCCAACAAGATGCTTGCCGATATCTATGGCGAGCCGCTGATTGCCCGGACTATCGATTCGGCTCCCCGGGGCTTTGACGTTGTGGTTTCGACGCGTTGGCCCGAGGTCGCCCAGATTTGCGAGGACAAGCATTGCCCGTGCGTGCTGCACGATGGCGAGCTGCGCAGCGAAAGCGTCCGTGCGGGCCTTTCGTGGGGGGCGAGCCGCGGCTGGAAGGGTTGCCTCTTTTTGCCGGGCGACCAGCCGCTCGTGAGTTCGGATTCTTTTGAGGCCATGGTTCGCGCGTTTGATGAGCGTGGCCGCAAGTATCCGGTGCGCCTTGCGTGCAACGGTGAGCCTTCGAGCCCGGTGCTCTTTCCGGCGGAACTGTTCGATGCACTTATGTGTCTTGAGGGCAAGGACGGTGGCGGCTCGATCCTCAAGGACCGTATCGACGTGGTGCTGGTTGATGCGCGTGCTTACGAACTGTGGGACGTCGATACCGTCAAGGGACAGCGACGCATAACGGAGCATATCGCCGCCTGCTCGTATTTTGATCGCGTGGCCAACTGCATCAATCAATAAGGAGCAATTATGATCATCATCAAAAACGGCGCGCTCGTGACGCCCCAGGGGCTTCGTCGCGCCGATCTTGCCATGGATGGCGATAAGATCGTGCGGATCGCCGCGGCGATTGAGCCGGCCGAGGGCGATACCGTCGAGCATGCCGCGGGCTGCTGGGTGTTCCCGGGCTTTATCGATGGGCACACGCACATGCAGTGCTGGACCGGCATGGATTGGACAGCCGATAGCTTTGAGACCGGCACGCGCGCGGCTGCCTGCGGCGGCACGACGACCATTGTGGACTACGCGACGGCCGATCGCGGCGTGACCATGCCCGATGCCTTGGTCGAGTGGCATCATCGCGCCGACGGCACCTGCACCGCCAACTATGCCTTCCATATGGTGCTTGCCGAGTGGAATGAGCGCAACCGCGCCGATCTTTCGGCCATGCGCGAGGCGGGCGTGTCGTCGTTTAAGACCTACTTTGCCTACGACCATCTGCGCCTGGACGATGCCGAGACGCTCGAGGTGCTGGAGGAGCTCAAGCGCGTGGGCGGTATCCTGTGCGTGCATTGCGAGAACGGCACGTTGGTCAACGCGCTGCAGAAGCGCGTGTTTGAGCAGGGTATCCACGGGCCCGAGGGCCATGCGCTCAGCCGTCCGGACGTGTGTGAGGCCGAGGCCGTGAGCCGCCTGCTGTATCTGGCGCACTTGGCCGGGGACGCTCCGGTCAACGTGGTGCACCTTTCGACCAAGCTGGGGCTCGAGGCCATTCGCGCTGCCAAAGCGCACGGGCAGAAGAACATCTATGTCGAGACCTGCCCTCAGTATCTGATGCTCGACGACACCTGCTACCTTGAACAGGGAGAGGACGGCTTTGCGGGCGCCAAGTATGTGATGAGCCCGCCGCTGCGCCATGCCGGTGACCGTGCCGCGCTGCGCGAGGCGCTTGTGGCTGGCGAGATCGATACGATTGCGACCGATCATTGCAGCTTTAACCTGCACGGGCAAAAGGACCGAGGACGCGATGATTTCCGCGCGATTCCCAACGGCGGGCCCGGCGTGGAGCATCGTCCCGTCGCGATCGCTACGAGCTTTGAGGGACAGCTGGGTCCCGAGGATCTGTGCCGCTTGATGAGCGAGAATCCGGCGCGCGTTTTTGGCATGTATCCGCGCAAGGGCTGTCTTGCCGAGGGCGCCGATGCCGACGTGTGCGTGTGGGATCCGTGCGCGCGTTGGACGATCAGCGCCGCGACGCAGCATCAGGCCGTGGACTACACTCCGCTCGAGGGCTTTGAGGCACATGGCCGCGCCAAGGCCGTGTTTGTGAACGGCGTGCTGGCGGCACGCGACGGCGAGCCCACTGGAGCCCAACCCGGCCGCTACGTCCCCCGCTAGCAAGAAGGGCGCCGGGGTAGCTAATTTGGGAGATGATTTTTTGGGACGGGGTAGCAAAAAGAGCCCCGTCCCAAATTGCTACCCCTGGAGGCTGGTGGCGATGAGAGGGCGGTTGAGGGCTGCCTCGAAGCGATTTGCCATTGTTGGGTCGGCAAGCGTGTCGGCTTGGTTGAGCATGACGCGTGCGGTGCTGAGTCCCAGCGCCTGCATCTCGGCATTGAGCACCTGGGCGACGCGCTCGGGCGTGGCGATGTCGGTAGGCTCGCAGCCGCAGCGCTCGCAGAAGAGCTCGGGGCGGTGGACAACCTCGGCGACGGGCTTGCCCAGCCCCGAGGCGCCGACGACCCAGACAACGTTTGCCGTGGCGGCGGGAATTACCGGCTCCCAGGCGGCATGCGCCTTGAGCGCGAGTCGCTTGCTGCCATCTGCCTCGGCCAACACATAGTCAAAGCGCTGCGCCAGCTCGTTGGGCGGCTCGGCGGGGGCGGAGAGCTTGCCTGTCTCCGGGTTCAAAACACCCGCCTGGCAGATACTTCCTCGGACAAGTCCCGCGCATGCCTCGCAAGTGCAGCCGGGAACATGCAGGGCCCCCGGCTTCCAAGGCGCGGCGTCCAGGCGACGGCTCGACCCGTCCCACGGCACGCCGGCGACGGGGAACATGCGCGTGGTGGTGCAGAGGAGCACGCGGCCGCCAGCGCGCATAAGCTCAAGGCCGAGCGTCTTTAGCAAGGTCGACTTGCCGCCACTGCCGATAATCGCGGTAATGCCCGGCTCGATCCTGAGCGCAGAGGCAAGATTGCCGCCAACCGTTTCCATCTGTTCACCGCCGTATAATACTGTGATAATAAATAATCATCAGAGTAGCGGTCGAACCGCTTTTGCTCTGCTCAAACCGTAGCACAGGGAGGTGCCCCGGGAATGCTCGTTTATGTTCGCGGCGCCGGCGATATCGCCACGGGCGTCGCCGCTCGCTTGGTGCGCTCCGGCGTGTCGGTCGTTATGGCCGATATCGCGGTTCCCACGTGCATCCGCCGCACAATCAGTTTTTGCGAGGCCATTCGCCTGGGCGAGGTCCAGGTCGAGGGCATTCGCGCTCGCTTGGCACAGACGCCGGCTGAGGCGCTCGAGATTACCCAAGCGGGAGACGTCGCCGTTGTGGTGGACCCTCAGGCCAAGATGCTTGGCGAGCTGAAACCCGCTGCCGTGGTCGACGCGATTCTGGCCAAGCGCAACTTGGGCACCACGCGCGACATGGCGCCTGCCGTCATCGCTGTGGGGCCGGGCTTTACCGCGCCGGTTGACTGCGACGCCGTGGTCGAGACCATGCGCGGGCATTTTCTCGGCCGTGTCATTACCCAAGGTTCGCCCCAGCCCAACACGGGCGTGCCGGGCATTATCGCCGGCTATGGCAAGGAACGTGTTATCCACAGCCCCGCCGCCGGCGTGTTTCGGTCCGACCGCGCAATCGGCGACATCGTGAGCGCCGGAGACGTGATTGGCTACGCGGGCGATACGCCCATGTGCACGCAGATCGATGGCTGTCTGCGCGGGCTTTTGGCGAACGGCGTGCAGGTGACTGAGGGCTTTAAATGCGCCGATGTCGATCCGCGCGGCGACGCCAGCTACATCAACTATATTTCGGACAAGGCGACATCGGTCGGCGGCGGCGTGCTCGAGGCACTCGCTATGCTCACCGATGTCTTTAGAAGATAGAAGGCGGCAATGGAAAAGCTCGATGTTGTGAATGCGGCACTTGCCGCCCTGCGTGCTGGCGAGACGTGCGAGCTCGTGGTCGTGGCCGGTACGGCGGGGTCATCACCACGCGGCGTGGGCGCCTGGATGGCCGTCTTTGCCGATGGCAGCCAAGCGGGCACCATCGGCGGCGGCAAGATTGAGCTTTTTGCGCTGGACGAGGCGCGCGAGCTGCTGGCCGCAGGGCAATCGCGTCTGGTCCGCTACACCATGGGCGGCGAGAACTCCGATACCGGCATGATCTGCGGCGGAGCCATCTGCCTGTGCTACCTGCATTTGGATGCGACTCAGGCACCGTTGTTCCAGTCGGTTGCCGACGTCTTGGCCTATCGGCGCATCGGCGACTTCGTCATCGACTTTGAGCCGTTTATCGCGAGCGCGCTCGAGGGCGATGTGGTTGAGTACCATGGCGAGACATCGCGCCATACCATTGCCGGCTGCCCCGAGCTTTCGCTGGTGGAGGAGGGGAGTAAGGTCACCTACACCAACGCCGCCTCCGAGATTCCCCCGGCGCACATCGAGACGCTCTGCCCCGAGGGCCTGACCTATATCTTTGGCTGCGGCCACGTGGGCGCTGCGACGGCGCGGGTGCTCACGGCGGCGGGCTTTGCCGTCGTGGCTTGCGACGACCGCCCCGGCACGCTGACCCCCGAATGGGTGCCCGGCGTCTACGACCGTCGTCTGGTCGATTATAAGAACCTGAGCGAGCTGTGTCCCATCGGCCCGCGCGACTTGGTGGTCGTGGCCACAGCAGGCCACAAGTCCGATATCGACGTGGTGATTCAGGCCATGCGCGCTAAACCCGCCTATCTGGGCTGCCTGGGCTCGCGCCGCAAGACCGCCTTTGTGCGCGCCCGCCTGGAGCAGGAGGGCTTCACGCAGGGCCAGATCGACGAGCTGCACCTGCCGATCGGTGTCGCCATCGAGGCCGAGGACCCCGAGGAGATCGCCATCTCCATCGCTGCCGAGATGATCCACCTGCGCCGCACCAAGCTCGTCCCCCGCAAGCGCTAATCGCATCCCCATATATGAGTTGCGGTGAAATACGGACTGTTAAAGCCTGTTAAGCCGTCAAACGGTCCCTATTTCACCGCAACTGCCATTTTCCTCCGTCCCCTAGGGATCAATATGTGCGGGGGAGTTGTGGAGTTGTGCAGGCAGACGAGGTTTTTCTGGAAATACGCTCCCGATGCGCGTATAGTACCGATTGTTTTGTCGGCTCCTGCTGCGTCGAGTCCAAACCGCGAAATGCCATGAGCGGCGCGGATGCAGTCAGGAGGCACGAGGACAACCCATCGTGGCCACGCCCCGTGCTTAAAACCCCAAGAAGGAGTGAACAATGGCAGAAGAGAAGTATGTGCCGCGTCTGAAGACCAAGTACAACAACGAGGTCAAGCAGCAGCTTCAGGACAAGTTCCAGTACGAGAACGTCATGATGATCCCCAAGTTTGAGAAGATCGTCGTGAACATGGGTGTCGGCGAGGCCGCTACCGATTCCAAGGCCATCGACGGTGCCGTGCGCGACCTGCGCGCCATCACCGGCCAGCAGCCGATGATCACCCGTGCCCGCAAGTCCATCGCTACCTTCCGCCTGCGCGCTGGTATGCCGATCGGCTGCAAGGTTACCCTTCGTGGCGACCGTATGTGGGAGTTCTTCGATCGTCTGACCTCCGTCGCGATTCCCCGTATCCGCGACTTCCGCGGCATCTCCGCCAAGAGCTTCGACGGCCGTGGTAACTTCTCCATGGGCGTCACCGAGCAGCTCATCTTCCCCGAGATCGACTTTGACTCCGTCGATCACCAGCGTGGTATGGACATCACTTTCGTGACCACCGCCAATACCGATGAGGAGGCCAAGGCCCTTCTGGACGCCTTCGGTTTCCCGTTCAAGAAATAGGTTCACCTGCCCTATGAGCGCCGTTCCCAGAAGGGGGCGGCGCTTGGGGCGAACAATACTCTATGTGAGGAGGATATAAGTGGCTAAGACATCGATGATCGTCAAGTGCAATCGCAAGCAGAAGTTCTCTACTCGTGAGTACACGCGCTGCCAGCGCTGCGGCCGTCCGCACTCTGTGTACCGCAAGTTCGGCCTGTGCCGTGTCTGCTTCCGCGAGCTTGCACTCAAGGGCGAGCTTCCCGGCGTTAAGAAGGCCAGCTGGTAAGTCACTACCAGCGTTTCAAGCATCCGTTTGGAACAGGGAAAACGCGCTAGTTAGGCTTTGCCGTTAAGGGCGGCGAAGAACCAAGAGCACGTGTTCATCAAGAACGAAGGAGAATCTGTATGAACCTTACAGACCCGATCGCAGATATGCTTACGCGCATCCGTAACGCTAACTCTGTGAACAAGGCCACGGTCTCCATGCCGAGCAGCAAGAAGCTCGTCGAGATCGCTCGTGTTCTGCACGAGGAGGGCTACATCGAGGGCTACGATGTCGAGGACACCGTTCCCCAGAAGACTCTGCACATCACGCTTAAGTATGGTCCCAAGAAGGCTAAGGTTATCAACGGCATCCGCCGCATTTCCAAGCCGGGCCTGCGTAAGTACACCGGCGTTGCCGACATGCCCCGCGTCCGCGGTGGCCTTGGTACCGCCATTATTTCCACCAGCCATGGCGTCATGACCGACCGCGATGCTCGCAAGCACAACGTCGGCGGCGAGATCATCGCTTACGTCTGGTAATTCGCTCGGTAGGTAGAAGGAAAGGAGATCACCGTGTCTCGTATCGGTAATAAGCCTGTCCAGATTCCCGCCGGAGTCGAAGTGGCAGTCAACGGCAACAACGTTGTCGTCAAGGGCCCCAAGGGCCAGCTCGAGCTCGATGTTTTTGAGAAGCTCACCATCAACGTCGAGGACAACGTCCTCACCGTTTCCCGTCCCGACGACGAGCGTGAGACCCGTGCCCGTCACGGCCTCACCCGCGCCCTCATCCACAACATGGTTGTTGGCGTTTCCGAGGGCTTCGAGAAGAAGCTCGAGCTCGCCGGCGTCGGTTACCGCGTGCAGCAGAAGGGCAAGAACCTCGAGTTCTCCCTGGGCTTCTCGCACCCCGTGATCGTCGAGGCTCCCGAGGGCATCACCTTCGAGGTTCCCGACAACACACACGTGAACGTCAAGGGTATCAACAAGCAGCAGGTCGGTCAGATCGCCGCTGAGATTCGCGGCCATCGTCCTCCCGAGCCTTACAAGGGCAAGGGTATCCACTATGTCGGCGAGCACATCCGCCGCAAGCTGGGTAAGGCCGCCAAGTAGTCGTAACCGACTTACTCGCATAAGACCAGCACCCCGTCAGGTGCTGGCAAGATCAACCTTTTTAGGAGTTTACGTATGAACAAGCATAAGGCGAAGCTGGAAGGCCTCAAGCGTCGTCAGCGTCGTGTTCGCGGCAAGGTCTCGGGTACCGCCGAGCGTCCGCGTCTTCGCGTGACCCGTACCAACGCCAACATCTATGCCCAGATCATCGACGACAGCAAGGGCTCCAGCCTGACGCTCGTCTCTGCCTCGACCCTCGAGGCCGAGTTCAAGGGCACCCACACCTCGAACAAGGAGGCTGCGGAGAAGGTCGGTCAGCTCGTTGGCAAGCGTGCCATCGAGGCCGGCATCACCAAGGTCGCCTTCGATCGTGGTGGCCGTATCTACCATGGCCGCGTCAAGGCCCTCGCCGACGGTGCTCGTGCCGCCGGTCTCGAGTTCTAGGAGGTATGTAGCACATGGCTCGTAATCAGAAGCAGCAGCGCGAGGCCTCCGAGTTCGAGGAGCGCGTCGTTTACATCAACCGCGTGTCGAAGACCGTCAAGGGTGGTCGTCGCATGAGCCTCGTCGCTCTCGTCGTCGTTGGCGACGGCAAGGGCAACGTCGGCGTTGGCATGGGCAAGTCCGCTGAGGTGCCCCTGGCCATCTCCAAGGCGTCTCTCGATGCCAAGAAGAACATGTTCCACGTGCCGGTGACCGAGCAGGGCACCATCCCGCACGAGGTTCTCGGCCACTTTGGTGCCGGCCGCATCATCATCAAGCCCGCTGTCGAGGGTACCGGCGTTATCGCCGGCGGCGCTGTGCGTCCCCTCTTCGAGCTTGCTGGCATCAAGAACGTCCTGTCCAAGTCCCTCGGTACCGACAACGGCCTCAACATCATCAAGGCTGCCGTCGAGGGCCTCAAGGAGCTCTCCAGCCCTGAGGACGTCGCGGCTCGCCGTGGCCTGACGGTCTCCGAGATGTTCGTCGGTAAGGAGAACTAAGCATGGCTGACACCATCAAGATCAAGCAGGTCCGCAGCACCAACGGTTGCAAGCAGGACCAGGTCCGTACTGTCCGTGCCCTCGGTCTCCACAGGATCCGCGAGGTTCGCGAGATTGCTGACAACGAGTCCGTCCGCGGCATGATCTTCAAGGTCAAGCACCTTGTCGAGATTGTAGAGGAGTAGCAAATGCAGCTTCACGATCTTACTCCCGCGCCCGGTTCCACTAAGAACCGCAAGCGCGTCGGCCGTGGCAATTCTTCGGGTCACGGCACCACTTCTGGCCGCGGCCAGAAGGGCCAGGGTTCCCGCTCTGGCGGCACCAAGGGTGCCGGCTTCGAGGGTGGCCAGACTCCGCTGGCTATGCGCCTGCCCAAGCTTCCGGGCTTCCGCAACCCCCGTCGTATCGAGTACACCGCTGTTAACGTTGAGCGTCTCGAGCGTAAGTTCGAGGACGGCGCTGTGATCGACGGTGCCGCTCTTAAGGCCGCTCGCATCACCAAGAGCGAGTTCGAGCCCGTCAAGGTGCTCGGCAATGGTGAGCTCACCAAGAAGTTCACGGTCAAGGTCGACAAGGTCAGCGCTTCTGCGCAGGCCAAGATCGAGGCCGCTGGCGGAAAGGTCGAGCTGCCGTGCTAAATGGTCTTAAGAATGCTTTCCGCATCAAAGAATTGCGCGAAAAGATTCTTTTTACCATAGCTATGCTCGTCGTGTACCGCATTGGTGCGCACGCTCCTGTGCCCGGCATTCCCTTCCAGGGGATGCTGGGCCTTTTCTCGACCGATAACAATTCGGTCGCCGCAGGTGCTATGGCCCTCCTGAATCTTTTCTCTGGCGGCGCGTTGAGCTATGTGTCGGTGTTTTCGCTGGGCATCATGCCTTACATCACCAGCTCGATCATCCTCCAGATGCTCCAGGCCGTCGTGCCTTCCCTGCATGAGCTTGCCCGCGAGGGCGAGGTCGGTCAGACCAAGATTACGCAGTATTCGCGTTACCTCACCCTGGCTCTGGCAATCCTCAACTCCGTGGGTTACCTCTTCCTCTTTAAGAGCTTCGGCATCAGCTTCAATGGCGCCGGCGCTCCCGAGATCATCTTCGACCTCATGATCGTCGGTACGCTCACCGCAGGCGCTATGCTGATCATGTGGATTGGTGAGCTCATCACCCAGCGCGGTATCGGCAATGGCATGTCGCTGATCATCTTTGCGAACATCATGGCCGGCCTTCCGCAGGCTATCTTCTCCAGCACCGAGGGTAATGCCGGTGGCATCATCACCATGGTGATCATCTGCGCCATCATCCTGCTGGTTATCCCGCTGATTGTTTTCCTTGAGCGCGGCCAGCGCCGCATCCCGGTCTCCTACGCCAAACGCGTCGTTGGCCGTCGCATGATGGGTGGCCAGACCACCTACCTGCCCATTAAGGTCAACACCGCGGGTGTCGTGCCGATCATCTTCGCTTCGGCGCTGCTGTACTTCCCGGCTCAGATTGCCGTGTTCTTCCCCGGCATCGGCTGGATTCAGGCAGTTGCCTCCGCGCTTTCGACCGGTTGGCTCAACTGGGTGCTTAACGTTGTCCTCATCGTGTTCTTCGCGTACTTCTACACCTCCATGGTGTTCAACCCCGATGACACGGCCGACAACCTTAAGAAGCAGGGCGGCTTTATTCCGGGCGTGCGTCCGGGTAGGGCTACCGCGGCCTACATCAAGAACGCGCTTAACAAGATCACGCTTCCCAGCGCTGTCTTTTTGGCGCTCATCGCCATCGTGCCTTCGATCATCTTCTCCTTCACGGGTAACCATCTGATCCAGGCATTTGGCGGCACGTCCATCCTCATCATGGTCGGCGTCGTGCTCGACACGGTCGATAAGCTCGAAGGCCAGATCAAGATGTATGATTACGATGGATTCTTTAAATAGGCTAGAGGAGGATTGCTCATGAACCTCGTATTGCTCGGAGCTCCGGGTGCCGGTAAGGGCACCGTCGCACAGGAGCTCGTCGCCGAGTTTGGCGTCGCTCACATTTCCACGGGCGACCTGCTGCGTGCTGCCGTCAAGGGTGGCACCGAGCTTGGTATTCAGGCTAAGAAGTACATGGACGCTGGCGAGCTCGTCCCCGACCAGCTCGTGATCGACCTTGTCAAGGAGCGCCTTGCCGCCGATGACGCCCAGCAGGGCTTCATTCTCGACGGCTTCCCGCGCAACACCGCCCAGGCTGTGACGCTCGATTCCGAGCTCTCCGCCATGGGTCGCGAGATCGATTGCGCCCTTCTGGTCGATGTGGCCCCCGAGGTCATTATCGATCGTCTGTCTTCGCGTCGCACCTGCCGCGCCTGCGGTTACACCGGCACGGCTGCCGATGCTACCTGCCCCAAGTGCGCAGGCGAGATGTATCAGCGCGACGACGACAAGCCCGAGACCATCAAGAACCGTCTCGACGTCTACGAGAAGTCCACGAGCCCGCTCGTCGACTACTATCGTGGCCAGGGTCTGCTCAAGTCGGTCAACGGTGACCAGGCTCGCGAGGCCGTGTACGGGGATGTCAAAGAGGCTCTCGGTCTATGATCAAGATTAAGTCTGCAACGCAAATCGAGCAGATGAAGAAGGCAGGAGCGCTATCTAAGATGGCGCTCCGCCACGTTGGAGCCATGGTGCGCCCCGGCGTTTCGACCTTTGAGCTCGATCAGCTCGCGGAGCAGATTATCCGCATGCATGGCGGCATCCCGGCCTTTAAGGGTTACGGCGGGTTCCCGGGAACCATTTGCGCATCGATCAACGATGCCGTGGTCCACGGTATTCCCAACCCCGACATGATCCTGCGCGATGGCGATATCATTTCCATCGATACGGGAGCCGTTGTCGACGGTTGGGTCGGCGATAACGCTTGGACGTTTTTCGTCGGCACCCCCACGCCCGAGGCCAAGGCCCTGTGCGAGGTTACGCGCGATTGCCTTAAGGCTGCCATCGAGCAGGCTGTCCCCGGTAACCATATCGGGGACGTCGGTTATGCCGTTCAGTCCCTCGCCGAGTCTCACGGTTACGGCGTGCTTCGTGACTATGTGGGCCATGGCATTGGCCGCGTGATGCACGAGGACCCCAACGTTCCTAACTATGGAAAGAAGGGGAGGGGCGTTCGCCTCCAGGCCGGCATGGTCATTGCCATCGAGCCGATGGTTACGATGGGTTCCAGCCATGTGAGCACGGGCTCCGACGGTTGGATTGTTACGACCAACGATCACCTGCCCGCCGCGCACTACGAGAACACCGTCGCCATCACCGATGACGGTCCGGTGATTATCACCACGGATGCCCAAGGTGCTTGGTGTTCCTTGCAAGGCGGTGAAATGTAAAAGTCGCCGCCCCCTGATGCCCAACCTCGCCTTTCAATTTCGAAGGCATGACCCCAAGGTCTATGCCTTCTCATTTCAAGGCGATCTTGGGTATCAGGGAACGGTTTTGTTTTACATTTCAAATGTAACAAGTTCCACTTAGTTGTGGAGCCATTACGAAGTTATTACGATGCGTGCATACGTGTTGTAGAATACTCAATCGCTGTCGTTTTCTAGAGAAAGATGATTGCTTGTGAAGAAGGAAGACGCAATTGAGCTCGAGGGTACGGTAAAGGAACCGCTGCCCAACGCCATGTTTAAGGTCGAGCTCGAGAACGGTCATTCGGTTCTGTGCAACATTTCTGGCAAGATCCGAATGAATTACATCCGTATTCTCCCCGGTGACAGGGTTGTCGTGGAGCTTTCCCCGTACGACCTGACCCGCGGCCGCATCACCTATCGCTACAAATAGCGGCACGCATACGCGCACTCCATTTCCGACTGCAGGCTTAGCTCAACCTACGGTCGGATTGTGTGTGAAGACCAGCCATAGTTTTAAACGCCTGCGGCTGGGCGAGTAGATAGTAGGGAAGTAGTTTGAGCGCTACCGAAAGGAAGAACGATGAAGGTACGTCCTTCGGTCAAGAAGATGTGCGATAAGTGCAAAATCATTAGGCGCCATGGCAAGGTCCTCGTCATTTGCGAGAACCCCCGTCATAAGCAGCGTCAGGGTTAAGAGAGGAGACTACGTTGGCCCGTATTAATGGTGTCGACCTCCCGCGTGAGAAGCGCGTTGAGATCGGTCTGACCTACATTTACGGCATCGGCCGCACCACTGCGACGAAGATCTGCGTCGAGTGCAACGTTAACGTGGATACGCGCGTTAAGGACCTCACCGAGGATGAGGTTAACGCCATCCGTGATTATATCGATAAGAACCAGATCATGGTTGAGGGCGACCTCCGCCGTGAGCGCAACCAGAACGTCAAGCGCCTTATGGACATCGGCTGCAACCGCGGCCTTCGTCACCGCAAGGGCCTCCCGGTCCGCGGCCAGCGCACCCACACTAACGCTCGTACCCGTAAGGGCCCGAAGCGTCAGATCGGTGCTAAGAAGAAGAAATAAGGAGCGCTAGATAGATGGCTACTGCTAAGAAGAACGTTCGCGCTGCCCGTCTGAAGCGCGCGGACCGTAAGAACATTTCCGTGGGCCAGGCTCACATTCGTTCTACGTTCAACAACACGATCGTTTCGATCACCGATCCCCAGGGCAACGTCATTTCCTGGAAGTCGGCTGGCCAGGTGGGCTTCAAGGGCTCCCGTAAGTCCACGCCGTTCGCTGCCCAGATGGCTGCCGAGGCTGCTGCCAAGCAGGCCATGGAGCACGGTATGAAGAAGGTTTCCGTCTTCGTCAAGGGCCCCGGCTCCGGTCGTGAGACCGCCATCCGCTCCCTCCAGGCTGCTGGCCTCGAGGTCTCGAGCATCCAGGACAAGACCCCCATTCCGCACAACGGCTGCCGCCCCAAGAAGCGTCGCCGCGTGTAACTGAAAGGATCGTATCAATATGGCAATCGACAGGACTCCTGTTCTTAAGCGCTGCCGTCAGCTCGGGATCGATCCCGCTGAGCTCGGTTACAGCAGCAAGAAGGAATCTATCCGTCAGCCCAAGCGCCGTCGCAAGGAATCTGAGTACGGCATGCAGCTGCGCGAGAAGCAGAAGGTCAAGTTCATCTATGGCGTTCTGGAGAAGCAGTTCCACGGGTACTTCAACAAGGCCCGCAAGATGAACGGCGTCACCGGTGAGAACCTCATGATCATCCTTGAGTCTCGCCTCGACAACGTCGTCTTCCGTCTTGGCTTCGCCCGCACCCGCAAAGAGGCTCGTCAGTCCGTCCGTCACGGTCACTTCACCGTGAACGGCAAGCGCGTGGACATCCCGTCCTACCGCGTCAAGGCCGGCGACGTCGTCGCTGTCGGCGAGAAGTTCCGTGACCTCCTCCCCATCAAGGAGGCTCTGATTTCCTCCGAGCGCTTTGAGGTCCCTGGCTGGCTCGAGGTCGATATCGAGAAGCTGTCTGGTAACGTGCTCGCTCTGCCGACGCGTGAGCAGATCAGCGGTGATATCAACGAGCAGCTCATCGTCGAGCTCTACTCTAAGTAGTCCATCCGGGCTGCTGAGGCTGGAGGTAATACATGTCAGAATTCATTAGGCCTCAGGTTCAGGTCGAAGAGATCAACGAGACGTCTGCTCGTGTCTCCGTCGAGCCGCTCGAGCGTGGCTACGGCGATACGCTGGGTAACTCCCTTCGTCGCGTACTTCTGTCCTCGCTCGAGGGTGCCGCCGTCGAGGCTATTCAGATCGATGGTGCACAGCACGAGTTCATGACCATCCCTAACATGGTCGAGGATGTCACCGACATCGTCCTGAATGTCAAGGGTCTTGTCTTCAGGGCTCTCGGCACGACCGACGAGGCGACCGCCACCATTTCTGTTGACGGCCCCTGCGAGGTCACCGGTGCGGACTTCTTTATTCCGTCCGAGTTTGAGCTGGTCAACCCCGAGCAGCACATCGCTACGCTTACCGAGGGTGGCCATCTCACCATGAGCATGCGCATCGGCTATGGCCGCGGCTATGTCTCTGGCGAGGCTAACAAGCGCGACAACGATCCCATCGGTGTGATCCACGTCGACTCGCTGTACTCGCCGGTGTCCCGTTGCGCCAAGCTCGTTGAGGCTTGCCGTGTCGGTCAGCACACCGACTACGACCGCCTTGTCCTCGAGATCGAGACCAACGGCTCCATCGCTCCGCGCGACGCCGTGGTCCAGGCTGCCAATATCATCAACCAGCATATGGCTGCCTTTATGAACCTTGCCGAGACCCCCGAGGTCGAGGAGGAGGCTTCGATCTTCGCTCCCGAGGTCACCAACGACAACGCCGAGCTGGACAAGCAGATCGAGGATCTGGACCTTTCCGTCCGTTCCTACAACTGCCTTAAGCGCGCCAGCATTCACTCGGTCCGTCAGCTCGTTGAGTTCTCGGAGAACGATCTGCTTAACATCCGTAACTTCGGTGTTAAGTCGATCGAGGAAGTGAAGGACAAGCTTGAGTCCATGGGCCTGAGCCTGAAGGCTTAATGCTTCGCATATTTGAGGAGAAACTAGACCATGCGTCACAACGTTAAGAAGGGCCTGAAGCTCGGCACCGATGCGAGCCACACCAAGGCCATGAAGAAGAGCCTGGCCAAGGCCCTCTTCGAGAACGACCGCATCAAGACCACCGAGACCCGCGCTAAGGCGCTGCGTTCGGTCGTCGATCCGATCATCACCTGGGCCAAGAAGGGCGACCTGCACTCTCGTCGTCTGGCCATCGCCAAGCTCGGCGATAAGCAGCTCGTTGCCGAGATCTTCGACAAGGCTGCCCAGGGCATGTGGCAGGACCGCAACGGCGGTTATACCCGCATCATGAAGCTCGGCAACCGTAAGGGCGACAACGCTCCTATCGTTATCATGGAGCTCGTCACCGAGCCTTGCACGCCTAAGGCCAAGAAGGCTGCTCCGGCCCCCAAGAAGGCCGCTGCTCCCAAGAAGGTCGAGGCCGTCGAGGAGGCTCCTGCTGAGGAGACCGCTGAGTAGACAATCCGTCTGCATAGGCTATATTCGAGGGGTACGTTCGCGTACCCCTCTTTTTTTGTCGCGATACCGTTGATTGTTTGTTGGGAGCGCCCATGACCGCGCCGTCTGATTTCAATTCGATTCCTGAGCTCGATGCCACGCTTGTATTCTGTGTTGCCTATGATGGCTCGTCCTATAGCGGATTTGCCGAGCAGCCGGGCCAGACGACCGTTGCGGGCGAGTTGCGCCGCGCTATCGAGACGCTGCTGCGCCGCCCGATCGATCTGACGTGTGCGGGTCGTACCGATGCCGGCGTGCATGCGGTGGCCCAGTACATTAGCGTGCCCGTAACGGACGCTGAGCATGCTCTGACGCGCCGTAGGTGGCTGAGGGCTATGGATGCCCTCCTGCCCAAAGATATCGCCATAAACGAGGTCTACAAGGCCCGTAGGGGCTTTTCTGCCCGCTTTGACGCGCGGTCCCGTACGTATACGTACCGTATTGCCGATCGCGATGCGCGCCCCGTGCTCTCGCGCGGTGCGGTGTGGTGGCATCGCTATCCCCTCGACGTCGATGCGATGGCGGCCGCCTGCCCTGCGCTTTTGGGCGAGCAGGACTTTAAGAGCTTTTGCAAGGTTGCCTCTGCTGTGGGCAAGCCCACGCACCGCTGCGTGATGCGTGCGGAGTTTGGCCACGAGGTCGCTTTTGGCGAGGATATCCTGACCTTCACTATCGAGGGCAATGCGTTTTTGCACTCGATGGTGCGTACCATTGTAGGAACGCTCGTGGAGATTGGCATGCATCGTCGCGATCCCCAGTGGATGCGCGAGGTTATTGACGCCCGTGACCGAACCGCTGCGGGTCCCACGGCGCCTGCCTGCGGCCTTACGTTTATGGGTGTGGATTACGGCCCCGACGAGCTTGTCGTTCTCGACTAGGGGAGTGCTCGGCGCGTCTGTGCCTTGCACATACTATGTGTGAGCTGCGCGTGTGCAACATCTGTT
Source organism: uncultured Collinsella sp. (assembly GCA_905194675.1). Lineage (GTDB taxonomy): Bacteria > Actinomycetota > Coriobacteriia > Coriobacteriales > Coriobacteriaceae > Collinsella. The sequence goes on along the minus strand of CAJJTG010000016.1, from coordinate 21,211 downwards.
CTTGGCGTGCAACATGTTAGGCGGCTCGTTGCTTTTATAGCTCGGGTGTACCATGAACGACAGTTTGATTTGGTGCTATCGAGAGGATGGAAAACTTGGTTCGACGTGGCTCGCATCCGCGACTTTCGGTGATCCTTGTGGTAGAAGGTTCGCCCAGCTATGCGATGCGTGCGCTCGAGAGTATCCAGAACCAAGACCTCTACGATTTGCAGATTGTCGTTGTCTGTCGCGATACTGCGCCCGGTGTGCGCCACTCGCTTCAAGTTGCTGCCGACAGGGACATCCATATTGATTTGATTGACGTCGAGGACGCGACGCGCGGCGCGTGTCTTCGTGCCGGTTTTGCTGCCTCGCGCGGCTCTCAAATCATCGCCATGAACGCCGATGAGTGGTTTGCTCCGCAATCCCTTTCCAAGATGGTCGATATCGCGTGCGATACTGCGGCAGACATAGTGTTCCCCACGGTGTCGCTCGACCGCTATGATGCACATCGAGAGCGCCATTCGCGCGTCTTGGATGCTACTCATATTTCCATTGATAGCAAATCTTCGATGGTGGCCGGGCTGCCTCAGTTGATTTTAGGCGGCCTAGTCGTTCAGACCTCTGGCGTGATGTATAGTCGTCCGCTGTTTGAGGCATGCCTGTCGCACGGCAAGGCGTACCGTACGGTTGAGTTTATGGTGTGCGCGCTCTCGCAGGCGCAGCGCGTCTCCGGATGCGGCGACGCTTGTTTCCACACGGTAGCGCCTAAGCTTACAGACGCCTTTGATCCCACCATGTATGCCAAGGTATCCGATGACACCCGAGCGCTCGACGAGCTTGCGGACTCACTCTCGGAAGCAGATAGCGGTGGTCGGCTCAAGCTGGCAAGCCAAAAGTTCTACTTTGCCGGACTGGTCGCCTGCATCGAGAATTTGTGTCTGAGCCCGCATGGGGTGTCGTCAATCGAGCGTTCCGCCCGCATGCGTGATATGCTCGAGGCGCCTCGAACCCGTCAGATGGTCGCCGCGCTCAAGGACAACCATCGGGGACTCGGTCTGTTGTTTGGGCCGATCGCCAGCGCTAAGCCCGCGCGCTGCGTGATGTGTACGCATCTGGCAGCTTTTCTTAACCGGACGGGCGCAAAACCCGCCTAAACGGCTCATTACGAAACAAACTTGCATAGAATTGTTTCGAAATGCGTTCTTATACACAAAAGCCTTCAAATAGCGCTAAACTATTCAAACACTGATTGATTGTCTCCGCCATCTTTTGGAGTGAGGGTTTGTATGGCTAAAAAACGCAATGGGCGCCAGGATGCCATTAGAGATATTGTGCGCAATAAGGATGTCCGCACGCAGCGCGTGCTGGTCGATGAGCTCCGTGCTATGGGCTTTGATTGCACGCAGGCGACTGTCTCTCGCGATATTGCCGATATGGGGCTGCGTAAGCTCCCTGAGGGCATCTATGTTCTGGCAGAGGACCTGCACCTGCAACGTATGGTTTCCGAGCTCGTAACGGGCGTTCTGCGTACTGATAATCTGGTTATGATCAAGGCTCAGCCTGGCACGGCTTCCGGCATCGCCGCCGCCGTTGATGCGGCAGAGTTGCCCGATGTGCTTGGCTCGCTTGCCGGCAACGATACGATTTTGGTTATTGCCCAGACGGCCGAGGACGGCGAGCGTCTCGAGGCGCTGATCAATAAGTTGAGCAATTCTCGCAAGTAGGCGTGCGGGTCGTGCGCTCGGCATTGTGTGCGCTGACATAGTGGCTTGTAAGGGGTATCGACGTTGGTCGGTACCCCCTTTTTGTTTGCCGGTATAAAGACCGCCCTCCAGGTCGTTTCAAACTAAAAGGCCCCGAGCAGTTCAATAAGCTGCTCGGGGCCTTGTTGGCTTTAGTCGCGTACTTCTTAGCCGACCGTATCGTCAGGCGTGGGCGAGGGGTCTGGAGTGGGCGTAGGCGTAGGCGTGCCGCCATCGCCGCCGGTCGAACCACCAGTGGAGCCGCCCGTCGAGCCACCGGTCGTACCGGTGCCGCCGGTGGTGTCGCCGCCCGTGGTCTCGGTGGTCGTGGTCGTCGTGGTAGTCGTTGTGGTGGTTTCCTCTTCCTCTTCGTCCTCGTCCTTGTCCTTGTCGTCGTTCTCCGACTTCTTGGTGTTGTTGGTGCCGTAGAACTTCCAGACGCTGTTGTTCTTGTAGGTGGGCGCCGTTCCGGTCGCAAACTCCTCGCGCTCGGTACCGGTCAGAACGGTGTTCATAAACCGCTTAAAGACAGGCAGGTTGGTGCTGTCGCCCAGCAGGTCCGTGCCGTACTTTTGGATGGGGATCTCGCCCGCGGAATAGCCGGTCCACAGGGCGCATGCCAGCTGCGGGGTATAGCCGCAGAACCACAGGTTGGTGGTGTTGTCGGTGGTGCCCGTCTTGCCGGCATAGGGCTGGTTGACACTCAGGGCGCCGGCAGCACCCGTACCGCTGCCCTTCATGACGCCGGACAGAACATCGGTGACCGCGGCGGCCTCGCCCTCGGTAAGCACCTGTGAGGGATTGTCGGTGTGCTGGTACAGCACCGAACCGGTACGAGAGTCAATCTCGGTGATGGCGATCGGCTGGCGATAGTAGCCGCCGTTGGCAAACGTCGCGTAGGCGGCGGCCATCTCGAGCGGCGAGATCGAGCCGGTGCCGAGGGTCATGACGGGAACGTCCTCGATGTTGTCCTTGGCGGGGTCGATGCCGAGCTTTTTGACGAGCGAGATGATCTTGCTGTTGCCGACGGCTTCCGCCACCTGGATGTAGCCGGTGTTGGAGGAGTATGCCGTCGCCTGCTTAAGCGTGATGTTGCCATAGCTCTGGTTGGCGTAGTTTTGTACCTCGGTTGTGGTGCCCTTGGCCTTGAGCGGCGAGTTGCAGTTGAGGGTGACGTTGGGGTTCATGCCGTTTTGGATGGCAGTTGCCAGCGTAAAGGCCTTAAAGGTGGAGCCGACGGGACGCTTGGCCGTGGCATGGTTTACGTGGTTCTCGTCGGCGTTGTAGTCGTAGCCGCCCACCATGCACTTGATGTAGCCGGTCTTGGGGTCGACGACGACCATGCCCATGTCCAGGCCGTCAAGCGAGAGCGTGTCGAGCTGCTCGCGGACGGCATTCTCTGCCACCTGCTGCATCGTGGGGTCGATGGTGGTCTTGACGGTCAGGCCGCCCTTAAAGAGCACGTCGGTCGAGAACTCCTGCTCCAGTAGCTGCTTGACGTAGGAGACAAAGTAGGGCTGCGAGTATACGTCGACGCCGCTGCCCGAGATTTCGGTCACGTTGAGGGTGATGGGCTCGGCCTGTGCGGCATCGTGCTCCTCCTGGGTGATGTGGCCCAGGCGCAGCATGTTGTCGAGAACCTTGTTGCGGCGAGACAGTGCCAGATCGGGGTTGACCGTGGGGTCGTACTGCGAAGGCGAGTTGGGAAGGCCGATGAGCAGCGCGGCCTCGCTGAGGGTGAGGTCGGCGGCGCTCTTGGACAGATAGGTCTCGGCTGCGGCCTCGATGCCGTAGGCGCCGTGGCCGTAATAGATGGTGTTGAGGTACATCATGAGGATCTCGTCTTTGGAGTACATGTCCTCCATCTTGATGGCGATGTAGGCCTCGCGCACCTTACGCTCAATGGTCGAGTCGAACTGCTCCTCCTGCAGGATGGTGTTGCGCACAAGCTGCTGGGTGATAGTCGAGGCGCCTTCGTGCCCGCCACCGAGGGTTGCCACCGCAGCACGCGCGATACCCCACAGGTCGATACCGCCGTGCTCGTAGAAGCGCTCGTCCTCGACGTCAACGGTGCCCTGCAGCACGTAGGGGGAGACCTCGTCCTTGGTGATAGACTTGCGGTTTTGCGTGTAGAAGCTCGCGATCTTGTTGCCGTTGCAGTCGACGATCTCGGTGGGCTCGCTCACCAGATACGCGTTGGCGTCGGTGTAGTCGGGCAGATCGGACAGCCAGCGGTTGACGTTGCCGACCATGCCGATGCCAAATGCCACGCCCGCAATCAGCAGAAAGCCCAAAAACGAGAGCAGGATTATGGGCAGAGCATGCGTCTTTGAACGGCTGCGTCCCTGTCGTTGGCGAGGACCCATATATTGACCTCCAGGTATGTCGTGCCGGACGGTGGATGTGCCGTCGGGGCAGGATGGACATAAGTTATTACACGATAAACCAAACGGGGCGCGCGAGGCCTCGTGTATGCTGGAAGACGGCATTTTTCAGAGTGAATGCATACCTTGGTAAGGAGTTTGTCGATGGCGATTCGGACGATGGGGCCGAGCGGACAATACGAGACTGGATTGGATGCTGCCGGTGCGGCGCTGCCCGAGCTGCTGGCGCCGGCGGGCGGACTCGACCAGATGCTTGCGGCCATCGCCGCGGGTGCCGATGCCATCTATGCGGGGTTGGGCGGCTTTAACGCCCGTGTGAGCGCCCATGGCTTTACGGATAACGAGTTTGCGCGCGGCTGCGCCGTGGCGCATGCCCATGGCGTGCGTGTGTACGTAACGCTCAACGTGTTCGTGTTTGACGATGAGTTGTCCGACGCGGTGGCGTTGGGAGCTCATGCACTGGAGCTGGGCGCCGATGCTCTGATTGTCGCCGATGCCGGGTTGGCCTGCGCGCTGCGCGCGGCGATTCCCGGGGTCGAGATTCACCTGTCCACGCAGGCGGGCGCTCATAGCGAGGGTGCCGTGCGGCTTGCCGCCGATGAGCTGGGGGTCGAGCGCGTGACGACGGCACGCGAGCTGACGGTCGACGAGATTGCGGCGCTATGTGCCACGGGCGTGCCCATCGAGGTATTCTGCCACGGTGCGATTTGCATCGGCTATTCGGGGGCGTGCGAGTTCTCGGCCTTGCGGCGTGGGCGCTCGGCGATGCGCGGCGACTGCACGCAGCCGTGCCGTCTGGCGTACGACCTAGTGGACGAGGCGGGGCAGAGTGTTGTTGCCGTCGAGGGAGACCGCCTGCTTTGTCCGCGTGACTATCTGGGTATCGCGCACCTGCCCGAGCTTGTTGCCACCGGCGTGGCATCGCTCAAGATCGAGGGACGCATGAAGAATCCCGATTACGTATTCAACGTGGTGAGGGTGTGGCGTCGGGCACTCGATATGCTGTGCGACGGCGCGTGGGACTCCGGTGCCGTGGAAGAGCTTGAACGTGAGCTGGGAAGGTCGTTTAACCGTGGGTTTACCGATGCTTACCTGCGGGGTCGTTCGGGTGCCGAGCTCATGAGCTTTGAGCGCGCGATCAACCAGGGCGTGCGCGTGGGCCACTTGGTGGCGGTGGGTCACGAAGAGGTGACGGTTGAGCTTGATGCCGCCGTGGCGGCGGGCGATACGCTCGAAATCCGATTTTACCCGGGTGCCGACGCGCGTCCCGATGTGCCCAAGCGCTGGCCGCAGGTGCCTTGCCCCGTGGATGCCGCTGCGGGGGAGCGCATCGTCGTGCATTGCAAACGTAAGGTGGACGCGGGCTGCGAGGTCTATCTGATTCGCAGCGCCGGCGTGTTGGATCAGACGGCGGCGGTGTTGGAGCGCATGCGGGCCGAGGCGGATGCGATTGCGCCCGTTGCGCGTGCCGTTGAGGTGCTGCCCTTTGAGGGCGCTGCGGTGGATGGCGGTGCGTCGACGGAGTTGGCGGGGTCGGCGGGGCCGGCAAAGCGCGAGGATTTTGCTCGTATGGTCTTTGCCTGGGAGCTGATGGATGTGGGTCCGCGCGATGAGCGAGATCTGTCCGATACAACGGTGGTGCTCGACGAAGTGTGCCGCGCGGGCGACGCCGAGCGGACTCGGGCGCTTATGCAGCGTGCCGGGCGCGTCGTCTGCCGCAATCTGGGACAAGTGGCGATGGCCCGCGAGCTGGGCACAACGTTTGACGTGGCGGCGCCGGTGTTCTGTGCCAATCGGGCCACGCTTACCTGGCTGCGCGGACTCGGTGCGGGGCGGGTGTGCTTGTCGGCCGAGTTGCTCGGCAATGATGCGGAGCGTGTTGCCGAACTTGCCGCTTGCCCCGGTGTCTTGGGGCCTGTCGATGCCGACCGTCCCGAGCTCATGGTGTGCGAGCACTGCTTGCTGACTGCCGAGGGCGCCTGCGCCACGGATGCAACGGGGCAGGTCCGTTGCCGTGACTGCTCGCGCCGTCAGCAGGCGCGCTTTTTGGTCGAACGTGACGGCACGCGTTTGCCGGTCGTTATCGACGCGTGCGGCAGGACGAGGATTTTCCTGTCGTAGGTGCCGCGTCGCGCTGTTTTGGTTATTATTAGTGGGTTTATGAACTTCCAGCACCGCCGTATCCGGTGAGGGTGCTATAGCAAAAGGAGGATACCCAATGCTGTCTGTTGACGAGCAAATGCGTATCATCACCTCGGGTGCAGCGCAGATCGTCCCCGAGGCCGACCTTCGCAAGAAGCTTGAGAAGGGCGAGCCCCTCAACATCAAGCTCGGCGTCGATCCCACCAGCCCCGACCTGCACCTGGGCCATGCCGTGCCCCTGCGCAAGATGCGTCAGTTCCAGGACCTGGGCCACAACGTCACCCTTATCATCGGCAACGGCACTGCGCTGATCGGCGACCCCTCGGGCAAGAACTCCACCCGCCCGCAGCTTTCGCAGGAGCAGATCGAGGCCAACGCCGAGACCTACGTGAGCCAGGCCATGAAGATCCTGGACCCCGAGAAGACCACCATCGTGCACAACGGCGACTGGATCCTTTCGATGGACCTGGCCGGCCTGCTGCAGGTGTGCTCCAAGTTCACCGTCGCCCGCATCCTTGAGCGCGACGACTTTACCAAGCGCTACCAGTCCCAGACGCCGATTGCCCTGCACGAGTTTCTGTACCCCGTGATGCAGGCCTTCGACTCCGTTCAGATCAAGGCCGACGTCGAGATGGGCGGCACCGACCAGCTCTTCAACCTGCTCGCCGGCCGCGAGCTCATGGAGAAGATGGGCATGGAGCCGCAGATCGCGCTTACCATGCCGCTGCTCGAGGGCACCGACGGCGTGCGCAAGATGTCCAAGTCCTATGGCAACTACATCGGCCTGACCGACGCTCCCAAGGATATGTTCGGCAAGACCATGTCCATCCCCGACGAGATGATCGGCAAGTACTATCGTCTGGCCAGCTCGCTCGCCCCGGCCGAGGTCGACAAGATCGATGCCGCCCTGGCCGATGGCTCCGCCGACCCCTACGATCTCAAGCGCGCTCTGGGCCGCGACCTGTGCGACACCTACCACGGCGCCGGTGCCGGCGACGAGGCTCAGGCCGAGTTCGACCGCGTGTTCAAGGAAGGCCAGCTCGCCGACTTCCCCGAGAAGCACGTTGAGCTGACTGTTAACGACGAGGGCCAGATCTACCTCGCCGGCCTGCTCAAGGACTTGGGTCTTTCGGCGAGCGCCGGCCAGGCTCGTCGCGATATCGACGGCGGCGGTGTCAAGATCAACGGCAAGGCCGTGGCTCCCAAGAGCTATAACATCGATCCCAGCGCCCTCAAACTGGGCGACACCCTCTCCGTAGGCAAGCGCAAGGGCTTCAAGCTTATTTAGTTACGCGGTTTTACCAAACCGCGTAACCGGTCGACGCTGCAAACCCGCCAGCGCGGCAATCTGCCTTTCAACTTCGGCGGCATGACCAAAAGGTCAATGCCGCCTCGTTTCAAGGCACCTTGCTCGCTCTGGCGGGTTTTCGCTGACTTTGCCAAGACATCGGCGGTTCCATGGTTGGCATTTGGCGGCACTTTGAGGTACTCATTGGGGACAGACTTAAATGAGTGCCTGCAGAATGAGAGTGGATAATCTTCCGTTTTTGGCCTGTTTGTTGGCTCAAAGTGGGAGATTGTCCACTCTCGTCATTTGCAGGGGGTGTATTCCTGGCCCTCCTTTTGGGCATACAATGGCTATTGGCTTGCTGCGGTGAAGGTTTGTCCGCTCCGCAGCTATTTCTACAGTTAAAGGAGTATGTATGTCCGTTGAGGTCATGAGGTCTGTGATCGATGCTGCCGAGGGCCGCGTGCCCGTCGACACGCTGTTTACCAATGCGCAGATTGTCGACGTGTACGGTCAGCGCGTGGCGCCCGGTAGCGTTGCCGTCAAGGATGGCGTGATCGTCGGTGTGCTCTACGATGGTCGCGACGATGCCGCCGGTACGTATGAGGCTGCCGAGGTCATCGATTGCCAGGGCCGCTATCTTGCCCCCGGTTTTATTGACGGACACTTGCATATCGAGTCTTCGAACATCCGCCCTGCCGAGTATGCGCGCATGGCGGCGACGCGCGGTACCACCACCGCTATTGCTGACAGCCACGAGATCGCCAATGTTTCCGGCTTGGACGGCCTGCGGTTTATGATCGAGGACGGTCGTCGCGCTCCTATTTCCATCAAGTACATGATGCCCTCGTGCGTGCCCGCACTGCCTGACGAGCAGGCCGGCGCTGTGATTACCGCCGCTGACATGCAGGCGTTTTTTGCCGAGTACCCGGGCGACGTTTTTGGCCTGGGCGAGATGATGAACCTGCCGGGCGTCTTTATGGCCGATCCCGAGACCTGTGCTCGTATCGACGCTGCCAACCAGACGCCGTCCAAGCAGGTCGACGGTCACGCCCCGCTCGTTGCCGGCAAGGATCTCAACGCCTATGCCGCAGCGGGCATTATCGCTGACCATGAGTCGACGATTCCCGAGGAGGCGCTCGACAAGCTATCCCGCGGCATGTATGTGATGCTGCGCGAGGGTACGTGCAGCCATGACCTGGCCAACCTGTCTCCGATGCTGCTGGAAAACCCCGCTCGTGCCCGCCGTTGCTGCTTTGCGACCGACGACCGTGCTCCCTCCGACGCGCTTTCGACCGGTATGATCGACAACGCCTGTCGCGTGGCTATCGAGGCCGGTATTGACCCCGTGGTTGCCATCTCCATGGCATCCCTGTCCACGGCCGAGGCGTTTGGCTTGGACCACGGTTGCCGCGACCCGCACGAGCTGCGCGGCGCCATCGCCCCGGGCAAGCGTGCCGACCTGCTGTTGCTCAATGACCTGACGTTTGCCAAGGCTCCGCATCGTGTTTATGCCGCCGGTGCTCTGGTGGCGCAGGACGGCACCTTTGTGGGCGAGATTGCACCCGAGATGGCCGAGGTCGCGGCCCTTGCCGATGAGCTGCGCGCCTCCGTTAAGCTGCCGAAGCTTTCGCTCGACGTATTCGACTATGCCTTTAAGCCAGGCGAGGCCGTGATTGACGTGGTGCCGGGTAAGGCCATCACGGGTATGGCTCGCCCCGAGAGCGCCGAGGGCCTGCGCCGCATTATGCTGATCGAACGCCACGGCCGCGGCGTGTCACTGCAGGCCGAGGGCGCCGACGGTGATGGTCCTGCGGGCCTGGGTCTTGTTGGCAAGCACATCGGTTGCGGCTGGGTGCGCGGCTTTACCATCACGGGCGGTGCCATCGCCTCGACGATCGGCCACGACTCGCACAACGTGTGCGTGGTGGGCGACAACGCTGCCGATATGATGGCTGCTGTCGAGGCTGTTGGCCAGGGCGGCCACGTGCTGGTGCGCAACGGCGAGGTCGTGGCGCGTATTCCGCTGGCGCTTGGTGGTCTGATGAGCGAGGGCACGGCCGAGGATGTCGCCGCGCAGCACGACGACTTTATGGTCAAGGCGCGCGCCATGGGCATTGAGCCGCCGCTCGACCCCATCATGGGCATCATCTTCCTGCCCCTGCCGGTTATCCCGACGCTCCGCATCCGCCCCGAGGGCATGTTCGACGTCACCACCTTCACCTACGCCGACTAGTCATCGGGGACACTCTTTGACGTGTCGCCTGACGCCGCGACCGTGGGCTCTCTGGCGCGCGTGAGCTATTTGCCAGGTCTATGTAACGTTTATGACTGCGGGGTCTTATTTGAGCTCCCTTTGGGTACGTTGGAATCGGATACACGTTCGATTCCAACAAGCCCGAAGGGAGCTTTTCTATGTTTAGACTGATTGCATCCGATATGGACGGCACGCTGCTTGACGAAAACGGCCAGGTGCCTCCCGAGACCTACGAACTGATTCTGGCGCTACATGAGCATGGCGTGCATTTCGCCGCATCGTCAGGCCGCCGCTACGATCGCCTGTGTGAGTTCTTTGCGCCTGTTCGCGACAAGATGGACTTTGTCGCAGCTAACGGTGCCCAGGTCTTCGCCGACGGCAAGATGGTAGACCGCGAGGTGTATTCGCACCTGGCGATTCGAAAGCTCGCCCAAGCAGTCGCGACGTTTCCCAATCTGCATCTTGCGCTTTTTGACCGAACCAAGTCCTTCCTGCTCGATGACGAGTGCAAGTTCGTGCGTGAGGTCGATAAGGACCTTCCCAATGCCGAGCGCATTTGGGAGCTGCCCGATCCCAGTGTAAATATCATCAAGGCGAGTATCTTTTGCGATGACGGTGCCGTTATGGACAGCGCCTACGTACTACAGCGCGAACTTGGTCAGCTCTTTACTTTTGCGCCTTCGGGTAACGCGTGGATCGACGCCATGCAGCCCGGCGTGTCGAAGGCCTCGGGCATCGCACAGCTTGCGGAGCATTACGGCATTGGGCGCGACGAGATCATGGCGTTTGGTGACTCTATGAACGACTACGAGATCATTCGCTTTGTCGGCACGGGCTGCGCGATGGAAAACGCGCGCCCCGCGCTCAAAGCGGTGGCCGATCGCGTGGTGGGTTGTAACCGCGACCACGCCGTTCAGCGTGAGCTCCGCCGCGTGCTAGAGGGCCTCGCTTAATCCGACAGATGGGGACGTTCCCGTTCTGCCGGCAGTGGGGGACAGTCCTTGTAGCTTTTCGCGAAGAGTGTCCCCAACGACTAGTCATTCAAGAACGTCCCCAGTGACTAGTCATTTAAGAACGTCCCCAGCGACTAGCCGATGACTAGGCGAGGGCGGCCATGATGGTGCGGGCGACGCCGTCCTGGTCGTTGTCGTATTCGGTGATGGCGTCGGCGGCCTTGCGGTCCTCGGGCTCGGCGTTGATCATGGCCATACCGTGGCCCGCTGCCTGCAGCATGGGGATGTCGTTGATGTTGTCGCCGAACGCCCAGGCGTCGGCGAGATGCTCGCCCAGGTGCTCGCATAGCCACGTGAGGGCCGTTCCCTTGGTGGCGCCCTCGCCCATGACCTCGATATTCATGGCGTACGAACGCGTGACCTCAATGCCTCCGAGCGTGTCGAGCTCAGCCGCGATGGCGTCGCGATCGGCCGGGTCGTGCCAGTACATGGCGATGCGTTCGAGCGTCTCGACCTCGTCGATCTTGCTGTCGATATCCATGTCGATCGGTGTTCGTGTGCGCTTGAGCGAAGCCGCGATGTGGGGGTCGCCGCCGCAGAATTCGTCCAGGCGCGTGTAGAGCGAGCGGGGGAGGAAGCACTGCCCATCCGCGAAGATATCGAAGGTCACATCGTGGCCGGCGGCGATGCGATGGATGCGATGGGCGATGCCGCAATCGAGCGGACGGCTCAAGATGCGCGTGGCGCGCGAGGCGTCGGTGGGTACATCGTCGTCGAGCTGCCAGATACTGGCGCCATTGGCGCAGACGGCATAGTGTACGGCGGGGTGGGCAATGATGGGCTCAAAGATGCCCGACAGCGGACGCCCCGTGCAGGGAACAAACTCAATGCCGCGACGTGCGAGCTCGTCGAGCATCGCCCAGGTGGCATCGCTCATCTGCTTATCGCTCGTCAACAGCGTTCCATCCATATCGGAAAAAACAATCATTCGATGCAGCCCTTTCTGCTGGCATAAAAAGCGTGGCCGAGGGCGGCGATGCCCTGGCCACGCTCGAGTTCTATAACGGTCCGCGTCCTAGCGGTCGGCGAGCGGCTTGTACTCCAGCGGCTCGATCACCGGACGATAGGCCGGGCGAATAATACGGTGCGCGCAGAAGAGCTCTTCCATGCGGTGTGCCGACCAGCCGGCCATGCGGGCGACGGCGAATAGCGGCGTAAAGAGCGTCTCGGGCACGCCGAGCATCTTGTAGATAAAGCCTGTGTACAGGTCGATGTTGGCGCAGATAGGCTTGGTCATGCCGTGGTCGCGCATCACCTGCGGTGCCAGGCGCTCGATGCGCTCGATGAGTGCGAACTCATCGCCCAGGTCCTTCTTGGCGGCCAGTGTGCGCGCGTAACGGCGACACACCTCGGCGCGCGGGTCGCTCAGCGTGTATACGGCGTGGCCCATGCCGTAGATGAGACCCGTGCCGTCGAAGGCCTGCTTGTCGAGAATCTTGCCCAGGTAGGCTGCGACCTCGTCCTCGTCCCCCCAATTGGAGACATGCGCACGGATGTCCTCGTGCATGGACACGACCTTGGCGTTGGCGCCGCCGTGGCGCGGACCCTTGAGCGAGCCGATAGCCGCGGCGTAGGCGGAATACGGATCGGTGGCCGAGGAGGACAGCACGCGGCAGGCAAACGTGGAGTTGTTGCCGCCGCCGTGCTCGGCATGCAGCATGAGCATCACGTCGAGCAGCATCGCCTCATCGCGGGTGAACTCCATGCCGCCGCGCAACACCTGCAGGATGGTCTCGGCGGTGGAGAGGCCGGGTGTGGGGTGCGGTACATGAACCTCGGAGCCGCGGCGCTTGGCGACCGAGGCCATATGCGCGAAGGCAGCGATGCGGGGGAGACGGGCGAGCATGGAGATGGCGACGTCGATTTCGTGCTCGGGTGTAATGGCGTCGGGCTCGGCGTCGAAGGCGTAGAGCAGCAGCACGGCGCGCTGAAGCACATTCATGATGCTCGACGACACCGTGGTCATGGGGAACTCTTTGACGTATTCGTCGCTCAGATGCCTAAAGGCGCCCAAGCGCTCGCAAAAACCGTCGAGCTCCTCTTTGTTGGGCAGCGAGCCCGTGATAAGCAGATAGGCGACTTCTTCGTAGCCATAGCGATTCTCGGCCTGGGCATTGTTGACCAGATCCTCGATGCTATAGCCGCGCAGCGTAAGCTTGCCCTGGTCAGGCACGACTTTGCCGTCGACCTTGTTGTAGCCGTGCACGTCCGAGATGCGGGTAAGGCCCGCGACCACGCCCGAGCCGTCGGCATTACGCAGGCCGCGCTTGACGTTATGCTCGACGAACAGACCCTCGTCATACGGATTAGTCGGCATGCCGTGGTAGAGGTTTTCGCTCTCGGGCGAAATCTGGCGGCTCGCCTCATAATCCAAGACCAGGCGGCTCAGATGGTCATCGAAGCGGTAGTAGATTTTCTTGGCGTCGTAAGCCATGCGCGCTCCTCTCGGGGCCGTGTGGGGGCGGCGTGCTTGGGTGTAGATGCGCCGGCCTGTTCCCGCACGGCCTGTTCGCTACAGGCGGTACATAAAGTTAAAGACGTCCTCGCGCTGGATAGACACATTGACGCCCGAAAGCTCGCCGGCCTCGGCCAGGGCCTTCTGCAGCTCGGCAAAGTCGAGCTTGGACTCGGCGGTGTCGGCCAGCATGGTCATGGTGAAGATGTCCTCGATAATGGACTGCGTAATGTCGCGGATGTCGACGTTGGCCTCGCCCAGAACGCGGGTGACGCCGGCGACGATGCCGGGGCGGTTCTTGCCAAGGACGGTGATGACGATACGGGAGGACGAGATCTCGGCCATGGGAAACCCTTTCGCGTGGTTGCGGCGCGCGCGGGGCGCTCCGCTACGGTACAGTGTTCATCATTGTACCTGTCTGGCGCAAAAAAGGTGCGCTCGCTGCGGCGTTACATGCCTGCAACATGAGCGTAAGGGGGAAGGCCGTACGGGGAAGAGCCGTCTGGCGCGTGTCCGGCTCGTGTTGGGTTGATTTCCGATCTCAGCCGAACACATTGAGCGGACAGGCCGTTCCCGCAGTCAGCCGAACGCCTCCGACGGCTGATTCCGAACTGGAAGCGGAGGGCATCCCCGCCCTTCGGTAGGGGATACCGCTCCGCGGCGCATGCCGCGGGCGGCGCCCCTATCGGACCACCGTGACCTCAGTTGGGATGGGCCCAGCACTGCCGCGTACTCGGTGAGCTAGAGCCAACTGTTCGTCTTCACGTCGCGTATGGCGATATTTCGGTCGTCCGGCTCGGTGATGCCGTAGCCGAACGCCTAGAGCGTCTCGATGGACTCCTGGATCCTCTGTTGGAACATGGGACCCGGATCGACCCTCGGCCCGAGGTGCCCGCGTCAAAGGCACGGCGTGGCGCGCAGCATGTTATGGATTTTGGAGATGGGCTCGATGTCGGCGTAGACGTTGAGCGTCGCCATGGCGTCCTTGTGGCCGAGGATCGATTGGAGCGCCTTGATATCGCCGCCTTGGCGGATCCACTGCGTTGCGAACGTGTGGCGAAGGCCGTGGAACGTGATCAGCTCGTCGTTGGTGCCCATGAGGCCGTTGGTCTCCGAGAACGTCTTGAACGCCCTGCGGATATAGCTTGTCGTCGCGAAGGTCGCGCCCGGCTCCGACAGGATGTAGCAGTCCCCGATCTCGACCGCCCCGGTAAGGCCGCGCAAGCGCAGCTTTCCGCAGTCGATCTCGTGGGTCTCCTTCAGGAAGGGGAGTAGGCCGACCGGGTCGATGGGGATACCCCTGGCGTCATGGGTCTTGGTGTCCTTGATGAACGAACCCATTCCCTTCGCGTACGCCACCGAGTGTCTGATCGAGATCAGGCCCGTCTCGAAATCCACATCGCACCACTGAAGGCCGCAGACCTCGCCGATTCGCATCCCCGTGTGCAGGGCGAGTACGACCGCCCTCTAATCATCGGCGGACCAATCGAGTCCGAACTCCTTTCGGGCATCCTCTTCGCTCATGACTTCGAGAAGGTCTCCGGGTTGGCAACGAAGGGCGAGGCATAGCTGCTCGAGTGTGTTGAAGCGAATGCCGCGAATATGCCCTTTTTTAATACGGGACAGGTTCACGGGCGTGGTTCCAATCCTTTCGGCAAGTTCGTTCGAGGAAATCTTTCGCTCGGCCATGATCTTGTCGAGGCGAACAATTACGGGCATGGCGTTTCCTTACGCAATCTCGTCGGAGTCGAGGTACAGCTCTCGGGCGTACAAGAAGAGCTGGGAAAGCATGAACAGGACGATGCCGAGAACCAGAGAGGTCCAATCGAATGATGAAGCGATCTCTTGGGCGCCGACGGCCCCCTCGCCGCCAAACATCGAAACGGAGGTTTTGAGTGAGCCGGCGTAGAGGCTGGTGGCAGCTTGAACAACGAAGAGAATGCCGAGCACCTTCAAGCATGTCGCAGACCCTTTCTTGAAGGGGTCTGCGCTCTTGATCGTCCACACGAGAACGGCGCTGAGGATGGTCGTAGCGATACCGATGACGGCAGGGACCAATGTCGAGATCGCAAGGGCTGGATACGCGGGGGAGTCTGCAATTACAGGGTTGTCGAGCACTTCGATTGCTGGCTTTAAGGAGAACGCCACTTGTGCGATGGCGGTGGCGCAAAGGGTCGCAGAGGCTATCGCACATGCGATGCGGAAGGAATGAAGCCGGGGAGTGCGATTGTCGGAACTCATAATAACCTCCGAAGAATTTAAAAAACTCAGGTTACTTTTTAACAGTTTATGTTAAATTGACTTTGCCGGCAAGTAATAAGGGCCGAGCATTTTGTTCGGCCCCTCTGTTCCGACTGGATGAGGTTAAGGTTGGCGATGAATATGCTCAAAATCTCGAAGGCGATCTTTAGGTCGCTTCTCTCCTCCAGGTCGCTCTGTGTTGTCGTTGTTGCGTTGATGGTTCTTTGTGCTCTGCCCGTCTTCAGGAGCGCGGCTGGCATCGACGGACGGGTCGAATACCTCGAGTCGGGAATAACCCGTGTTGAGCAGGAATTGTCAGCATCCTATGCGGATGCGCTTGTGAATGCGGGGGAGGACGGTGTCTATACCTCTTCATCAAGCATGCCCGCGCTTCTGTACCCTCTTGCCGCGGGACGTCTTATCTTGGCACCGCTCTCTCCCCTACTTCCGTTTCTGCAGATATCGGATGGAGGGTACACCTATTATGACGGATCGAAGGAGTACTTGCTATGGGTCGCAACGGCCGTTGCCGTCTCGTTCCTTGCCGCGCGTCTTAACAAACGTGAAAAGCTCATCATCCAGGCACCGATGGGCGAGCTGGGTAGACTTGTTGCATCGAGCGTATGGGCGAGTGTTTTTGCAATGCTTGCCGTCCTCGCCATCAATCTTCCAGGGATAATCGCCGCGCTTGTGAAGAATGGCCCGGGCTCGCCGTTCTATCCGATAGGCTACATTCAATATGCGACTCCGGTTATCAAACCGGCTTGGCTGGTGTTCGCGCAGACGGCCATCTTGCAATTCTTGGTGGCAGCGTTCATCTCGCTTGTCGTTCACCTTGCCGTGAAGATTGCCAATAACCCTACGCTTGGAATCGTGTTCGTATGTGCCCTGATGGGGGTGACGATGGTTCCCGGGTATTACGGAAGATCCATCGCTTTACGTGAGTTCGCCCTGTTGAATCCCCTTACGTATGCGAACACTGAGTTGACCGTCGGCGCCTATAGCCCGTACCCGACAACGCAGATAGTGAATCTGCCTGGACTTTGCTTCGAGCGTGGCGCGATTGCCCTCGTATGCGCAATCGGGATCGAGGTGCTGGCAATTAGCCTGCTTTGCGTTGCTGGAAAGAGCGGCTGCGCGTGCCCGATATCCCCGATTTGTCTTGAGAGAGGTTCCTTCACTGCATCGAGAACGGCAACTCGTTCGAGCGCTTGTGCCTCCGCCGTTGCATACGTAAGAACGATGGGGAAACTGCTCCTGCGTTCTCCTACCCTCGCCGTATGCGCGATTGCAATGTCGACGACGATGCTGGCCCCGGCTCTGGTCGAGATGTTTCCTGACGCTGATAACGTTTCCGCTGTTCGGTATAGGGATGGGGAGCTCCGTTCAATAGATCGGTATCTAGAGCAGAACGCTGCGAATATGGACGTCGAGGGCAAAGCGGCCCTGGAAGACATGCGGGATGCTCTTTCGGGTTTCGTGTACGCGCCTATGCCTGCGGAGGGGTTTCGAAGCCTTGCGACGTACGAGCGCGCTCGAGGTGAGCTGGGCGCGGCAGATGCGACTCTCCTGCAATCGATCGGAATCGAGCCGGAGACTCCTTCTCGTGCGGAGGCGCGCGCCCTTCTGCTTGAGTCGATCGCGAGCTTGCCGGACCCCAAGGTTTACGAGTTAAGTACGAAGATGCCCCCATTAATCCTCCTTTCGTATCTCCAGGCAGCGCTTCCCTCCTTATTTTTGCTGTTGCCCGTGGTTGTCACATCGCTCGCGTGCACCCACCTGCAGTGTCGTTCCCTTCTGGTTCTCCAGATCCCCGCAACAGCGCATGTGCGTTTTCTGACGGCTGTTGCGCTGGCTCTCCTGCTTGGCTTGGTGCTGCTTTTGGTGTCGATGGTTCCCGCTGTCGTTGTGTCCGTGATTAAGAACGGTGCGGGTGGATCGGAGTATCCCGTCGCTCTCATTCGGGCGGGAGCTTCGACAACGTCCATGGTGGGGGAGGCGGTGTTGTGCAGTATTCCGTTGCTGGTCATGGCATACGGCGTGATTTCCGTCGTCGCTGCGTTGACAGCAGCGATTAGCCGCAACCCCGTTGTCACTGGAATGGTTTGCGCGGTTCTCTTGGTGTTGGGTTCGTTGAGCGCTCATGTTGAAAGCGTGGGCATGGGCGTCGCGCTGCTGGCTCCATTCGCCTCGTTTGATCCCGCTTCCCAGGTGGGGACGATTGGGTTCCTTGGGCGAGGGACGAACGCGATGCCTTTTGGAGAGGTCGTCGGCGCATCGGGCGCTCTGCTGGTGGTCTTGGGCGCCGTATCTCCGTTGATGGTGCGCCTGAGTGTTCCAAAGATCGAAAGGGGATGATCTCGATGATTGACCTTCAAACGCTGACGATCTCTTATGGAAAGAAGGTGCTCGTAGATTCGGTGAACGCTGAGTTTGCCCCGGGTACGGTCTACGGTCTCGTCGCTCCGAACGGGCATGGAAAGACGACGTTGCTGCGTGCGATGGCAGGTTTGCCGGGTCCTCGCGTGGACGGGAGCATCGTTCTGGATGAGGTGCAGGGTACGGGTGCGAGAGAGGTCCGTTCTATGATCTTCTATGCACCTGGTGAGGGGACGCTGCTGTATCCCGGATTGCGTGCGGAAGATCACCTCAAGATGGTTTGCGATATGTGGCCGCATGCTCGCGATATCGAAGAGATAGTGGAACAAACGCAGATAGGCGAGTTCGCGAAGATGAGGATCCGCACTCTGAGCCAGGGCATGAAGCAGCAGCTTACCCTGGCGATTGCGTATGCGACGGGCGCGCGGTACCTTCTATTAGATGAGCCCATGAACGCGCTCGACCCCAGCAGGGTGGACTTGCATTCCGAGATTCTCAGGAAGCTGGCCGATTCTGGTACGTGCATCATCATGTCATCCCACATCTTGGATTCGGTCGATAGGCTGTGCGATGAGATTCTGTTTTTGAAGGATGGGAGGCTCATTAGAAGCATTCCGCAAGATGATGCTGCGCCGAAGTCTCCTGGATCCCATTTCGCAAAGCCTGCCGGACGCGCCGAGGGTGCGCTAAGCACGTATCGGCGACTCTACGAAAAGGGCGGGTAGAAATGCAAGTTAAAAATCTATGTGGTCAATATAATACCGTTAAACCCGCATATCGATACCGCTCAGCCATTCGCCTCGCCCCCGTCGCACGTATCTTCATCCGGTCTGTTACTTTTAATCTAACGATTCTTTGAGGAACGTAGGTGCTTCTGAATGTACTGTCGACTTCTTCTCAAACTGATCCTAAGAGACAAGGCCGCATGGATTTGTACGCTCGTTCTCGCTGCAGCCTTCTCCATCCCCATTGCGTTCAATTCACCCATCTACGGGCCCTTCTTTATGAAGCAGGGCATGCAGGGCTTTGTCGACGCATTCAATACGCGCGCGCCCCAGGCCAGCGGCACAGACCTATCGCCAGAGCAGCAAGCTGACGCGGAGCTTGCAAGATACGCGAACGCCGCCCTTGCCGCTCAAACCGACGCCGCCTTTCTCGATTCTGCCGAGAGCTACTACGCGCTCATGGGCGAAGGCTTCCAATCCGGGTCCATCGTGGGAGACCGAGAGACCAATGACGCGGCGCTCGCATATTGCCGTGCCCTGAGCAGCTCCGGCATCACGGATATCCCGGCCTCCGCAAACGACCTGCCATTCCTTTCCTTCCTGCCTTACGCCATTGCCACGGCGCCGTCCTTCCTTCCCTTCATCCCCTTCCTTCTCTCGTCGATACTCGTGCTCGGCGCCACAAGGCCCGGGACCCTGGCGGCAAAGGCGCCCGTGCCCAAATTCCGGCGCCTTATCCAGATCGTGTTTTCGATAATCGCCGCGGGGACCGCGATGCTCCTCGCCGGCCTCGCACCCGGGGGCATTTACGCCTTGGCCCTAAACGGCTTCGGGCAAATTGGGTACCCGATCGCCTTCTTCCATGACGGCGCGCTTGCCACCACGACCGCGGGAAACGTCTTCACAGCCCTGCTTCTCGCGCTGCTTGCGGGCGGAACCTTGATATCCGTTTGCTCCGCCGTCATATCGACCGCAACGAGGCGCGTCCTCGCGGGCCCCCTTACCTCCGCGCTGCTTGTCGCGGCCCCGGCATTCCCGTTGCTGTCCGATTCGGCGCTGGAGCATAATGCCGTGCTCGGGCTCCTGCCGCTGGCCGTGTTCTCGCCTATCGAGGCAACGGGTTACGTAGGATGCTTCCCGACAGAATTCATTGGCTCCGGTTCAGGCAGCGCATCGATGCTTGCCGTGGCCCTGGCATACGTCGCGGTCCTTTTTGCGGTCGGCGCCGTTGCGGCACGTTCCCCCAAACAGCCTGGACCCGCGAAAAAGCACCATGGGCTCGAGCTTCTAGACGCGAGCGTGGGATACGGGAGCACGACGATACTTTCAATCGGGTCGCTTTTCCTGAGCCCGGGAACGGCGGCGGGCCTCGTTGCTCCCAACGGCTCGGGGAAAACCACCCTTCTTGAAGCGCTGTCGGGCCAATTTCCCACCCGCATCCGCTCGGGAAGCCTGGCGGCAGACGGAATCTGCCAACGTCGATCAGCCGAATTTGCAGAACTCGTCTACCTGAGCTCTTCGGGCAGCGCGGATCTCTATCCCACGCTATCGGCCATCGAGCACCTTGCTTTCGTTAGGGAGGCGTGGAAATCGGCCGCCGACATCGACTCGCTCTGCGACTCCCTCGGAATCTCCCCATATCTCGACAAGCCGACCCGTAAACTCTCGACAGGAATGAAGCAGCAGGTAAAGCTTGCCATGGCGATAGCGACCGATTGCCCGTACCTCATCCTCGATGAACCGCTGAACGGCCTCGATCCGGGAAAGCGGAAAACCTCCTGCGACGCGATGCGCAGCGAGGTGGCGCGGGGACGAAGCGTGCTCATTTCAAGCCATCTGCTCGACGACCTGGCAGACCTTACCAACTCGTTCTACTTCATCGAGGCCGGCACGCTCGTGGAAAAGATCAAGTCGTCCTCGCAGACGCTCAAGCAGGAATACCTCGATACATACGAGGAAGGTGAATGACATGAAACTATTTGAACAGCTGAAGTCCAACGCGTCGCGCATGGCTGTCTACGCCATCCTCGTGGCAACGGCTTTATGCGGAATCGCGGCACCCGTCTATGCGCTCAACGGAGAGAAAGGCGATGTCGAACCCGCGTACATGGCTTCGACGGTTAAAGACCGGTACAAAGCCTTCTCTGGAGACACGTTTTACGTAGCAGAGTACGACACGACCTACCGTCAGCTTCGCTACAACAAGGGCTACGACTATCTAGGCGCAGAGGCAATCAGCTATACGTCGGGTTGGTACCGCTCCAACTATGGACACATAACCCAGTTCAAGTGTAACTACCGTGTGTACAACTAAAGCAACCGGCCGGGACGAGGGGTGACGCAAAAGTGTCGCCCCTCGTTTTTAACCATGTCAACTGAACCTAGTTCAGTTTGGTTGATTTCCGATCTCAGCCGAACACATTGAGCGGAAAGGCCGTTCCCGCAGTCAGTCGAACGTCCCCGGGGCCCTTCTCAGGCCCCGGGGACGGCATTTTCCCAGTTGAAGGAACGGTGGAGATGTGTTTCGATGGGTCAGATTCGTGTCGTTCCGAAAAGACCGTGAACCTTTTGTGGGACGCGCGGCGCCGTGGTACCATAGCCGA
>CAJJTG010000015.1 GCA_905194675.1 uncultured Collinsella sp. | reverse complement strand
TCGCACGGAGAGCACATTAAGTGCTCTCCGGCTCGTGCGGAACTCGCGATCGACCAAAGCCCCCGACGCGCCCTCTTCCTTGTGGCGTTTTAGCCTGCAGCTTGCGAACGTCGCTTTGCTCGTTCGCTTTTTGGTCTGGAGAGCCGGGTGGGCTGATAGATAAATAGATATGAGTAGGGGCTCCCCCGTACATGGACGGGGGAGCCCCTTGTTGCGTTTTGGTTGTTGGTGCGACCTAGAGGTGGCTGATGATCAGTTCCATTTTGCCTTCGAGGTCAATGGACTTGACGGTGCTGGGGGCTAGCAGATGGCTTCCCTTGTGGACGGGGTCGCCGCAGACGGTGCCTTCGCCGTCGATGACCGACAGACACATGAAGGGCCAGTGCTGGTCGAGGGTCTTGCTGCCGTTGACGCGCACGCGATCGACGGTGTAGCAGGGGTTGGACTCGAGTTCGGTCACGCCGTCGACTTCGGGCGCGGTCACGGTGCCGTCGGTCGGGGCCTGAGAATCAAAGTCGATGCAGTCGAGGCTCTGCTCAATGTGCAGAGGGCGAAGCTTGCCGTCGGTGCCGGGGCGGTCGTAGTCGTACAGGCGATAGGTCACGTCGCTCGACTGCTGCGTCTCCAAAATGAGCGTGCCGGTCTTGATGGCGTGCACGGTACCGGAATCAATCTGGAAAAAGTCGCCCTTGTGGATCGGCAGCACGTTGAGCATGTCGTCCCAGCGGCCGTCTTCGATCATCTGTGCAGCCTCGGCGCGGTCCTTGGCGCGCTGGCCGACGATGATCGTGGCACCGGGCTCGCAGTCCAGTACATACCAGCACTCGGTTTTGCCCAGGCTGCCGTTCTCGTGCTCGGCGGCGTACTCGTCGTTGGGATGAATCTGGATCGAAAGGTCGCCCTTGGCGTCCAGAATCTTAATGAGCAGCGGGAACTCCTTGCCCTCGCAGTTGCCAAAGAGCTCGCGGCGCTCGGCCCACAGCCATGACAGCGTGTGACCGGCGTACGGGCCCTCAGCGATCTGGCAGTCGCCGTTGGGATGGGCCGAGATGGCCCAGCACTCACCGATGGGACCTTCGGGAATGTCGTAGCCAAATACGGTCTCCAGCTGGCGGCCGCCCCAGATCTTCTCGTGGAAGATCGGCGTCAGTTTAATCAAATCGGACATGTGCATACTCCCATAAGGTTGTGCGGGTGCCGCGTAAGAGAGCTCAAAACGGGCACCCACCGGATTACAAAACTAGGCCAGCGTTACGTTGTGCAGCTCAAAGCGGTCGCCTACGTTGTGCGAGATAGAATATTCAAACGCGGTGCCGCTATCCAAGAAGCCAATCTGGTTGAGTTCGAGCAGGGGAGAGCCGGGTTTGGTATCCAGGCGCTCAGCCTCTTCCTCAGTTGCCGCGACAGCGCGAATGGTGCGATGGAAGCTCGAAATCTTCAGCCCGCATTGCTCGCGGATAAAGCCGTAGACCGATCCGTACAGGTCCTTCTTTTTAAGGCCCGGGATCAGTTCGAGCGGCATATAGGTGTACTCGATGACGATGGGCTTCTCGTCGACCTGGCGCACGCGCACGATGTGATAGGCGAAGTCATCCTCGGCCATTCCCAGCTGGGTCGCAACCTCTGCCGGCGGATTGACGATCGAGAAATCGTAGACCACCGAGGTCACCTTTTCCCCGCGGTGCTCATACGAAAAGCCCTGGGCACGGTCGTTCTTGCCTTGAAAAAACACCTGGCCGGGAAGCCCCGCCGTGTCCTTGACGTAGGTGCCCGATCCGCGCCGGCTGGTAATAAGGCCTTCCTCGGTGATCTGCTCAATCGCTCGTTTGACGGTGATTTTAGAAACGCTATAGAGCTCGCAGAACTCAACGACGGTGGGCAGCTTGTCGCCCGGCTTTAGAGCGCCGTCCTCGATGCTTCGACGGATATCTGCAGCTATTGCCTCGTATTTGGGAATCATGGAACCTCCTTTCCGGCTTGATTGAGTATAAAAGAAAGTATAGTCAACACCTAAGCATCCCTATTGCGTTTTTGAAAAGTTCGAGAAAGAGAATATCTAAAAACGCTTTTCTTATTAAATAAAAGCGCCTTAAAACGAAATACAATCGAATATTGTCGTATTGAGCAGATTGATTAGTCTGGGGACGGGGCCGAGTCGTGTTGCCGTCTAACGAACTGAATCTCATGCGCTGCGTTTCCCCAGATAAAACCTGCCAAAACAAACCTGTCCCTTTTTGGTAGGTTTTTGCCTTGGGAGCGGTACCATACTGGCAATGTTTAAACGAGAAAGGTGGGCTCCCGTGGAACCTAAGCAGTACTACATCGGCATTGACGTCGGCGGCACTTCGGTTAAGGAGGGCCTGTTCGATGAGGACGGCAATCTGCTTGCCAAGGCCAGTGTGCCCACGCCTCCTATCGTTGACGCTGCGGGCTTTGCCGCGGTGACCGAGGCCATTGACCAGGTGGTCGCCAAGGCGCAGATTCCGCGCGCCTTTGTGGCTGGCATTGGCCTGGCCGTTCCGTGCCCCATCCCGGCTTCGGGCGACGCCAAGGTCAAGGCCAACATTGCCATTAACCTGCCCGAGCTTAAGATCGCCATTCAGGAGCACTGCCCCGACGCGGTCGTTAAGTACGAAAACGATGCCAACGCCGCTGCCATGGGCGAGGCCTGGCTCGGCTCTGCCAAGGGCGTGCAGAACGTCGTGATGGTCACCATCGGTACCGGCGTGGGCGGCGGCGTTATCGTTAACGGCGACGTGGTGTCGGGCGTCGTGGGCGCCGGCGGCGAGATCGGTCATATGTGCCTGAATCCTGCCGAGGAGCGCACCTGCGGCTGCGGCGGCCATGGCCATCTGGAGCAGTATTCCAGCGCCACCGGCGTGGTGAGCAACTACCTTGCCGAGTGTGAGAAGGCGGGCGTCGAGCCCATCGAGCTCACCGGCCCTTCCGATTCCAAGGACGTGTTCCAGGCCTGCCGCGAGGGTGACAAGCTCGCGCTTGCCGCGGCCGATACCATGGCCGATTATCTCGGTCGCGCTCTGGCGCTTATCGCCAACGTGGTCGACCCCGAGATGTTCCTCATCGGCGGCGGCGCCTCCGCTTCGGCCGATGTCTACCTCGACGCGGTTCGCGAGCATTTTAAGCAGTACGCGCTTTCCGCCTCGCGCGAGACGCCCATCGAGGTCGCCTCGCTCGGCAACGATGCCGGCATCATCGGTGCCGCCTACGTAGCCCTGCGCGCCGCCGGTAAATAGCTGGCGCAAGGGGGGCAGGTTAGTTTGCACCACATGGTGCAGAGGGGACAGACTTTGCCCCAGCGCCTGCCCCAATTTGTGCTGCGGCCCTTCCATCTCATAGGGTTCGGCGTCAGCGTGCTACCATAGCTACGTCCAAGTACACATATCAAGTGGAGGATATCCATGGCAAACGTTCTTGTCTTTGGTCACCAGAACCCCGATAACGACGCCATCATGAGCGCCGTCGTCCTGTCCCAGCTGCTCAACCAGGTTGAGTATGCCGGCAACACCTACGAGGCCTGCGCCCTTGGCCAGCTTCCGGCAGAGTCTGCCAAGCTGCTCGCCGACGCCGGCATCGCCGAGCCCCGCGTGATCGAGTCCGTCGAGGCCGGTCAGCTCGTCGTCCTCACCGACCACAACGAGTCCGCCCAGTCCGTCGCCAGCCTTAAGGACGCCACGGTCTTTGGCGTTGTCGACCATCACCGCATCGGCGACTTCGAGACCGCCGGCCCGCTGCACTACATCTGCCTGCCCTGGGGCTCCAGCTGTACCATCGTCACCAAGCTCGCCGGCGTGCTCGGCGTTGAGCTTTCCGACGTTCAGGCCAAGCTGCTGCTCTCGGCCATGATGACCGACACGCTCATGCTCAAGAGCCCCACCACCACCGATGTCGACCGCGCCGTCGCCGCCAAGCTCGGCGAGCAGGTGGGCGTCGACCCGGTCAAGTTTGGCATGGAGGTCTTCCTCACCCGTCCGTCCGGCTCCTTCACCGCAGCCGAGATGGTCGGCAACGACATCAAGATGTTCGAGCCCGCCGGCAAGAAGCTGCTCATCGGCCAGTACGAGACCGTCGATAAGAGCCGTGCGCTCGGCATGATCGACGAGATTCGCGAGGCCATGCGCGCCTACGCCGCCGAGAAGGGTGCTGACGGCATTGTCCTGTGCATCACCGACATCATGGAGGAGGGCTCGCAGGTCCTGCTCGAGGGCGAGACCGAGGCCGCTCAGAAGGGCCTGGGCATTGCCGACGAGCACGACGGCGTCTGGATGCCGGGCGTCCTCTCCCGTAAGAAGCAGGTCGCTGCCCCCATCATGGCCGCCTGCTAGGTTTAGTTCACTAAACGCCACGACCGGATCGCGGACGCCCCGCGCTCCGGTCGTTTTTTGTGCACGGCGCCGCGTCGTCTCTTGGACAGGCGTGCCCGTGCCGTTGGGCAAATAATGTTCAACCTGTGGTTCCGCTTTTCGGCCACGCCTGCGTGCTTGTCGTGCAGGGTAGGCTAGATGCAAGCGTAATACGTTAGAGCGCGGCGCCGCCACTTGGGCGGGCCGTGCTTTTTTAAGACGGGAGCCTTCCCGTGAAAGGAGCCGCCCATGGCAGCACCCGAGCAGCTGTTCAACGTCCGTGAGCGCAAGCGTTTTGAGCGTCACGACATCTGGGAGCGCATTGCCGAGAACGGCACGATTTCCGCCGCCGTCATGGTCTTCGCCGCCATTGCCGCCGTCATTTGCGCCAATACCGATGCCTACGAGGCCATCCATCACTTTTTGGAGACCCCGCTGTATGTGGGTCTGGGCAACCTTACGGCCGGTCTCACCGTTGAACTTTTCGTCAACGACTTCCTCATGGCGATTTTCTTTTTGCTAGTGGGCATTGAGCTTAAGTACGAGATGACGGTCGGCGAGCTCAAGAATCCGCGTCAGGCCATGCTTCCCATGCTGGCGGCCGTGGGCGGCGTCGTCGTTCCCGCCTGCATCTACCTGATCTTTAACCATGCCGGCGCCCACAACGGTTGGGCCATCCCCATGGCAACCGATATTGCCTTTGCGCTGGGCGTGCTGTCGCTTTTGGGCAATCGCGTGCCCAACGGCGTGCGCGTGTTCTTCTCGACGCTCGCCATCGCCGACGACCTCATCTCCATCGCCGCCATCGCCATCTTCTACGGTCAGAGCCCCAATCCGTTTTGGCTGGGTGCCGCCGCACTCGTGACCTGCGCGCTCGTGTGGCTCAACAAGACGCAGCATTACCGCCTTGCCCCGTATTCGGTACTGGGTCTGCTGTTGTGGTTCTGCATGTTCAAGAGCGGCGTACATGCCACACTTGCTGGCGTCATCTTGGCCTTTACCATCCCGGCCAAGTGCGGCGTTAAGCTCGATAGCCTCACCGATTGGTTGGGCGAGTGTCTGCCGCTGCTCGATGACCGCTACGACGACGAGGCACACATCCTGGGCCAGCATGACTTTACCGTCTCGACCACCAAGGTCGAGCGCGTCATGCACCGCGTGACCCCGCCGCTCATCCGCATGGAGCGTCTGATCTCCACGCCGGTCAACTTTGTGATTCTGCCGATCTTTGCGTTCGTCAACGCACAGGTTCGCCTAGTGGGCGTGGACATGAGCACGCTGCTCACCGACCCGGTGACGCTCGGCGTGTACTTTGGCATGCTGCTGGGCAAGCCGATCGGCATCTTTGGCATGACGTTCGCCTTGGTCAAGCTCAAGGCCTGCGAGCTACCGCGCAACGTCAACTGGCACATGATTGCCGGCGTGGGTATTCTGGGCGGCATCGGCTTTACCATGTCGATTCTCATCAGCGGTCTCGCCTTCCCGACGGCCCAGTTTGAGGTTCTTGCTGCCAAGGCCGCCATCCTTGCCGGTTCGGTCACCGCCGCCGTGCTCGGCATGATCTACATGAGCGTGGTCTGCAAACACCCCGCGCCCAAGGACGAGTAAGGGCACATACAAGTTTGAAAACGCCGCCTGTGAACACCATCACAGGCGGCGTTTTAGTCATTGGGGGCATATGGTTGACTAGTCATTTAAGTCTGTCCCCAATGACTAGGTTTATTCCACCGTTCCGTAGACGGCGCCCCAGCCGTGGGCGGCCAAGGCGGAGTTGAGCTGGTCGCAAAGTGACTGGCGATCGTAATAGCCGGGCGGCAGCAGGTTGACGATTTCCATGAGATCGGGCGCCAGGTCCAAGATTTCGGCCTGTACGATCAAATCGAGGCGGTCGATGGCGTGGCGGTCGTAAAACAGTCCGTCGACCAGGCGCTGCAGGTCGCCGAATTCCTCGGCCTGAAACGATCCGTACTCCATAGTGCCTCCTTGGGCGCCCCACGCCGGCATGCGCGGCGATTCGTAATTCATTGCGATGAACTTAATCTATCACGGCTTCATAACGTTGCGGCGGTGGCGGTCTATACTTAGACAAACTGCAACGTACCGCTTCGCGAAAGGTCGCACCCATGCAGACGATCTACCAGAAGATGGAAACCACCGAACTCGATGCCGCCATCGATGCGCTCAAGGCCGAGGTCGCCGAGGTCAAGGCCAAGGGCCTGGCGCTCGACATGGCCCGCGGCAAGCCGTCGCCCTCCCAGGTTGACATCTCTCGACCCATGCTCGATATCCTCAATGCCGATGCCGATCTGCACGACGGCAACGTCGACTGCTCCAACTACGGCTGCTTCGAGGGCATTCCCTCGGCACGCAAGCTGGCAGGGGAGTTCCTGGGTTGCCCCGCCGAGCAGACGCTCGTGCTGGGTTCGTCGAGCCTGCTGATCGAGCACGATATCGCCGGCATGTTCTGGCGCTGCGGCTCGTGCGGCAGCGAGCCTTGGGAGGCTTACGAGGCCGCGCATGACGGCAAGAAGGTCAAGTTCCTGTGCCCTGTTCCCGGCTACGACCGCCACTTTGGCATCACCGCCGATCTGGGTATCGAGAATGTCCCCGTCGCGATGACCGACAACGGACCCGACATGGACGAGATCGAGCGCTTGGTTGCCGCCGACGACTCCATCAAGGGCATCTGGTGCGTGCCCAAGTATTCCAACCCCACGGGTATCACCTTTAGCGAGGACACTGTGCGCCGCCTGGTCGAGATGCCCACGGCCGCACCCGATTTTCGCATCTTCTGGGACAACGCCTACTGCGTGCACGACCTGTACGACGAGACCGACGAGCTCGCCAACATCTTCGATCTTGCCCGCACGGCGGGCACCGAGGACCGCGTGGTGGCATTCGCCTCGACGTCCAAGATCACTTTCCCGGGTGCCGGTATCGGCTTTATCGGTGCGAGCCCCGCGGTCATCGCCGAGTTCTCCAAGCGCCTGAAGGCCGGCCTCATCAGCGCCGACAAGCTCAACCAACTGCGCCACGTGCGTTTCCTTCCCACCATCGAGGCGGTCAAGGAGCACATGAAAAAGCATGCTGAGTTCTTGCGCCCGCGCTTTGAGGCCGTTGAGCGCAAGCTCACCGAGGGCCTGGGCGAGACGGGCTGTGCTACCTGGACGCATCCTCGCGGCGGCTACTTTGTGAGCTTTGATGGTCCCGAGGGCTCGGCTCAAAAGGTCGCCGCGCTTTGTGCCGACCTGGGCGTCAAGCTCACGCCGGCCGGTGCCACTTGGCCTTATGGCAAGGACCCGCGTGACACCAACATCCGCATCGCGCCGAGCTATCCCACGGTCGAGGACCTGGAGGCCGCGCTCGATGTGCTGGTGCTGGCCGTTAAGCTCGTCGCTGCCGAGCTTGCGCGTGCCGAGCGCGCCTAACGCGCGGCTTCCCGTACTATCCGCACTTTCGATACGTAAAGGAGCGTATACATGGATTTGGGAATTTCCACCAACCCCACGCCAGAGCTCTACACCATTAAGGTAACCGGCGAGATCGATATCTCTAACGCCGATAGCCTGCGCAATGCCATCGACCTGGCGCTCGAGCAGCCCACCGAGGCCGTTGAGCTCGATTTTGCCCAGGTGAGCTACATCGATTCGACGGGCATTGGCGTGCTCGTGGGCGCCGCGCACCACGCGGTCGACCACGGCAAGCGCTTTAGCTGCACCAATGTGCAGCCCCAGGTGATGCGCGTGGTTCAGCTGTTGGGTGTCGACCAGGAGATTTCGATCACCGCTGCATAATCTTTGTCCCAAAAGGGCGTGCCGTTTGGCATATGTTTGTGATGCGCTCGGACGTTTTGGCGTCCGGGCGCTATACTTGACCGAATGAATAGACGAGTTCCGGCCGAATGGCGCGGTGCGGGCTCGACTCACATCGAGCCTTGGAGGTATGTGTGTTTGGTATTGGAGAGGGTGAGCTGGCAATCATCGTGGTCTTCGGCTTTTTGCTGTTTGGCCCGGATAAGCTCCCACAGATGGGCCGCACGATCGGCCGTGCCATCCGTCAGTTCCGCGAGACGCAGGAAAAGATGACGGCCGTTGTTCAGTCCGAGATTATCGATCCGGTGAGCGAGGCCGCGTCGGCCCCGGTCAAGCCCAAGAAGACTGCTGCGACCGACGACGATTCCGATGTGGACGAGGATGCCGCCGAGACGGCAGCGCCCGCCAAGAAGGAGACCTTTGCCGAGCGTCGCGCCCGTCTTGCTGCCGAGAAGGCCGCAAGCGAGGGTGCTGCTGAGGGCGAAGGCGCTGTTGATGAGGCCGAGGGTACAGAGCCTGCTGCTGCCGTCGAGCCCGAGCCTGCTGCAGAGCCCGAGCCCGAGCCGGCAGAGCCCACGACGGCTGACCTCTACGCCCGTCGTCCCCGCAAGCGCAAGGCCGTCGTCGACCAGCTCGCTCGCGAGCTCGAGGTCGAGGACGATGCCGAGGCTGCTGCCGCCGACGCCCCGAAGGGAGGCGATGAGTAATGCCGATCGGACCTGCGCGCATGCCGCTCTTCGATCACCTGGGAGAGCTCCGTCGCCGCCTGACCATCGTGGTCGTTTCGGTGTTTGCCGCCGCCATCGTGCTGTACTTTGCCACGCCCGTGGTGCTCGATATTCTTGAGGACCCCATCCGCTCCTTTGTGCCGGACGGTAAGTTTTACATCACCACCACGCTCGGCGGCTTTGGCCTGCGCTTCTCGCTTGCCATCAAGATGGCCGTGGTCATGTGCACGCCCATGATCATCTGGCAGATTCTGGCATTTTTCCTGCCGGCACTGCGCCCCAACGAGCGCAAGTGGGTTGTGCCCACGGTGCTCGCCTCGACGGTGCTGTTCTTCCTGGGTGCCATCTTCTGCTACTTCATCATCATCCCGGCGGGCTTTGAGTGGCTCATCGGCGAGACCTCGGCTGTCGCTACGGCGTTGCCCGATCTGGAGAACTACGTCAACATGGAGCTGCTCTTTATGATCGGCTTTGGTGTGGCGTTTGAGCTGCCGCTCATCATCTTCTACCTGTCCGTTTTCCACATCGTGTCCTATGCGGCCTTCCGCAGCGCCTGGCGCTACGTGTACGTAGGCCTGCTCGTGGGTTCGGCTGTGATTACGCCCGACGGCTCGCCCGTTACGCTGGGTCTCATGTATGGCGCCCTGCTCTCGCTCTACGAGATTTCGCTCGCCATCGCTCGCGTGGTCATTACCGCGCGCGAGGGCAAGGAGGGCCTGTTCGTGAGCCGTCTGGACCTGTTCTCGGACGACGAGGACGACGAGGAGTAAATCGGTATGCACGAGGTTGGCATTGTCAACGGCATACTCGATACAGTGATTCGCGCGGCGCGTGGGGCGGGGGCCTCGCGCGCCGTTTTGGTAACGCTGCGTATCGGGGATATGACCGAGGTCGTGCGCGAGGCGCTTGACTTTGCGTGGGAGACGTTTCGCGACGAGGACCCGCTCACGCGCGGCTGCGAGCTTGCCGTGGAGGAAGTCCATCCACAAAGCGAGTGTCTGGACTGCGGTGAGGTCTTTGAGCACGACCGTTTCCATTGCCGTTGTCCCCAATGTGGCGGTGCCAACGTGCGTCTGCTGCATGGCCGCGAACTCGACATCGCAAGTATCG
Source organism: uncultured Collinsella sp. (assembly GCA_905194675.1). Taxonomy (GTDB): domain Bacteria; phylum Actinomycetota; class Coriobacteriia; order Coriobacteriales; family Coriobacteriaceae; genus Collinsella. The sequence goes on along the minus strand of CAJJTG010000015.1, from coordinate 34,643 downwards.
AGATCGAGACCCCCGACGATTAGCACGCTCGCCATCTAGCGATGGGGTATAAAAGGGCCAAAGTAAGGAGCGCTAAGTATGGCCGAGAAAACGATTGATATCGCGTCGCCGATTCTGTCGCGCAACGAGCGCCTGGCAGATCAGCTGCGTAAGCGGTTTGAGCAGACGGACACCTACGTGATCAATGTGCTGTCGAGCCCTGGCTCGGGTAAGACCACCACGATTCTGGGCACCAACGAGCGCCTGCGTGACAAAGCCAGCCTGCGCTGTGCCGTTATCGAGGGCGATATCGCCTCGGACGTCGACGCCATCACCATGAAGGAAGCCGGCATGCCCGCCATCCAGATCAACACGGGCGGCCTGTGCCACCTCGAGGGCAACATGATCATGGAGGCCGTTGACGCGTTCGACCAAGCTGTGGGTCTGGAAAACATCGACGTCATCTTTATCGAAAACGTGGGTAACCTGGTCTGCCCAGTCGACTTTGACCTGGGCGAGAACCTGTCCATCATGATCCTCTCGGTGCCCGAGGGCGACGACAAGCCCATCAAGTACCCGGGCATCTTCCAACACGCCGGCGCGCAGCTGCTCAACAAGGTCGACGTGGCCCCGGCTTTCGATTTTGACATGGATAGGTATACTAAGACCCTCGATGACCTCAATCCGCAAGCGCCGCGGTTTGCCGTGAGCGCGCGCAAGGGCGAGGGCATGGATGCCTGGTGCGATTGGCTCATCGGGCAGATTGAGCAAGCAAGGGCGTAAGTCGGCCGCCAAGAGGGCGGGCGCAGCCGCAGACACACGAGATAGGAGCCTCTTTTGAAGCTCATCATCGCTGAGAAAAACGACGCCGCGCGTCAGATCGCCGAGCGTCTGTCCACGGGCAAGCCCAAAAAGGACAAGGTGTACAACACCGCTATCTACCGTTTTGAGTGGAAGGGCGAGGAGTGCGTGACGATCGGCCTTGCCGGTCACATCCTGGCACCCGATTTTTGCGACAGTGTGCTGTTCGATAAAAAGTTGGGCTGGTATTCGGTCACGGAGGACGGCGAAATGCTGCCGGCCGATATGCCCGATGGCCTGGCCCGCCCGCCGTACGACACCAAGCGCAAGCCGTTCCTTGCCGATGGCATTTCCATCAAGGGCTGGAAGCTCGAGAGCCTGCCCTATCTCACCTGGGCGCCCGTCATTAAGCTTCCGGCCGAGAAAGAGCTCATCCGCTCGCTTAAGAACCTCGCCAAAAAGTCCGACAGCGTCATCATCGCCACGGACTTCGATCGCGAGGGCGAGCTGATTGGCTCGGACGCCCTCAACAAAGTGCGCGAGGTTGCGCCGGACTTGCCGGTCGCCCGTGCCCAGTATTCTTCGTTTACCAAGGCCGAGATCACGCACGCCTTCGATAATCTCGTCTCGCTCGACCAGAACCTGGCCGACGCCGGCGAGAGCCGTCAGCACATCGACCTTATCTGGGGCGCGGTGCTCACGCGCTATCTGACGCTCGCCAAGTTTGGCGGCTTTGGCAACGTGCGTTCCGCCGGTCGTGTGCAGACGCCGACGCTTGCCCTGGTGGTCGAGCGCGAGCGCGAGCGTATGGCGTTTGTGCCCGAGGACTATTGGCAGATTCGCGGTATGGGTGCCGCGCAGGGTGCCGCCGAGGACGACCGCTTTAAGATCGCGCACAAGACAGCGCGCTTTACCGACAAGGATGCTGCCGAGACGGCGTATGGTCACGTCGACGGTGCCAAGACGGCGACCGTTGCCGCGGTGACCAAGCGCTCGCGTAAGCAGCAGCCTCCCACGCCGTTTGCGACGACCTCGCTGCAGGCTGCCGCTGCGGCCGAGGGCATCTCGCCTGCGCGTACGATGCGAATCGCCGAGTCCCTCTACATGGCCGGTCTCATCAGCTACCCGCGTGTCGACAATACCGTGTACCCTGCGACGCTCGATCTGGGCGCCGTGGTGAGCGACCTGGCAAAGATCAACCCGGCGCTGGCGCCCGTGTGCAAAAAGGTGCTCGCCGGTCCCATGAAGCCCACGCGCGGCAAGGTCGAGACTACCGACCATCCGCCGATCTATCCCACGGGCGAGGGCGATCCGTCCACGCTCGACGGCGGCCAGCGCAAGCTCTACGACCTCATTGCCCGCCGCTTCCTGGCAACGCTCATGGGGCCCGCGACCATCGAGAACACCAAGCTCGAGCTCGACGTCAACGGCGAGCCGTTCGTGGCTTCGGGCGACGTGCTCGTGACCCCGGGCTTCCGCGAGGCGTATCCGTATGGACTTAAGCGCGACGAGCAGATGCCGCCGCTGGAGCAGGGCGATACGGTCGACGTTTTCGACATTAAACTCGAGGCCAAGCAGACCGAGCCGCCCGCGCGCTACAGCCAGGGCAAGCTCGTGCAGGAGATGGAAAAGCGCGGCCTGGGCACCAAGTCCACGCGCGCGAGCATCATCGAGCGCCTGTATGCCGTGCGCTATCTCAAAAATGATCCCGTGGAGCCGAGCCAGCTGGGCATCGCCATTATCGATGCACTGTCGCAGTTTGCCCCGCGCATCACGAGCCCCGATATGACCAGCGAGCTCGACGGCGACATGACCCGCGTGGAGCGCGGCGAGGACACCGAAGAACATGTCGTGACGCACTCGCGCGCGCTGCTGGCCGGCGTGCTCGACGAGCTGCTCAAACATACGCAGGAACTGGGCGACGCCATCAGCGACGCCGTCACGGCCGATGCGCGCGTGGGCGCTTGCCCCAAGTGCGGTAAGGACCTGGTTATGAAGACGAGCGCCAAGACCCGCGGCAGCTTTATCGGCTGCATGGGCTGGCCCGACTGCGATGTGACCTATCCGGTGCCGAGCGGCGTCAAGGTGAGCCCGCTCGAGGGCGAGGCGGCCGTGTGCCCCGAGTGCGGCGCGCCGCGCATTAAGTGCCAGCCGTTCCGCCAGAAGGCCTTCGAGATTTGCGTGAACCCCACGTGCCCCACCAACTACGAGCCCGATCTTAAGGTGGGCGAGTGCAAGGTGTGCGCCGAGGCCGGACGCCATGGCGACCTGATCGCGCACAAGAGCGAGAAGAGCGGCAAGCGCTTTATCCGCTGCACCAACTACGATGACTGCGGCGTGAGCTATCCTCTGCCGGCGCGCGGTAAGCTCGAGGCGACGGGCGAGACCTGCCCCGAGTGCGGCGCCCCCATCGTGGTGGTCAACACGGCGCGCGGTCCGTGGCGCATCTGCGTGAACATGGACTGCCCGACCAAGGAGAAGAAGCCCGCCCGCGGCCGCAAGACCACAACCAAGGCGAGCACGGCAAAGAAGACGACGGCTAAGAAAGCCACTGCCGCCAAGAAGACGACCGCGAAGAAGTCGACTGCCAAGAAAGCAGCCGCCGACAAGTAACGGCGCAGTCGAAACATTGCCCAAAAAAACGAGCGAGGACCCCGCGATCCTCGCTCGTTTTTTTGACTGGCAGTTAGGGACGTTCCTTTTCTGCCGGCAGTTTAGGAACGTCCCTAACTGTCGGCTCGGGAACGACAAAGCGCTAGTTCACCTCGACAGGCTTAGCGCCGGGATAGCGCTCCTCAAAGTCTAGGCGGTACTTATTGTCATTGGTGCCCGCCATGTTGTCGCGCGACAGCGGCGCCACGATCTCATTCTTGTGGTCCGCAGGCTTGGCGTATTTCAGGCTGATCTCCCAGGCATCACAGATTGCGTCAATGCGGTGATCCAGGTCGTCGTACAGGGCGATGATATCCTTCCAGGAGCTGTAGTTCTTGGAGCTCGTCGGGACGTCCAGGTCCTCGACGATGTCGTAATACTGCTCGATGGTGTCCTCCGTGCGCTCGGCGACGTCGGCGAGATTTTGACGGGTGGTTCGATCCTCTTCCAGATAGTTGCCGTTGAAGTTCTGCGCGCAGCCACGGACCTGGCTGTCGAGATCTTCGAGCAGGTCGTAGTATTCGCTCAGGCGACGGTAGAGGTTCTGCTCGGAGAGCGTTGCTTCGCCGCCATCCTCGTCGTCATCGTCATCATCGTCGTACAGGCTGTTGGGATTGCCGAGAGGCTTTAGGTCATCGTCGTCGACGTCATGGTGCAGCTTAGCTACCTCGGCAGTCGTCTGCGTGGCGGCGTTGTCGAACGGTCTGATCGCAAAGAAGATGACCAGGGCGATGATGATCGCCACCAGCACAACAATAACGGCGATAAGCGGCCCGGTGCCGCTCTTTTTGGGAGCGGGGGTCTGTGGCGAAGCGGGCGCGTATGCGGGAGCCGGCTGCTGTTGGGGCGAGCCGCTCGCGACGGGTATGCGCTGCGTGGTCTCGACGGCCTCGGTCCTTGCGGCAGGGTCGGGGCTATAGGCGAGGGAGTCATCCGCCTTGGCTTGCGGCGTATCAAGGGAGCCGGTCTGCTCAAAAGCGGGCTGGCTATCGCTTGCGGCTGTTTGCTCAACGGGTGCACCGCATGAGGTGCAGAACTTGGCATCATCTGCAAGAAGCTTGCCGCACGAGGCGCAATACCGAGACATTGCCACTCCTTTCGCCACATTTCAATGCAATACGACGATTATACCCAGCATCCAAAATTCCCCATCATAAGTTGCGGTGAAATAGGGACTGTTTGGCGGTCTCAGAGCTTCAATCAGTCCCTATTTCACCGCAACTTTGGAAAGGCGCCTTTAGCCATTGGGGACGCGCCGAGCACTGGGGTATCATGGCTTGGTTGATATATCTGCATTTACGCGCCTTGTAGGAAGGGGCTGCGCCCATGGCTTTTGAGCCTGCTCAACATAGCTTTATCACGCTCGAGGGCGTCGACGGTGCCGGCAAGTCCACGCAGGCGCGCCTGCTTGCCCGCGCGCTCGAACTCGCTGGCTATCAGGTCGTAACTCTGCGCGAGCCGGGTGGCACTGCCATCAGCGAAAAGATTCGCGCCCTGCTGCTCGACCCCGCCAACACGGCGATGGGCGATACCTGCGAGCTGTTGCTCTACGAGGCTGCGCGTGCCCAGTTGGTGCACGAGGTCATAGCCCCCGCCCTTGCGGCCGGCAAGGTGGTCCTGTGCGATCGCTTCTACGATTCCACGACCTGCTACCAGGCATTTGCCGACGGCCTCGATCGCCAGATGGTGCGCGACGCCAACAACCTGGCCGTCGCGGGAACGCACCCGGCGCTCACACTCGTCTACCACATCACGCCCGAGCAGGCGGCGCTACGCATGGCAGCCCGTGGCGCGGCAGATCGCATGGAGGCTAAGGGCATGGCATTCCAGGAGCGTGTCTACGAGGGGTTTTGCGCAATTGCTGCCGAGGAGCCAGACCGCGTAAAGCTCATCGACGCCACTACGACCGTCGAGGAAGTCTTCGAGAAGACGGTCGAGCAGGTTCGCGCGTACGGTCTCGACATTCCGCAGGAAGCCGTCGCCGCCGCGCTTGCCAAGGAGGCCGAGTAACATGGCCCCCGCTCAGGCAAGCCTGCTGGCCAAGCTCGACACCCAAGAGCGCGTGCGTGACTTTTTGACCAATGCCGTCGCTAGCGGTCGCGCATCGCACGCCTACCTGTTTTTGGGCGCTCCCGGCGCGGGCAAGCTCGACGCCGCGTGGGCGCTCGCCCAAGCCTTCCTGTGCGAGCAGAATGGCTGCGGCTCATGCGATAGCTGCGTGCGCGTCGCCCGCCATACGCACCCCGACGTGCACTATTACACGCCCGAGAGCGCCACGGGTTACCTCATTGCCCAGACCCGCGAGCTGCTCGATGACGTGCCACTGGCGCCCATCCGTGCCAAGGCCAAGGTCTACATCATCGACCGTGCCGAGCAACTGCGTGCCAACACCGCCAACGCACTGCTCAAAACGCTCGAGGAGCCGCCCGAGGGCGTTATGTTTATCTTGCTGGGCACCTCGGCAGACGTGATGTTGCCCACCATCGTGAGCCGCTGCCAGTGCGTGCCGTTTCGGCTGGTGTCGCCCGCCGTCGCCGCGCAGGCCGTGAGCCGCGCCACCGGTCAGGATATCGCGCGTTGCCGTATGGCCGTTGCCGTGGCGGGAAGCCCCACGCGTGGCATCGAGCTCCTCAAGAGCGCCGAGCGCCAGGACGCCCGCCGTCAGATGGTTCGCGCCATCGATTCACTCATCGCTGCCGATGAGGCCGATGTGCTCAGTCGCGCCAAGTCGCTCATCGTCGCCGTCAAGGCGCCGCTCGCCGAGGTCAAGTCCACGCAGGAAAAGGTGCTCGAGCAAAACGCCGACTACCTGTCGCGTGGAGCATTGAAGCAGCTTGAGGACCGCAACAAGCGCGAACTCAACGCGCGCGAGCGTTCGGGTATCATGGAAGCGCTGGCGAGCGCGCGGACGCTCATGCGCGACGTGCTGCTGACGCTTCAGAATGAGGCGGCAGACGTTGTGAACGAGGACGTGCGCGACACGATCGGGCGGCTTGCCGCGGCGACGAATGTTGCGGGTGCCACCCAGGCGCTCGAGGCGGTTGCCACCGCTGAGCGCAACATCGCCAGAAACGTTACTCCCCAGCTGGCCATCGAGGTCATGCTGTTCGATATCAGGAAGGCACTGAAATGCCGTTAGTCGTACCCGTTAAGTTTACCTACGCCTCGCGCGACCTGTGGTTCGACCCACAGGATCTGGATATCCTCGAGGCCGATTATGCCATTTGTTCTACCGAGCGCGGAACCGAGATCGGCCTGGTCACGGCCGATCCCTTCGAGGTGCCGCAAGACGAGATCGGTCAGCCGCTCAAGCCCGTGCTGCGCGTAGCGAGCGACATCGACCTGCAGCTTGCCGACGACCTGGCTATCCAGGGTGACGAGGCCATGGTCGACTTCCGCCGCCTGGTCAAGGAGCTCGACCTCGAGATGAAGCCGGTCGGCGTCGAGTACCTGTTTGGCGGCGAGAAGGCCGTGTTCTACTTTGCTGCCGAGGAACGCGTCGATTTCCGTCAGCTCGTCAAGGACCTGTCCTCGACGCTGCACATTCGCGTCGACATGCGCCAGATCGGCGTGCGCGACGAGACCCGCCTGGTGGGCGGCTATGCTCAGTGCGGCCAGGAGCTCTGCTGCACGCGCTTTGGCGGACAGTTTGAGCCGGTTTCGATCCGCATGGCAAAAGAGCAGGACCTGCCGCTCAACTCGTCCAAGATTAGCGGCGTCTGCGGCCGCCTGATGTGCTGCCTGCGCTACGAGTTCGAGGCGTACAAGGACTTTAAGAGCCGCGCGCCCAAAAAGAAGACACTTATCGATACGCCACTTGGCAAGGCGCGCATCCAGGAATATGACACGCCGCGTGAGCAGCTGGTGTTGCGCCTGGAGAACGGCAAAGTCTTTAAGGTCAACTTGGCCGATATGACGTGCTCGGAGGGCTGCAAAAAGAAGGCCGCCGAGCAGGGCTGCAGCTGCCGCCCCGACTGCGTGACGCGCGACGTGCTCGAGCGCATCGAGTCGCCCGAGATGCGCCTGGCGCTTATGGAGCTCGACCGCGAGAACGGCGTCGACGTGGGCGATGGCCTGTCGAGCGCCGACCGTCTGGCCGGCACGTCGATGCCCAAGCGCCGCCGTCGCGATGCGGACGCCGATACCCGTGCCGGTCAGAGCCAGGGCGAGGGTCGCGGCCGCGGTAAGGGTCGCGGCAAGGCCGAGGCACCCGAGGCTGAGGAGGCTGCCGGTGGACGTCGCCGCCGCAAGCGCTCGGGTTCGGGCGATGCCGGCGAGGCCGCTCCCGCAGGCAAGAATTCCCCCCGCGAGCGCGAAGCTCAGCAGCCTCAACAGCAAAATCGCGGCGGTGGCATGAATCCCACGCGCCGTCGCCGCCGCCATCTGTCGAGCGAGGAGCGCGAGGACGCCTTCCGCGCCGCAGCCGCTCGCGAAGCCGGTGCCGCCCCCAAGGGTGGTTCGGGTTCCGATACACCTGCCGAAAAGGGTGGCAAGCAGCGCAACGATGACGAGCGCACCCCGCGTCCGCGTCGCCGCCATTCCTCGGGCACGCAGCAAAAGCCCTCGGTGCCCTCCGTTGCCGATCAGGTCTCGGATGGCGAGGTCAAGGTCACGCGTCGTCGCCCCGGAGATGGCGGAGGGGCGGCTGCCAAGGCCGCGCGCGGCGCTGCTCGCGACGAACGCGAGTCGCGCGAAGATCGTGGTGGCGAGGGTTCGGCCGACCAGGGCCAGAAGCGCCGTCGCCGTCGTCGTTCCCGCAAACCTCGTCAAGATGGTGGCGAGGGCTCGACCCAAAACTCGTCCGCACCGCAACCGCCCACCGGCGAATAACGCCCGCAAACGGATTTAACCTGCCTGGCCCCAAACGCGTCGGGGTACCATAGCGCTGAATCAACAACCCTCCCTGCGACCGAGCGTAGGGAGGGTTGTGTCGTGAAGAGACATTTGAATGTGTTGGGATGCCTGCAAGGTGCCGGCATCCTACCGTTTGCGGACGAATTGCTACCGTTTGCCGAGCGGACGGCGCACGAGGCGCTTGAGGCGTTGTCGCCTACGCGATGCGCCGGCTGCGAGCGCTCCGGAGCGCTAATTTGCCAAGACTGCTTGGCGGCGCTTGCACTCATCGACCCGCGGCATATCTGCACTCGATGCGGCGCCCCGTTTGGAGACTTGCTGTGCACCGAGTGCTCGGTCGAGGGTACGTCTTCGGCGATGGCCGAAGCGCTCGACCGGTGCCTCGCATGTGCCGTTTACACGCATCCGCTGCCGCGGATCATTAAAGCGTACAAAGACGCGGGCGAGCGACGCCTGGCGCCGTATCTGGCGGAGCTGCTATACGATACCGCCTTACATGCCCAGGTCGCGGCGCCCGAACGCTACGGCGGCGTGTTGTCCGGCGACGATGCAGTGGTGTTTGTGCCCGCGACGGCGGCGGCGTTTCGGCGACGCGGCTTCGATCATATGGAAGCCATCGCGCGCCCATTTTGCGAGCTGTCGGGTGTTCCGTTGCTCGATGCCCTCGTTAAGTACGGCCATGGCGACCAGCGTGAACTCGGCCGTGAAGAACGCCGTGAACGCGCCCGAGGCATGTACGAGACCGTTGAGGACGTGCGGGGCCGCCGCCTGCTGCTTATCGACGACGTTATCACCACGGGTGCGACGATGGCGGCAGCTTCGGCGGAACTCAAGCGCGCCGGTGCCGCGGCCGTTGATGGCCTCGCTCTCGCACGCGTTTGGTAGGGGTGATTCATGTGGCGGTAACAATCAGGCAATGCAACAAGCCGACAAAAGAGCAGCTAGCGGCTTCCGTGATCCTGACGGGCGCCTCGGCGTTGCGTATGATTCGAGCCGAGCGCCGGCAGATGGGCTACATCGGCTGGAAGGACCTTGAGCCCGATGAGGAGCGCCGCGTGCTGTGTACGTCATCGCCTTCGAGCGAGGATATCTATCTTCCCGACTTGGTGCGAATTGGAGCCAAAGGCGGCGAGGTGCAAGAGGATCTGTGCTTGCTGGTGGGATCTGCGGCGCAGCGCCGCCGCATGCCTGGCGTGGGCTGGTCCGTGTGTTCCGGGTTGCCTGCTGGCTCGATTCTAGAGGTAGAACCGGGGGTGTACAGCCTATCTCCCGAGGCCCTTTGTGTTGCCGTCGCCCGCGAGGTCGGCTGTATCCAGGCGTTTGCCCTGGCCCAGGAACTGTGTTCCAAGATTTCACTGAGCGATCGCGGGAAGTATCTGCCTCCCTACAGCTCACCCACCGTGAACAGGCTTGCAAAGGATAAGGATCAACCGCCAGATGTGGGCTACTTTGAAGTCGAGCCGGTGCTGACGCCCGATCGCCTGGCAGATTACCTTGCCGCATGCAAGGGGAGTGCCGCTAAACAGCTGCTGCGCCTGTGCCCCTACCTGTCAGAAAACCTGCGCTCGCCCATGGAGTGCATCATGCTCGCTCTGTTTTCGCTTCCGTTTTCCTATGGTGGGTTTGCCTGCGGTCCTTTTAAGACCGACTACAAGATCGAGTTCGATGACCGCGCGCAGGCAATCTCAAGGATGCCGCATGCAATTTGCGATGCGTATCAGGAAACAGCCCGGTTTGACCTTGAATACAACGGTGAGCTGGGCCATTCCTCCCGGAAGGGACGTATCCATGATGAAAAACGCAACACGGGCTTGATTACTATGGGAATCGAGGTCGCGACGGTCAACAACGAAATGCTCTGCGACATGGAAGCGATGGAAGCGCTCGCATGGCGCATGCACCAGCGTATGCGAAAGCGGTACCGGAATCGTGTCGATGCCCGCAGGAAGAAGCAAGAGGCGTTGCTTAACACGCTGCGGGCGTGTTTTGGGCTTAAGCCGGTCTAATTCGCGACGAAAATAGGGGGTTAATCATATACCCTGGCCAAAAAATGGCAAATATGAGTACTGTCACTAAATCAGTAACAGCAAAATCAGGGAATTTAAGACTCGGAGGTGGCGTAAAGTAAGAAGATAATAAACAAATGCAGAATAACTAAGTATCAGGTTGGCGACACTGAGCGCAAAACCTGTCCGAGAGGCCAAAATTACCTGTTACTAAATTGGTGACAGTACTCATATTTGCCATTTTTTGGCCACGGCACCCTAAGAAGGGTGCCCCGGAGCTCCCCACAGGGGAGCTCCGGGCTTCATAGGGGCACGAATAGCCCACTCCGACCTGCGAAATCTGTACTCGCGATGCGAATGACGTCCCTAACCTTAAACTTTAGCTTGAACTTAGCTATAATGCGCTACGTTCCTGCCAGGCTGTGGTTGCGGACGGACGAAATGTCCATCCTAGTCCAAGACAGACGCGGTCAAAGGGATCCACGTAAGCGACCGCGTGCGCGCGGCGCGATCATGGCGCGTCCTAGATGTAAGCCGCACCGTCCGTTCTACTTTCTTTGGGGCAATACCGCCTCGCGGGCGAGCGGGCCAGTCGTGAAGGTGGCTGCGGCCTCCCGAGCAAACACCCCGGTGCGCAAGTGTGGGGTCAAATACCAGGTCAGCTGGTGGGAACAACCAGTTATTCCGCGCAACGCACGGATTGTATACGACACAGAAGGCAGGGTAGTGGACATGGTGAGGGGCAGCTTGATGCACGCGGCTCGGTTAGGTGCTGGGACCGCGGCGGTCATTGCCGTTTTGGGTCTGAGCGGATGCGCGTTCAACCCACTGTCCACGTTCACGACGCCCACGATCGACAAGATCGAGCACGAGGCTGTCACGCCGGCGGTGTCGGACGATGCCCTGGTCACTCCCGGAACCCTGACGGTCGCCCTCGATACTTCCGATGCGCCGCAGGCAATGCAGGGCGCCGACGGCGAGCTTACGGGGTATGCAGTCGATGCTGCCCGCGCCCTCGCAAGCCGCATGGGCCTTAAGGTCGCCTTTGTCGATGCGTCCTCGGCAGGTTCCGCGCTCGGCGACAAAAAGGCTGATATCTTTATCGGCGAGATCAACTCCACGGACGGGGACGTTAGCTCGCTCGGCACCTGCCTGTACGATGCCGCTTCCGTGTTCGGTAAAACCAGCGATGGTGGGTCGCTAAGCGTTTCCACCGATACCCTTAACACGTCTACTCTGGGTGTCCAGATGTCCTCGGCCTCGCAGGAGGCGCTTGCTAAGCAGAGCATCACCGCCAACCAAAAGACCTACTCCAACATCAACGAGTGCTTTGAGGCGCTCGAGTCTGGCGAGGTCGACTATGTGATCTGCGACTCCACAGCCGGCGGCTATCTTGCACGCCTGATGAGCGAGGTCTCCTATGTCGGTGCGCTCGAGGCGCCCTCGACGCTTGGTGTTGCGGGCCTCTCGTCCAATGACGAACTGTGCCGTGCCGTGAGTGATGCCCTCGACGACATCACGGTCGACGGCACGCTCGAGGCGGTTCACTGCGTCTGGTACGGCCAGATTCCCTACGACCTCACCACTAAGACGGTTTCGGGCGCTAACGTGCAGCCGGGCGACTCTGAGTCCAGTGAGACCACGTCCTCCGGCAGCGAGTCCTCCGATTCCAACAATGAGACCGCATCCTCCGAGGATAAATCGTCCAGCCAGGAGGGCGCCATCACCGACGACAACATTAACAAGCTCAATAGCTAGTTATTGCTAGGGGTGGTGTCTCCTATACGTTGGAAAGGACACCTCTTCACGGTTTCAACACGCACTGCCGGGCTTCCCCAATAGGGGAGCCCGGCTTTTTCATCCCAATAAAACCAGCAGGTCAAAGCCAATTTTCGGGACCAAATACAAAGCCGCCGACGCCCTCCCATAGCGCACTTTGCCACGGAAAAGTGCGAGACTTCGGTATGCGGTATCAAGCAATCGTTATTCGGGTCTTTAGGAATCCGCGTGATTAAATGCACGGCAATGGGTACATAGCCAGTACAGTAAGTCCCCGAGGCAGATTGGAGCCACGTATGGATATCAAGGTTTCTGGACGCAAGACGACGGTAACCGATGCTCTGCGTGCGCATGTGGATGAGAAGATCGGCGAGGCGCTCAAGGTTTTCGACATCGAGCCCATGACAGTCGACGTCGTGCTTCGTTATGAGAAGAACCCCTCGAACCCCAACCCGGCAATCGTCGAGGTCACGGTTCGTGCCCGCGGCTCTGTGATTCGCGTTGCCGAGCACGGCGCAGATATGTATGCCGCCATCGACCTCTCCGCCGATAAAGTCACCCGCCAGCTGCGCAAGTTCAAGACCAAGGTCGTGGACAACCGCCAGGGTGGTGCCAGCGCCGCGGATGTTGCGCCGGTCGAGCGCGTCGAGGATCTGGCCGACCTGCTACTGCCCGAGGAGGAGGACGACCTGCTCGTCCGCGAGAAGGTTATCGACGTCACCCCGATGACCGAGGAGCAGGCGCTGGTGCAGACCGATCTGCTCGGCCACGACTTCTACGTGTTCGAGAACGCGACGACCGGCCTCATCAATGTGGTGTATCACCGTAAGAATGGTGGATATGGCATCATCAAGCCCCGCATCGAAACACTTGACGAGTAAAATACGTTAGCTTGCATGAGTTAACGGTTGGCGGCCATCCCATGCGGGTGGCCGCCTTTTTTACGTAAGGAGTCGCTTTGATGGACAAGGCCGCATCCGCCGGTCATTCGGACCGTTGCCGCATCGTCGTCGATACCTGCTGCGACTTTAGCCCCGAGGTCGCCGCGAACCTTGATGTCGATATCCTGGGTTTCCCCTTTATCATCGATGGCGAGGAGCGTACGGACGACATCTGGTCGAGCATGAGTCCTAAGGAGTTCTACGACCGCATGCGCGCCGGCGCCCGCGTGTCCACCTCGGCTGTGTCGCTCGGTCGCTATATCGAGTTCTTTACCGAGTGCGCCAAAGAGGGCACGCCCACGGTCTACCTGTGCTTTACCTCGGCGCTGTCGTCGAGCTACAACTCCGCATGCCAGGCGGCAGATGCCGTGCGCGCCGAGTATCCCAACTTTGAGCTCTATGTGGTCGACAACGCTCTGCCCTGCGCGACCGGCGCGCTCTTGGCGCTCGAGGCCGTGCGCCAGCGTTCGGCGGGACTGACCGCCAAGCAGCTGGTCGATTGGGCAAACGAGGCAAAGACCTACGTCCACGGCTACTTTACGCTCGAGAGCTTCGATGCACTGGCTGCCGGCGGCCGCATTCCGCCCGCGGCGGCGCAGCTCACGGCAAAGCTCGATGTCAAGCCTGAGCTCTCCTACGACCTTGCCGGCTCGCTGTCGCTGATCGGCGTCAACCGCGGCCGCAAGAAGGCGCTCAAGTCTATCCTCAAGTCGTTCCGCGAGAACTACGTGCCCGACCGCACCATGCCCATCGCCATCATGACGGCCGACGCCGAAAAGGACGGCGACTGGCTCGAAGCCGCCATCCGCAAGGAGGAGGGCTGCGCCGACGTCACGATCATTCGCAGCTCCGTGGGTCCCACCATTGGCTCGCACGTGGGCCCCGGCATGGTGGCCTGCGCGTTTTGGGGCAAGAACCGCGCCGACAAGGCGTCGCTTTCCGACCGCATCGCCCGCCGCGTGCGCGGCCAGTAGGCAAGCGCTGCGTCCGTAATCGCCCTCGACTCACAGCCCAACGCTGGCACCGAGTATTCAACCTGGTAATAACACCCAACCCAAAAGGAAAGGTTTCATGGCAAACAAGCTCTCCGTCGCATTCATCGGCACCGGAATCATGGGTGCCCCCATTGCCGGCCACATCCTGGATGCCGGCTATCCCGTCACGGTCAACAACCGCACTAAGTCCAAGGCCGCCGCGCTTATCGAGCGCGGTGCCGTTTGGGCCGATACGCCGGCAGATGCCGTGGCGAACGCCGACGTCGTCTTTACCATGGTGGGTTATCCCTCCGAGGTCGAGGAGCTCTACCTGGCGGGCGACGGCCTGCTCGCGTGCACTAAGCCCGGCGCGGTCCTGATCGACCTCACCACAAGCTCGCCCGAGCTGGCGCGCGACATTGCCGAGGCCGCCCAGGTTTCCGGCCGCATGGCGTTTGACTGCCCCGTCACCGGCGGCGAGTCTGGTGCTATCGCCGGCACGCTCACGGCTATCGTGGGCGCCACCGAGAACGATATCGCCCCAGTCCGCGACATCCTTGCCACCTTTGCGGCCAACATCTGCTGCTTCGACGGCGCTGGCAAGGGCCAGGCTGCCAAGCTCGCCAACCAGGTGTCGCTGGGCGCCTGCATGGTCGGCATGGCAGACGCCATGGCATTTGCCGAGCTGAGCGGCCTTGACCTGGAGAAGACCCGCCAGATGATCTTGGGCGGTACCGGCAAGTCCGGCGCCATGGAGAGCCTGGCTCCCAAGGCGCTCGACGGCGACTACAAGCCCGGTTTTATGGTCGAGCACTTCATTAAGGACCTGCGCCTGGCCCTTGCTTACGCCGACGACCGCGAGCTCGCGCTGCCCGGCGCCGACGTGGCCTTTACGCTCTACGACATGCTCGACGCTATCGGTGGCGCCAAGCTGGGCACCCAGGCCATCACGGTCCTCTACAAGGAGGAGGCCGACGCCATCGCCGCCGGTCTGGACTGGTCGCAGTATCGCCCCGAGGAGCACGGTGCCCACGAGGACGGCTGCGGTTGCGGCGAGCACGGCGACGAGCATGAGTGCGGTTGCGGCCACCATCACGGCGAGGACCACGAGTGCTGCGGCGGCCACGGTCATGACGACGGCCACGAGTGCTGCTGTGGCCACCATCACGGGGAGTAGCGCCCATGAGCTGGACGTTCGTGGTGCTTGCGCTGGCGCTCTTTCTCTTTGCGATCTACATCGGCTTTCTGTGCGGCCAGTGGGCGTGCGAAAAGCGCGTCATCACCAAGCGCGACTACTGGATTGCCAACTTTGCGGGAGCGGCGGCAGTCGTCCTGCTGACCTGGGTGTTCTCGCTGTTCCCGCTGGTGCAGTTTGCGCCGATCGGCTGGCTCGGCGGCTTTATCGCCGGTCTTAAGATGAGCTTTGGCGAGTCCGTTGGCCCGTGGCGCAAGCACGACGAGGTCTTTAATGTCAACAAGGCCCATCGCGCCGCCGCCGATGCGGGCGACGCCGAGGAGCGCCGCCGCGCGCGTCACAATGGTGCGGCAGACCGACAGCTCATCTCGGTCACCGATGACAGCAAGGGTGTTGGCAAGCACGCTAAGAAATAGTAAGAAGAGGTAACTATGGCAGAAAACAAAGACGAACAGCTCACCGACGAGGAGCTGGCACAGCTTCAGCTGGCAGAGGAGAACGAGAACGCCGTCGACCGCCTGGTCCAGGAGCTCGGCTGCCCCACACGCCGCATCCGCCAGTTTGCCGCCCGCGTGCTGCATCTGCTGGCCGAGCGCGACCCGCAACGCGTCGTGCCCTGCGTGCCCGCGCTGATCGAGGCACTCGACCGCCCCGAGGCTCAGACCCGCTGGGAGGCTCTCGATGCCCTGGCGGCGCTCGCCACCACCTGCCCCGAGCAGATGGGCGATGCCTTTGAGGGCGCCGAGACCGCGCTGTTCGACGAGATTTCCTCCACGCTGCGCTATGCCGCCTTCCGCCTGCTGTGCGTGTGGGGCGCCACGAGCGTTGAGCGTTCGCGCGAGGCTTGGCCCATCCTGGACGAGGCCATTCAGTGCTACCACGGCGACCTTGAGTATCGCGACATGCTCGGTTGCCTGTACGAGTTTGGCCAGGGCGAGATCGACGCCGAGGTCGCAGAGAAGCTTGCGCTGCGTCTTAAGTTCGATGCCGAGAACGGCAAGGGCAGCTATCTCAAGGCTCGCTCGAGCGAGATTTGCGAAATGCTTGTTAAACGTTTTGGCCTGGATCTCTCCAAAAAGAAGAAGCGTGCTAGCGTTAAAAAATCTGACGACGCCGAAGACGAGGAGTAACAGATTATGGCGCACGATGTAGTCCTGATTCCCGGTGACGGTATCGGTCCCGAGATTACGCAGGCCATGCGCCGCGTGGTCGAGGCCACCGGTGTCCAGATCAACTGGAACGTCCAGGAGGCCGGCGCCGGCGTCTTGGACGAGTTTGGCACGCCGCTGCCCCAGCACGTGCTCGATGCGGTTGCCGAGACTAAGGTTGCCATCAAGGGCCCCATCACCACACCGGTCGGTACGGGCTTCCGCAGCGTCAACGTGGCCCTGCGCAAGCACTTCGACCTGTACGCTTGCGTGCGCCCTTGCCTGTCGCAGCCGGGCGACGGCTCGCGCTTCCGTGACGTCGATCTGGTCATCGTGCGCGAGAACACCGAGGACCTCTACGCCGGTATCGAGTTCGATGAGGGCGCTGCCGAGGTCGAGGAACTCTCGCAGCTCGTCGAGCGCTCGGGCCAAAAGACCTTCGCCGCTGATTCCGCCATCTCGATCAAGCCCATCTCCATCGCCAAGAGCCGCCGCATTGTGGAGTACGCCTTTGAGTACGCCCGCCGCTGCGGCCGCAAAAAGGTGACGGCTGTGCACAAGGCCAACATCATGAAGGCGACCGACGGCCTGTTCCTGCGCGTTGCGCGCGAGGTGGCCGCCAACTATCCCGATATCGAGTTCAACGACAAGATTGTCGACGCCACCTGCATGGGCCTGGTCCAGAACCCCAACGACTTCGATGTCCTGGTGCTACCCAACCTGTACGGCGACATTGTGAGCGACCTGTGCGCCGGCCTGGTGGGCGGCTTAGGGATGGCCCCCGGCTCCAACATCGGTGCCGACTGCGCCATCTTCGAGGCGACGCACGGCTCCGCGCCCGATATCGCTGGCCAGGATATCGCTAACCCCACGGCCGAGATTCTGTCTGCGGCTATGATGCTCGATCACCTGGGCGAGAACGACGCGGCCAATCGTATTCGCGCCGCCGTTTCTGCCACGCTCGACGAGGGTGAGCAGGTCACCGGCGACGTTCGTCGTGCCCAGACCGGCTCCGTTGAGGGCGCTGTGGGCACGCAGGCCTTTGCCGATGCCGTTATCGCGCACCTGGCCTAAGGCATGCAGACTGCAAACGCCTAAATAGTACTTAAGTGTTTGCGTATAACCTGAGAATCAATACGCCCGGCGCTCTGTCGGGCGTATTCTATTGCGGACTATGTTTCCTAACAAGGAGTAACTGATATGGGTCTGATTCAAAAGAAGGACGAGAAGGACGAGATCGACGGCATCCAGATCATCGAGCGCGGCGAAGGCCCCGATGGTGACGAGGACGAGAAGATCGACCTGGTTGCCGGTACGTCTGCCGAGCACATTGCTGCTGGCACGACGGCCGAGGAAGAGGACGCCCGTCTGGAGGCTCAGATCGCCGCAGATGCCGCTGACGAGAACCTCATGCCCGAGGAGCAAGACGAGGACGACTCCGACGCGGACGACCATGCATCCAAGCACAAGAAGACGATGATTGCCGCCTTTGTGGTTGCAGTCGTGATCGCTGCGGTGGTCGGCTTCTTTATGGGCAATGGCGGCTTTGGCGGCAAGGGCGTCGGTTCGTCGACCCTGACCGAGGACCAGCTCGATTCGACCGTGGCAAGCTATAGTTATAGCGGCAAGAAGAGCGACATCACCGCGCGCGAGGCCATCGAGAGCCAGTACAGCCTCGATACCGTCAAGGATAGTAACGGCAACTACACCGCCCCCTCTGCCGACGTCATCCTGTCTTACGTGCGCAACAAGATTCTGCTCGATGCTGCCGAGGACGAGGGCATTACCGTCTCCTCTAAGGAGATGAAGAAGTACGCCGAGGATTCTATCGGCACCTCGGACTACGACACCATGGCCAAGCAGTATGGCGTGTCCAAGGACCAGGCCAAGCAGATCGTCCGCCAGTCCGCGACGCTGCAGAAGCTCTACAAGAAGAAGGTGGGCGATGCTTCCGCGAGCATGCCGACCGCTCCGACCGAGCCTTCTGACGGCAACGAGGACACCGCGAGCAAGGATTACGCCGATTACATCATCAACCTTGCCGGTGACGAGTGGGATAGCTCGAAGGGCACCTGGAAGGACGAGAACAGCACCTACGCTAAGGCCTTCGCTAACGATGCCTTTACCGCCGATAGTGCCACCTATAAGCAGGCCATGACCGCCTATTACACCGCCTATCAGCAGTACTCCTCGCAGGCCTCGAGCGCCAGCTCCAAGTGGACCGAGTATGCCAACGGCCTGTACGCCAAGGCCAACATCAGCATCTACGGCCTGTTTGCTTAAAGGTTGCCCGAGCTTTCGAGCACGAAGTCGAAATATCTGATTGAGCCCGCTAGAACGTCGTTCTGGCGGGCTTTTTGCGTTGAGGGCGTGTTTGGCGGCTTAATTATGGCTATTCATCTTTAAGTCCAAAGAGGTTATCGGCTTCATCGTCAGGCATATATTCCAGCACATCGCCCGGTTGGCAGTCGAGAGCCCGGCATATCGCGTCAAGAGTTGAAAAGCGCACGGCAGAAACCTTGCCCGTCTTGATACGCGACATATTGACCTGGGAGATACCCACGCGTTCCGCAAGCTCTTTGGATGAAATCTTGCGTTCGGCAAGCATGCGGTCGAGCCGCAGAATAATCATGGATTCCCCCTAGAGCAACTCGTCATCTTGTTTTTGCAGGATACACCCGTACTGGAAGACGCTGGCAATCAGGCTAATAATCAGGCCTGCAAAGACCATAGAGAGGTCGAGGTGCTGGCCACCAAGCGCATCCGTAAAGTTGCCGCCAAATCCTGAGAGTATCAGCCCCGTGACTATGGCACCAAGAAGCTTCACAGCAACGCCGCCAATAAGGAACAAATGTCCTACTTGACGTAGTATGCGGATGCATTCGAGGTCAAAGGGCCTGCCCGCCTTTTCAATGGCGGAGAAAAACCTGTATGCGCTTAGCGCGATGGCAAGCGCGAGGCATGCCATCATGCCGCTCCCTATGGCAGTATGACCGTCGTGCGCGACAAGCATAAGAGGAGTCTGTTCATTGGTGCCGACGAGAGCGAGAATTGGCCCTTCGCTAGCCTCAAGCTCTACGGATTGGAGACAGAACCCTTGGGAGAGGCTAGGCAATATGAGTAGATCGTAGATTGCAATGACTGCGAGGAGTCCCAGAGCGAGCGCCACGATGGTGCAGATTGTGCCCCATTTGCAGTAGCGAGTGAGCTTCCTCAGTTTGGCTATTGCCTGTTCACGGTCGATGGCTTCATTCGATTTGGATACGTTCCAGCGGATCATAGCTCCTCCAACCAATGTCTTGGATGATACTTGTATCTTATATCATACTTAATGATAAACGATAAACAATTACAGATTAGAGTAAGAGTAAGTAATGTTTGTGAGACGAATAGCGAGAGCTTGTGGCATATTTAGGGAGTGAGAGTTTGGCACGTGGGGGATGGACGAGTATCTAAATATCCTGCAACCGCGCAAGTGCTTCATCGGGTCTCCCTAATTCATATGGGAAAACGGCTGCAAACGATTGCAAATAACCGGTGAACGGTCGAAAGCTACCGTTCACCGATAATATCGAAACTGGTTCTAACTGGTATTAAGTCAAAAAGACCAATTCACAAATCTTCACAATGACCTGCATTTTTTCTACACGCCATTTTTAGCCACCCTGCGTTGTTTAGACACGAAAAAAGTTCCGATCTTTCGTCAAAGTATTTCGATACGGTTTCAAAACCGCAGGTAGAAGTGTTAACGAGCGGTAAACGGTCGATTTTTTACCGTGAACGGTGCAAAAACGTTTTACTGTATGAATCAACGAAAGCAACCTCTTCTGTGGTGATATAGTGACAACAACACGTCACGTGGTTACTACCAGTTGAGAGACCACTGGTTCTCAAAGAACGCTTTCCAAGAAGCTTTAAGGGCGATTGCCCGTTGGCTTCCGAACATCATCGGACTCAGATCGTACACACCTTCGGAAGGGAAATTTGAATGGTTGGCTTTATTCTTACCGGTCATGGACAGTTCGCACCCGGCCTCGCAAGCGCTATCGCTATGGTCGCTGGCGACCAGCCCGCTTTTACCGTCGTTCCTTTTGAGGGCGACCAGGCTGCTTCCTACGGTGAGGATCTCCGCGCCGCTATTACCGCCATGCGCGAGGAGTGCGATGGCGTGCTCGTCTTTACCGACCTGCTTGGTGGTACCCCGTTCAACCAGGCAATGATGATTGCCCAGGATGTCGACAACGTCGAGATTCTGACTGGAACTAACCTTCCCATGGTTATTGAGCTTCTGTTCCTCCGCGGCAACGCCACGCTCGCCGAGCTTGGCGAGCAGGCCGTGACCGTTGGCCAGACGGGCATCACCGCCCAGACGGTCGCTTCCGTCGCTGGTGCCGAGGAAGAGGATATCTTCGGCGACGAGGACGGCATCTAATGGCCGATTTCGGAGCCAGTGTTCTGAGTTCCTCGGTCGCTCTTTTGGGCCTGCTTGTCATCATGGGCTTGATTTACACCATCTGGTCGCAAATCAACATGAAGAAGAAGCAGAAGTACTTCAAGGAGCTGCACACGGAGCTCAAGCCGGGTCAGGAGGTTCTTTTCGCCGGCGGTATCTACGGAACCGTCAAAGGCATCGAAGGCGAAAAGGTCCAGATCAAAGTCCGATCCGGTGCCGTCGTAGATGTTTCGCGTTACGCGATTCAGGAGATTAAGTAACTGTCGTCAGCAATCAACGAAAGGAAGCTGATCAACATGGCAGAACCCAACATTCTTCTTACCCGCATCGATAACCGACTGGTTCATGGTCAGGTCGCGACCCAGTGGAACTCCACCCTGGGCTCCAACCTCATCCTCGTCGCCAACGACGATGTGTCGACCAACACCATGCGTCAGAACCTCATGAAGATGGCCGCTCCCGCCGGCGTCGCTACGCGTTTCTTCTCCCTGCAGAAGACCATCGACGTCATTGGCAAGGCGAGCCCGCGCCAGAAGATCTTCATCGTGGCCGAAACACCGGAAGACGTGCTTACGCTCGTCAAGGGCGGTGTGCCTATAAAGAAGGTAAACATCGGCAACATGCACATGTCGGAAGGAAAGCGCCAAGTCGCCACCTCCGTCGCAGTTAACGACGAGGATGTCGCTGCGTTTAAAGAGCTGCAGGAATTGGGGGTGGAGTTGGAGATCAGGCGCGTTCCGAGCACGCCTGTTGAGGACACGAGCAAGCTCTTCTCGTAATCCTCATGATCCACGTTGTCAGGAATGAAACCCTGACATTCTGTACGTGAAATCCAAAGTGCGTACATACATTTTGAAAGGAGGAGCAAGATGGAATACTCGATCATCCAGGTCGCTCTGGTCTTCATCGTCACGTTCGTCGCGGCAATCGACCAGTTCAACTTCCTCGAGTCTCTCTATCAGCCCATCGTCACCGGCGCCGTCATCGGTCTTATCCTTGGCGACCTCAACACCGGTCTTCTCGTGGGTGGTACTTATCAGCTCATGACAATCGGCAACATGCCGATCGGAGGCGCTCAGCCGCCTAACGCCGTCATCGGCGGCATCATGGCAGCCATTCTCGCTATCGCTACGGGCCTCGAGCCCAACGCGGCAGTCGGCCTTGCCATTCCGTTCGCTCTGCTTGGTCAGCTCGGCGTTACCCTGGTCTTCACGCTTATGTCGCCGCTCATGTCCTCTGCGGACAACATGGCTCACAACGCTGACACCAAGGGTATCGAGCGTCTGAACTATTTCGCCATGGCTCTGCTCGGCCTGATCTTCGCCGTCGTCGTCACCCTGTTCTTCATCGCTGGCGCCACCATCGGTCAGACCATCGCTTCCGCCATCCCGACTTGGCTGCAGACCGGTCTCTCCGCTGCAGGCGGCATGATGCGCTTCGTCGGCTTCGCCGTCCTGCTCAAGGTTATGATGAACCGCGATATGTGGGGCTTCTTCCTCATGGGCTTTGGCCTCGCGCTCATCACCGTTGCCAACGATTCTCTGGCAACCCCTGCTCTGCTCATCCTCGCTCTCATCGGCTTCGGCATCGCTTTCTGGGACTTCCAGCAGCAGACCGAGCTGAAGGGTGCAGCTGTTTCTGACGGAGGTGACTTCGAAGATGGCATCTAATGAGTATGTGATCCCGGAGCACTACGAGGATCTCACTCCTGCTCCGCAGCTCGACCAGAAGACCCTCAACAAGATGGCCTGGCGCTCCTGCTTCCTGCAGGCCTCGTTCAACTACGAGCGTATGCAGGCCGCCGGTTGGCTCTACTCCATCATCCCCGGTCTGGAGAAGATCCACACCAACAAGAACGACCTCGCGGCTTCCATGAGCCACAACCTGGAGTTCTTCAACACTCACCCGTTCCTTGTCACCTTTGTTATGGGCATCGTGCTTTCGCTCGAGCAGAACAAGGTTGACATCCCCACGATCCGCGCCGTCCGCGTCGCCGCAATGGGCCCGCTCGGTGGTATCGGTGACGCCCTGTTCTGGCTGACGCTCGTGCCTATCACGGCCGGCATCACCTCCAACATGGCCATCAACGGCAACGCCGCTGCGCCGATCATCTTCCTGGTGATCTTCAACGTCGTCCAGTTCGCTCTGCGCTTCTGGCTCATGAACTGGTCCTACAAGCTTGGCACCAGCGCTATTGACGCTCTGACCGCCAACATGCAGGCCTTCACGCGTGCCGCTTCCATCATGGGCGTCTTCGTCGTCGGTTGCCTGGTCGTCACCATGGGTGGCACCCAGATCAACCTCCAGATCCCCAATGGCACCACCCGTGGCCTCTCCGCTACTACCGTGATCGTCTCCGAGAAGGAGGCCGAGAACTTCACCGGTATGGAGGGCATCGATACCGAGACCGCTGAGGCCGGTACCATCGCCATGACCGATAAGGACGGCAACGCCCTCACCGCTTCCGATGCCGACGGCAACGCTGTCGAGTGCGGCGTCACCGATCTGGGCAACGGCATGGAGTCCGTTACCTACGGTACCGTCACCGAGGATCCGGTCAACTTCTCTGTTGCCGACACCCTCAACACCATCGTCCCCAAGCTCGTCCCGCTTATGCTTACGCTGCTGCTTTACTACATGTTCGCTAAGCACAGCTGGACCCCGACCAAGGGCATTCTCCTGCTCTTCGTCCTTGGCATCCTGGGCGCTGGCCCGCTTGGTCTCTGGCCGAGCATCTGGTAAGGCTCTAGCTTGAGGGGTGTGTCCCTACGCGGCTCACACCCCGACCCCTTAAGCCATGTGTATGTTAAAAGCCGCGTGCTCGAAAGAGCGCGCGGCTTTTGTTTTCTTGATGATTCGGGTGTGGCAGACAGATAATGCTTAACACCCTAGGTAGTTAGCCGAATTCGAGCAAAAGGGAGGATAGGATGGCGATCGGAGCGCGTAAGCAACCGCTGTACGATCAG
This sequence comes from uncultured Collinsella sp., assembly GCA_905194675.1. Lineage (GTDB taxonomy): Bacteria > Actinomycetota > Coriobacteriia > Coriobacteriales > Coriobacteriaceae > Collinsella. The sequence goes on along the minus strand of CAJJTG010000015.1, from coordinate 10,895 downwards.
CTGGTCGATATTCTGACCGAAAAGATTGACCATGAATATCGCGCCGGTGACATGATTCCTTCCGAGCGCGAACTTTCGGAGCGCTATGGTCTCTCGCGCACTACGGTACGCCTGGCTCTGCAGGAACTGGAGCGTTTAGGACTGGTGGTTCGGCAGCACGGTCGCGGTACCTTTGTGACCGACCGTTCGGCAAAGGCAACCAATCTTATGCAGTCCTACAGCTTTACCGAGCAGATGCGCGCGATGGGTCGTGACCCCGAGACCACGATTCTCGAGTTTTGCGAGATGGAGGCCGATAAGAATCTGGCCGAGCATATGGGATTGCGTATCGGTGATCGCATTTTTAAGCTCAAGCGCCTTCGTTCTGCCGACAACATGCCCATGATGGTCGAACGCAGCTATCTACCGGTTCGTCAATTTCTGTCCCTAAAGCGACCGCTGCTGGAGCGTAAGCCGCTTTACGATGTGATTGAGCAAGACTTTCAGCAAAAAATACGTGTGGCCGAAGAGGAGTTCTATGCGAGCATAGCCCGTCCCACCGATGCCCACCTTTTGGAAATTGTCGAGGGCTCGCCTGTGCTCGATTTGGTTAGGACTACGTATAACGAGTCAAACGAGGTTGTGGAGTATACGCTCTCGGTTGCTCGTGCCGATCAGTTTAAATACAAGGTTTACCACCAGCGTAGCGACTAGTGTTGGCATCGTTTCCATATGATGATTCTTTGTATTTAACTGGTTACTACCAGATAACCAACCGAAGTGTATAATTGCACGTCAGAGGATTACTTCTAGAGAGAGGTATTAGAAATGTTCGAGAAGAGTGTCGAGGAGCTCACCGAGCTCGGCGCCCAGATCACCACGGCTGAGATTGCTCAGCAGCCCGAGCTTTGGCGTGATACGCTCAACATCTATCGCGAGAACAAGGAGGCCATCGAGGCCTTTCTGGCCGAGGCTCGCGCTATGGGCGAGGGCCGTCTGTCCGTTGTCTTCACCGGTGCCGGTACGTCCGACTACGTTGGCGATACCTGCGCCCCGTACCTGCGTCGCGCTGGCAACACTGATCTCTACGACTTTAAGCCCATCGCCACGACCGACATCGTGAGCGCCCCGCGCGACTTCCTGCGCGCCGAGGATCCCACGCTCGTGGTTTCCTTTGCCCGCTCCGGCAACAGCCCCGAGAGCCTTGCCGCCGTCGCCGTTGCCAAGGAGCTCGTCCACAACGTCAAGTTCCTCAACATCACCTGCGCGCCCGAGGGCAAGCTCGCCGTCGAGTCCGCCGATGATCCCAATGCGCTGACGCTGCTCATCCCGCGCGCCAACGACAAGGGCTTCGCCATGACCGGCTCCTACACCTGCATGACCCTGCTCTCTACCCTCATCTTTGACGAGGCTTCCGACGAGCAGAAGGCCGAGTGGGTCGAGACCATCGCCAAGATGGGCGAGGAGGTCATCGCTCGCGAGTCTGAGGTTGCCGACTACCTCGCTGGCGACTTCAACCGCGTGACCTACCTTGGCTCCGGCTCCTTCGGTGGCCTTGCCCAGGAGAGCCAGCTCAAGATCCTCGAGCTTGCTCACGGTCTGGTCGCTACTTCCTATGACACCTCTATGGGTTATCGTCACGGACCCAAGTCCTTCGTCGACGACAAGACGCTCGTCTTCGTATTCGTCAACAACGACGCCTACACCCGTCAGTACGACATCGACATCCTCAACGAGATCGGTGGCGACGAGATCGCTCAGCACACCGTTGCCGTTCAGCAGGATGGCGCTACTGTCTACGAGGGTGAGTCCTTCACCTTTAAGGGCTATGAGGCACTCCCCGAGGGTTACCTTGCTCTGCCGTTCGTGATGTTTGCCCAGGCAATCAGCCTGCTCAACTCCGTGCGCGTGGGCAACACGCCCGATACGCCGAGCCCCACCGGCACGGTCAACCGCGTGGTCAAGGGCGTGACGATTCACCCCTTCACCGCTTAATCGCGTCCCCCTGTAAGGGCGCCCGTCCGCTCATAACGGCGGGCGGGCGCTTTTTGTTTTACGTGAGCTGGGTATAAGCATCACCACAGTCAACTGCTTTAGAAGCAAGGAGTGCATATGAGCACGTACGCAATTAAGGCTGACAAGTTCTTCTTGCCGGCAGGCCCGCAACTGGGCGGCTATCTTATGGTCGAGGATGGCGTCTTTGGCGCCTGGCAGGCCGACGAGCCCTCTTGCGAGATTAAGGATTACACGGGATCGTGGATCGCACCGGGTATGGTCGACACCCACATCCATGGCTTCTATAACCACTCGACTACCGATAACGATCCCGAGGGCATCGATATCAGCTCGACCGAGCTCGCCCGTCGCGGCACCACCAGCTGGCTGCCCACGACGTTCACCGATGGCGTCGAGCAGATTAAGGACGCCTGCGCCGCCATCGCCCAGGCGGACGAGGGTCGCGGCCCCGACTTCTGCGGTGCCCGTATCCAGGGCATCTACCTGGAGGGCCCTTTCTTTACCATGAAGCACGTGGGCGCGCAGAACCCCGCTTATCTGATCGACCCCTCCGAGGAGGTCTTCGATCAGTGGCAGGAGGCTGCGGGCGGTCGCATCGTTAAGAGCGCCATGGCGGCCGAGCGCGACGGTGCCGCTGCTTATGCGGCTGCTCTGAACGCCAAGGGTGTGGTGACCAGCATCGGTCACTCCGACGCCACCTACGATGAGTGCATCGCCGCCATCAACGCCGGTGCCAGCTGCTTTACGCATACCTATAACGGCCAGCGCGGGCTGCATCACCGCGAGCCCGGTGTCGTGGGTGCAGCCATGTCCACGCCCGAGACCTACGCCGAGATCATCTGTGACGGCAAGCACGTAAACCCTGCCGCCATCAAGGCACTGCTGCAGGCAAAGGGCTGGCAGCACACGGTGCTCATCACCGACTGCCTGGGTTGCGGCGGCATGCCCGAGGGCAGCTACACCAGTGGTGGCATGGACGTCATCATGAAGGACAACCTGTGCTGGCTCGCTGACGGCAAGAGCATTGCCGGCTCGGTGCTCACGCTTGCCCAGGGCGTCAAGAACATCGTCGACTGGGGCATCGCCAGCGCCGATATCGCCATTCGCATGGCAACCGAGGTGCCGGCTCGCTCTGCACACATCGAGGATAAGTGCGGCAGCATCATGCCGGGTCGCGACGCCGACTTTGTCGTGTTCGACCATGAGCTCACCCTCGTCGAGACGTATGTCGGCGGCCAGAGCGTCGGCAACGCCTTTACCGAGTAACGATAGAAAAAGACGGCGGGCCCGAATCTGCTCGGACCCGCCGTATGGGTTAAACGCTCAAAAGCACCTTCACAGTTACAGCTTGTTAGCAATCTTCTTTGCCGTGCGCTTAACGCCGGCCACAAGACCTCCCGCAGGATGCTCCTTCTCGTAGGCTAGGCGCTTCTCGCGCTTGGCGTACTCCTCGACGATGATGTCGCCATACTCGTCTTCGATCTTGTCGAAGAAGTCGACGGCGCCCTTAATTTCCTCAGCGGTCGGGTGTCCCTTTTGGACACCGCCGGCGAGCTTGAACGGTCCCCACGTATCAAAGCCGGGGCAGCCGTAGACACCCATAAAGATGGCCTGCCTCATGCGGCAGATGCCATCGATATCCTTGCCGTACCACTTGTTTTTGCCACCGTAGGTCATAAGGCCAAACACCTTGTCCTGCGGCTGCAGCACGTTTGTGAGCACGCGTGCCATGTCCTTGTCGATCTCGGAGTAATAGATGCCCGTGGCGACACCGATCAGATGATATTCGTGCAGGTTGGGATACTCGTTTTTGCCGAGCGCCTCGACGTCGAGGGTATCGATCTCGGGGTGTGCCTCGACGATGGCGTCCACGAGCTTTTTCGTATTGCCGTGATGGCGCGAGGCGTAGAGGATGATGGTTCGCATAAGAAGGCCTTTCAGCTGTAATTGCATCAATGTCTGTATGGTACCCCGTTGCATGGCTGGGATACCGGACGCATCGATGAACGTGCGGGTTTGTCCTTTGGTCAGGGCCGAGACGGGTTATTGCGAGCAAAATGCAGTTGTCCGAAAGGATGGGTAATGGAATACGCTCTTTCCAACGATTCGATTTCTATTAAGGTTTCCACGGCTGGCGGCTCGTTTACCTCGATTGAGGCCGGAGGTCGAGAGTACTTGTGGCAGGGTGATCCTGCAGTGTGGTCCGGCCAGGCGCCGGTCTGCTTTCCGATTTGCGGAGGCCTGCGCGATGGTAGCGCCATGACGTTTGCCGGGCATCATGTAAAGCTCGCTCGCCACGGGTTTGCGCGCAAACAGGAGTGGAAGCTGCTGAGCCAGAGCGAGAACGAGCTGGCGATGTGCCTGGCTTCGGAGGATAACGCCGCGCTGCTGAGCGATTATCCCTACCCGTTTAAGCTCGTCGCCCGCTATACGCTCGAGCGCGCTGCCGTGCGCGTTTCCTATGAGGTGACCAACGAGGGCACCGAGGACATGCCGTTCTTTATCGGTGGACACCCCGGCTTTAGGTGCCCGCTCGACGACGGCGAGGCCTATACGGACTACGAGCTGCGCTTTGAGAAAGATGAGGCTGCGGAGCTTTGCACCGCCGTACCCTCGACCGGATTGATTGATGTAGCTAACCGTTCAAAGAACCCCATGGTGGGAAAGACGCTGCCCCTATCGCACGAGCTCTTCGATTTTGCGGAGACCATCTTTGACGTGCTCGAGAGCCGTCAGGTCACGCTTTCCAAAAAGGGCGAGGACAAGGGCGTCCGCCTGAGCTTTGAGGGTTTCCCGTATCTCATTGTGTGGAGTAAGCCCGAGGGCGATTTTGTGGCAGTTGAGCCCTGGGGTGGCCTCTCGACCTGTTCCGATGAGGATGACGTGCTTGAGCACAAGCGCGGCTGCCTTATCGCCAAGCCTAAGGAGACCGTCGTTCGCTCGTTCACGATTGAAATTCTGTAATTCCGTTTTGTCGACTCGTATCGCGAGGCACTAGGAGCCTGCGAGATAAGGAGCTAAAAATGATCCTCACCGTTACGATGAACCCGTCTGTCGATACGCGCTATCAGCTCGATGAGCTCGTTATCGACGACGTCAACCGTGTGACGCCCGAAAAGACCGCCGGCGGCAAGGGCCTCAACGTGGCCCGTGTGCTGGGTCAGCTGGGCGACGACGTCGTGGCAACCGGTCTGCTCGGCGGCCACATGGGCGCTTACATGGCTGAGCTCATGGACGCCAACGGTATTAACAACGACTTTGTGCCCATCAAGGGCGAGACCCGCATCTGCCTCAATATCCTTCATGCCGGCAACCAGACCGAGCTGCTCGAGAGCGGCCCGACAATTGCCCCCGAGGAGCTCGATGCCTTTACCGCCAAGTTTACCGAGCTTGCGAGCAAGGCCGACGTCGTCACCATCTCGGGTTCGCTGCCCCGCGGTGTCGAGGCAGACTACTATGCCAAGATCACGGGCATTGCCGAGAACGCCGGTGCCAAGGCGTTGCTCGATACCTCGGGCGCTTCGCTCGAGGCCGCCCTTAAGTCCGAAATTAAGCCCGAGCTGGTCAAGCCTAACCTGACCGAGATCAACGGCCTTTTGGGTACGAGCTTTACCACCGACGATGTGGACGAGCTCCGCGCCGCGCTCGCCTCTGATGCCCGCTTCTCCGATATCCCCTGGGTCGTCGTGTCCATGGGCGCTGCCGGCTCCGTTGGCTTCCACAATGGCCGTGCGTTCCGCGCAAAGACGCCCGATATCCCTGCCGTTAACGCTACGGGCTCTGGTGACTCCACTATCGCTGGCTTCGCGCATGCCATTGCTGCTGGCGCGGACGACGAGACGGTGCTGCGTACCGCCAACACCTGCGGCAAGCTCAATGCCATGGATCCCATGACCGGCCATCTGGTCATGGACCGTTGGGACGAGGTCTACAACGGCGTTGTCGTGACCGAGCTGTAAAAGCCTGGGCGTCGGCCCCGGCATTGCTTGCTAGCTCATGCCGACGACAAGTGCGGTAGCATTATGCTGGGGCGCGACGCCGAGTTTGTCGTGTTCAATCCCGACCTTACCCTGGTCGAGGCGTATGTGGGTGGCAACAGCGTCGGTAACGCGTTTGCCGAGTAGCCGCCAAAGAAGCGATCCGAGAGGGGATTTAGATGATTTACGGTGCATTGGGCGATATCGAGGAGTACCGCGGAATTCTCAAGGGCCTCGACGTGCTGATCGACTGGCTCGAGGAGAACGACCCGGCAGAGCTCGAGGTCGGCAGCCATCCGATTCTGGGCGACAAGGTCTATGCGAACGTCATGGCTCCCACGACGCGTCCCGAGGCCGAGGCTCACTATGAGACGCATCAGCGCTATCACGACCTGCAGATCGACGTCGAGGGTCGCGAGGCCTTTAAGGTCGCCACGGGCAGCCTGACGCTGGTTCAGGAGTTTGACGAGAAGGACGACTACGATCTGGTCGATTCCGACGCTTCGATCGCCGGCGATCTTGCCGACGACAAGTTTGCGCTGTTCGTTGCCGGCGAGCCTCACATGCCCACGCTCGAGTTCCCGGGCGATGGCGCACAACCGATCAAGAAGATCTGCTTTAAGCTGCTTGCCGACGCCTACTGGGAGGAGTAGCGAGCTGCTCGGCTGAGTTGTTCGTCTGATGGCGTGATTCCCCTAGGGAAATCACGCTAGGACCCCGCCAAACGGGTTTTCCCTAGGGAAATCACGTTTGGCGGGGTTTTCTGTTTTTGAATAGGGAAGCCTCATTTATTTGCGAAGAACATCGGCTAGCCGCAGGATTGAAATCATCGACCGATAAGTGAGTTCCACTTTTTCGCCCGCAAGCAGTCGTTTCGAGCCAATCTCATCTAGCCCCACAAGCCGAGAAAACAGCGGGCCGCTCATCGTGCCATCGTCAATTGATTCCCTTATGGTCTTCAAAACGTCCGTATCATGAAGCGATGCCGAGCTGTAGGGGGCAACACGAGCGGAACTCTCAATTAACGACGAGACAAAAGGATGGAGATGCTTTGGACATAGTCCATCAAACACCACATCCCCATTGTCGTTCGAGCCGACCAGGCGCCAAGTATAATGATCGACCCAGTCATCCCCGTCATATATGGCGTCCATGAGCAACTTCCCGTCTAGAGAGAGAAACCTATTTGGACATCGGGGCGCAAGACCGCAATCCATATCGGACCTGCAGCAGCTCCAACCCAACGCACCACATAGGTTCCCTTTCGTACATGTGTATCAATCTGCTCTGAAATGCCGGTGAATGCAATTCCAGACCCGTTTGTCGGATAGCAATCGACGTATTTTTGTTTTCCGCTCACAACCTTGTATAGATATATCGTTCCAGCAAAAGAGAAGGGATCGTTCGCAATTTTGTCCGGAAGAACTTGCCACCTCAAAATCCCGCTACCAATATGGTCAAGCTTGACCGTTCCGCCGTCCCCCTCAAAAGTGGCAAGGGGATTTACCCCAGACTGGGAGTCGGCATCGCCCTCCTTAGCAGTTATCAGCAGGTTGCCCGTATAAGACTGCTGAGGCTCACCTTCAGGACAGGCAGCCTTGGCCCAAGAAGGGCCACTCAGGCAGAACAGTCCGAGCAGCATCAATACCAACAAAAGAAAACCCTTAGTTCTTTTCATCTATATCCCCAATGTCTCTCGACATTTGTATATTGTGACCATTTTAGATCTATATGGCCAATTCGAGCCCTCATCATGGCAATTGTTGCAGCTGGGTTTCTTTTCATTAAGATTTCACTTTGGTAAATCCCCGCCCCTAAGCATTAAACCCGAAGTCCACCGAGTGGGCCGCTGTTGACGTGGCGATGCTTGGATTGGCACACACGCACTCAAAATCGAAAACAAAAAAGCCGCCCGAAGGCGGCTATCTTGTGCAATGGAGCCAGCGACCGGGCTCGAACCGGTGACCCCCGCTTTACGAGAGCGGTGCTCTACCAACTGAGCTACGCTGGCGGCCATGTGGTGACGCAACTGAGGCGTCAACGGCTGTCTATGATACGGGACATCGCTCATCCGCGCAAGTGTTCTGACGGCTTTTCTCACTTTAAATGCACTAATATTAGAGGCGTGATGTCTGCAGTGCCCATTTGTTACTTGACCTGCTGTTGAGTTGGTGGTCGACGTCCCGCTCGTATGGGTCTCAAACAGAATGGGGCAGCCATGGCTCAACCCAAGATTCTTCTTACGCGTATCGATGACCGTTTCATTTACGGGCAAGACGTTGAGCTGTGGAACGAAGCCGTGGGTTCCAACCTTGTCCTAATCGTCAACGATGAGATCGCGGCGGATTCGCGCCAATGGGCACCAATGAGGGTGGCGGTGCCAGAAGGCGTTTGGACGCGGTTTTTCTCGGTGCAAAGGACTATCGACATCATTCATACCGCAACGCCGCGTCAATGGATCTTGATCATAGTGGCCTCACCCGCCGATGCGCTCGCGCTGGTTAAGGGTGGTGTGCCAATAACCAAGATCAGCATTGGCCATATGCAGGCAGGGGAGGGCAAGCGCTCTGCAACGCCTACCATTGCCGTAGACGATACGGACATCGCCGCCTTCAAAGAGTTGCAAAAGCTCGGCATAGAGCTAGAAATCCGCTATCTCCCCAGTTCCGCCCCCGACCCCATTGGCAATCTGTTCAACTGATCCCTTGGGGACGGAGGAAAACGGATCATTTTGCCCTTGCGAGGGACGCGCGCGATGCCGCCTGTCAAAAACTATGCCCATTTACTACGTTTGATTGGCTATCGTCGAGCATGTCGAATTTGAGATAAACAAAACCGCAGGTATACTGCTCACAAATGTAACAAAAACCGGTGCATGGTCGAGCATCCCGGGCTAAACGTAGTAAATGGGCATAGTTTTGATATGTCACTCATACAGTCACAGAAAAAACGAGCCTAAAAGATGAAAAAGCGCCCGCTGGCGGTGGTGCCGGCGGGCGCTGCTGTGCGATATGTCGCGTTGCGGGCTTAGTGCCTCATAAAGTGGTATTCGATCACATTGCTGTAGGGATGGCCCGGGCCCACAATGCCCTGCGGGAACAGAGGCTGGTGCGGCGTGTCGGGGTACATCTCGGCCTCGAGGGCAAAGCCGGCGCCCCAGCCATAGTTGGCATCGTCCTTGGCGTGCTCGTCGCCCAGCCAGTTGCCGGTGTAGAGCTGCACGCCCGGGGCAGTGGTGTAGTAGTCCATCTCACGACCGGTCCACATCTCCTCGACGTGCATCGCGCGGCGCAGGTTGCGGCCGTACTGATAGCCATCGATGCACAGGCAGTGATCGTAGCCACGGGCCTGCTTGATCTGCGGGTCGTCGGCCTCCATGCCGGGTGCGACGGGGCGAAGCTCGCGAAAGTCAAACGGTGTTCCCTCGACCGGAGCAATCTCGCCGGTGGGGATGTTCTGCTCGTTAATGGGCAGGTAGTGGGCGGCGTTGGCGACAAAGAAATGTTCGCAGTCCATGCCGGCGTTATGGCCTGCAAGGTTAAAGTACGTGTGGTTGGTCATGGACACGTAGGTGGCGCGGTCGCTCTCGCAGCCATAATCGATGCGGAAGACGCCGGTGCGCGTAACGGTAAACACGGCCGTAAAGGTTCGGTTGCCGGGCAGGCCCAGCTCGCCATCCTTAAGCGAGGTGGTCATGCGCACGGCGTTATGGACCTCGTCGAGCTCAACATCCCACACACGTTTGTGCAGGCCGTGCTCAAGGTCGCTGTGCAGGTTGTTGGCGCCCTCGTTGGCGGGCATATGCCAGTCCGTGCCGTCGATGGCGATCGTGGCGCCAGCGGTGCGGTTTGCCACAGGGCCGATGGTCGCGCCAAAGCAGGCGGGGTTGTCAAAGTAATCCTCGAGCTTATCGAAGCCCAGCACCACATCGCGCACGTTGCCGGGAATGTCGGGCACATCGATACCAAGCACCGTGGCGCCATAGTCCATAATGCGAACGCAGATCTCGGGCCCGTCGAGGGTGTAACGATGAACGGGGGTACCGCACGGCGCGGTGCCGAAAAGCTCGGAAGTGATCATTTGGTTCCTAACATCGAGGTATTTCCGACAAACTGTAGCGCGAACAGGCGAGATTATCACTACACCCCACTAAAGCTGGGGGTAATTTTCTCAAAAAAGTGATGATTGGAGCTGTGCGGGCGTTCATTTTTGACGCGTACGAGTCTGATACAATTTGTTCGTTACTGTTTGAATGATATGCGCGCAAAGAACGGCGAGGATTCATCGTGATTAAGGCGGAGCGTCAGGACAAGGTTCGTCAGCTGCTCGAGGAACAGGGGACGGTCTCGGTAAAAGAGATTTCTGATGCGTTAGGTGTCTCGGACATGACGATCCGCCGCGACCTTGAGGAACTTGCGAGCCTAGGCGAGATCGAGCGCGTGCACGGCGGAGCCCGCAGTGCACAGGGCCGTCCCCACGCTATGCTACGCCATGAGTATTCGCACAGCGAAAAGCGCACTAAGCATGCCGAGGAAAAGCTGCAGATCGCGCGCCGCGCTGTGGAGCTTATCGAGGAAGGCTCGACCATCTTCTTGGGTACGGGCACCACGGTTGAGCAGATGGCCTCGATGCTGCCGGCGTTTCGCCTGCGCATTGTGACCAATTCGCTTTCGGTGTTTAACTTGCTCGAGGCGCGCGAAGACTGCGACCTGTGCCTCGTGGGCGGCATGTATCGCCGCCGCACCGCCGCCTTTGTGGGGCCCATGGCCGAGGATACCCTGCGCGCGCTGGGAATCGACGCAGCCTATATCGGCGCCAACGGCATTTTGAACGGCGACGTGTCCACGTCTAACATGGAAGAGGGCCGCATCCAGCAGCTCGCCTTTAGCAAGGCCGACTCGCGCTACCTGATCGCCGACTCCA
>CAJJTG010000014.1 GCA_905194675.1 uncultured Collinsella sp. | reverse complement strand
TCCCCGAGGAGCCCGACGCGATGGCGCCGGATGAGGAATACCAGCTCACGCCGGCAGGTCGTCGTGAGCGCATTGGGCAGATCGTTCGCCTGATCAAAAAGTATCGCGTGTGGGACAACCTCACGCCGGTGCGCCTGCGTCGTCTGCTCGAAGAGCTCGGCCCTATGTTCGTCAAGATGGGGCAGATTCTGGCCAACCGCTCCGAGATCTTGCCGCAGCGGTTTTGCGACGAGCTGCGCCGTCTGCGCTCCGACGTAGAGCCGGTGCCGTATGAGGTAGTGCTCCGCTGTCTGGAAGAGGAATACGGCCAGCGCCTGGGGCAGATGTTCGACGCGATCGACCCCAACCCGCTCGGTAGCGCGTCGCTCGCGCAGGTGCACCGCGCCCGCCTGGTGACCGGCGAGGACGTGGCCGTTAAGGTGCAGCGCCCCGGTGCGCAGCAGGTGATGGCGCAGGACATCGACATCATTCGCTCGGTGGTGCGTATCGTTTCCAAGTTCGTCAACACCGACCAGTTTGTTGACCTGCACGGCGTGGTCGAAGAGCTGTGGACCTCGTTTCGCGAGGAGACCAACTTTTTGGCCGAGGCCAAAAACCTCAACGATTTCTATGACTTCCACAAAAGCGTGCATGGCGTATCGTGTCCCAAATCCTACCTGGACCTTTGCACCGAGCACGTGGTGGTCATGGACTACATCGACGGCATCTCCATCGCCGATCCCAAGCGTTTGGCAGCCGAGGGTTATGACTTGGAAAAGATCGGCGCCGCAATCGTCGAGGACTATTCGACGCAGGTGCTCGACGACGGCTTTTTCCATGCGGACCCGCATGCGGGAAACATTATCCTCAAGGACGGCATCGTCTACTTTATCGACCTGGGCATGGTCGGGCGCATGTCGAGTCACGACCGCGGTATCGTCAAGGACATGATTTTCGCCGTGGCCGAGGGTGACGTCCCCAAGCTCAAGGATTCGCTTATGCGCTTTGCCGTGACGCGCGGCGATTCTGCCGAGCTCGACCATTCGGCCTTTTTGTCCGACTTGGACTTTATTGTCGCCGACTTTGCGGGGCTCGATCTTAAGGACCTGGATATCGGCGAGTTTTTGACCTCGCTGCTCAATCTGGCGCGCAAAAACGACGTTGAGCTGCCGAGTGTGGTGACGATGTTCGCGCGCGGCATGGTGACGCTCGAGGGCCTGCTGACCGAGTACATGCCCAACGTCAACATGATCCAGATTATCCAGACGCACATCAAAAACGAGAAGAGCACCTATGCGCGCGTGCGCGATATGGGGCGCGATCTTGCCGCGAGCAGCTATCGAGCGGCAAAAGGTTCGCTCGAGGCGGCCGAGTATCTGGGCTTGGCGTCGCGTATGCTTACGCGCGGCCAGCTTAAGGTGAACACGCAGATCATGAGCAGCGATAAGGCACTGCGGCAGCTGGGTGGAATTATCGACCGCATGTCGATGGCAATTGTGATCGCCGGTCTGTTTATCGGTTCGTCGGTGGTGTACTATGCGCGTATCGAGCCGGTTGTGTTTGGTATCCCGGTCATTGGCTTTATGGGCTACGTGAGCGCGCTGGCGCTGGCACTGATGCTGGGCCGCGAGATCTGGCGCAATAGCCACGGCGGTAAGCGTTAGCGATTTCCCGGGGTCGGGGAAACGGGTTATTTTGCTCGGCACTTCATCCCCGCCCTTTTCTATCGCAAACCATAGCTTGTACCTTGGGCTTCGCCTGTGTGCGGGGCCCTTTTGCGTGCTACCATATCGACAGTAATAATCGATGGCCTAGATGGTGGTGCGGAGACGCACGAATGCGCGGTTTTCCTGCGCGTTTGGGAGAATCGGGGTGTAAGTCCCCGGCTGTACCAGTAACCGTAATTCCTCTTGGCCCGGGATGGTCGCGTCGCAGATCGGACGGCGCGCCCGGGTCGGTAAGGTTAAGTCGGATCGCCTCCCATCTTGTACGCGGCCGCGGCGCATGCCGCCGGTACGCGTTGGGCTCTGGAGGGAAGGGGGACCCCGATGGGGGTACTCAAGCGCGATATGCGCGATGACGTGGGGCAGCCGCTGGGCAATGTCCCAAGTTCAGACAATAGGAGACAAATGGATATGTTTGAGGATGAGTGCCAACGCGCCTCGTGGCGTCGTCATGGAGCGATTGCCCGCGGCGTAGCCAAGCGCGGTCTGGTGGCGTTCCTGGCTTTTGCCATGGCTTTTGGCACCACGCCGGCGCAACTTTGGGCCGAGGGCGCCGAGGGCATTGCCGAGGCCGTGGCGCAGGCTGCGACGGGCGGCGAGGGCGCGGCGGCCGACGATGGCACCGCTGCCGACACCGGCGCGAACAGTGCGGCGGCGAGCGCTGCTGCCGATGACGCCGGCGCAGATCAGGGCGCAACTGCGAGTGCCGCGAATGGTGCCGACACCGCCGCAGGCAACGCGACTGAGTCCGAGAACTCTGCTGCGACGCCTGCTGCTTCGGAGCAGAAGAACGCCGTTGCCGCCGCGTCTGCCACAACGCTTTCGAGCGAGGCCAAGGTCTTCATCCAGGATACCAAGGATAAGGACAGCTCCTATTCCACGAAGTCGGGCGCGCTCAAGGCCGGTGAGACGCTTTGGGCAAATATGTACGATGAGGTCGAGGACGACTGGTACGGCACTTCGACTGAGCCCGTTGCCAATCCCGGCACTTGGACTTACACCTGGCTCGCCGGTACGACTAGGGCCAGCAGCAATGTCGCCGACTACACCGAGGTCGTAGGCCACGAGCAGTCGCTCACCGTCACCGCCGCGATGGAAGGCAAATACTTCATCTGCAGGGTAACGGTTGATGGCAAGGACTACTATGGTCCGTCCGTTTCTTCCGGCTCGGGTATCAATGCCAACAACATCCCCGGTCCCGTGCTGGGTGCCGGGCAGATGGAGCTTAACAACGTCAAGCTGAGTAGCGACACGCCGAGCATAGGCGACACCCTGACGGCGACTCCGTACATAAGCTATTATCAGCAAGCCCCCGCCGACGCCAAGGTTACCTACACGTGGTCCGCATCCACCTCGCAGTACTCGGGCTTTACCAAGATCGAGGGCAAGACGGGTGCTTCGCTCGTGGTGGGCGACGACCTTGAGGGCAAGTACATCAGGGTCGAGGCCAACGCTGGCGTCAACACGGTGAACAAGACCACTTCCAGCAAGGTCAAACAGGCCGGTGCGGTCGAGATTTCGGCCGTGTCCATCATCAATACCAAGGACGATACGAGCGTCTTTGCGGTGGGGGATACCGCTAAGGCCCGCGCTAAGGAGAAGGGCGGCGCGTACGGCGCGTTCGTCGACGCGAGCAAGCTCAACTATCAGTGGCAGAGCTCTGACACCAAGAGTGGCACGTATACCGACATTGCGGGTGCCACGGGTGAGACCCTCGAGCTTACCGACGCTTTAGGTGGCAAGTACCTCAAGTGCAAGGTGTCCTCGAAGATCGGCTCTTCGAGCATGGCCAACAACACGGGCGCTCTCGTTGCGGCTACCGGTTCAATTAACGTTACGAGCGTGACTATGAGCCCGACTTCGGGCAAAGTCGAGGTTGGTTCTACGATTACGGCGACCGCCAAGGCGGGTTCCACCGACGTTACCGCCGATTCGCATGTCACGTGGCAGTGGTATAAGGGCACCTCGAACACCGCAAGCAAGTGCGACACGCCTATCAAGGGTGAGACCGGTAACACCCTGACGGTGACCGCCGCCCTTAAGGGCTACTACGTCGTGGCCAAGGCCAACGGCGGCTATGGCGAGCAGAAGCCGTACTATGCGGTGGGTCCCGTTTCCGTCGCGGGCCAAGTGGAGCTCTATGACGTGCAGTTCGAGGGTTCTCCTGCTACCAATGGCGTGCACGTAGGCGATACGCTCAAGACTAAGGTGCGCAAAAAGGACGGTTCGCGCTACAACTATATCGACCGCACCGATAACGTGACCTACCAGTGGCAGTATGCAAACAGCAGCTCGAGCTACGACCCCGCCTATACCGATATTCCCGGTGCTACCGAGGCCGCCTATACCGTTGACGCTGCCTATGCTGGCAAGTATCTGCGCGTGAAGGTGACGAGCGAAAATACCGTTTCCAGCACGCAGAAGAAGAGCTCCTACGGCGGCACGCAGTCCGTTGCCCCGCTCGGCCCCGTGACGCTTAAGGGCCAGTACAAGCTGGCAGGCATTGAGCTTGCCGATAAGAACGTTACGCTCAGCGTGGGTTCAAAGATCACGCCGAGCGTGCAGGTTCCGGGCAGCTGGTCGGGCTCGACGAAGGACGTGCCCGAAGATGCCGAGCTCACCATGGCGTGGTATGCCAAGGGCGAGGGCGATGCCGATTGGACCGAGCTCACCGACGGCATCGATAAGACCGATGGCAGCCTGACTCTTACGGATGCGCTTGTCGGCAAGCGCATCAAAGTTACGGCGAGCGCTCTCGACAACACGGTTGAATGGGTTTCGTCCGATAGCGTCACCGCGGCGGGGGAGTATAGCCTGCTGCGCGTGATCGCCAGCCCGCAGATTAATAGCGATTCGACCCATCTCGTCTCGGGCGATAGCGTAAAGGCGACAGCGCAGGCCAAGCGCGCCGACGGTTCGACCACCAACGGTATCGATGTCACCGACCAGGCGACTGTAGCCTGGTATGCGGCCGACGACGCGAAGGCTCCGGCGGCCGACTGGACGCTGCTGCCCGATATGTCGGGCGCCGCGGCAACGGTTTCGGCATCTGCTGCTGGCAAGTATCTGAAGGCTGTCGCCACGAGCGGCAGCTCGACGGTCGAGCTCGTCTCCGCTAACAAGGTTATCGCCGCGGGCTCGCTTGAGGCCGCAGTCCAAAAGCTTAACGATGCCAATAAGCAGATCGCCGTTGATTACAGCGCCAAGGGCGGCAACGTCAACGATGTCCTGAAGGCGCAGCTTGCCGATTTGGGCTTTACCGATATTGACGTCAAGGTCTCTGAGGGCGGCGTTGCCTTTAAGGCCGAGGACGCCAAGGCTACGGTCGGTATCTCCGACGCCCAGGATAAGACCAATGGCAATGTGACGTTCTTCTTCATTGACCCCAACAACTACACCGGTTACAACATCGACGGTCTGCGTAACGCCGATGTGGCGTTTGAACTGTCGCGCGATGGCAAGACCGAGTATTACCTGCCCAACAAGTCCGTGCAGGTTGCTTGGGACGAGGCTAAACTGCAAGACCTTCTTGACGGAGCCGCCGAATCCCTGCAGATTGGCTACGCGTCGGGCGAGTCCGCCGATGGCGTGACTCAAAATGTCACGCTTCCGTACAAGGCGGGTTCCGCAAAGAAATTCTCTGTTGAATGGACAAGCTCCGACACCGAGCGCCTGTTTGTTTCTGGTTATAGCTGGGAAGATAAGACGGGTAAGGTTTCGCGCGCATCGAGCGATCGAGACGTGACGCTGACCGCCAAGGTTACGGTTACGAGCGGCGACATCAAGCTTGCCGGCTCGCATGACTTCGTCGTGACGGTCAAGGGCGATCCCGAGAAAGTCAACGCCGACAAGAAGGCACTGCAGGAGAAGGTCAATGCGGCCTTTACCTACGATAATATCAAGTACTCCGGCACCGACGTGGTCGCCAACAAGGACGGCTTGACCGCCGACCTGCAGATGCCACGCACGAGCACGCTCAATCTCGACGGCAAGTATTACGAGGTCAAGTACTCTGCCAGCACCGATGACATCACGTTCAACGGTTACAAGGGCACGGTCTATCAGCCGCTGCCCGGAGCCAAGGCCGCAAACACCAAGATCACCCTCACGGTGACCGACAAGTCGAACTCCGAGGTCACGGCTAGTAAGACCCTCGATTTTGCGATTGCTCCGCAGGACCAGGGCGAGCTCGATGCCGAGCTTTCTCTTATGGAGCAGGCTAAGGCCGGCTACGCCGCTGCCATCTTGAATGGCCAGGACGCTAGTGCCGTTTCGACCGACATGCACGCGTTCCAGAAGGCATATCTCGATGCCGACGGCAACCTTGCCTGGAGCTACAACAAGGCAACGACCGATTCGACGTCCCCCGGTATTGTTCCGGTCGATCTGCCTGGCTATGACGCGATGTCCGGGCAGGATTGGCGTCTGTTTAAGTCGAGCAACAGCTCTATTGTTTCCGCAGAGAATCTCAAGGTCACGCAGCCGCAGTACAACACGAAGGTTGTCGTTTCCTCGCGTCTGACGAGCGAGAAGTACGCTCGCTACGCTGAGCGTTACCCCGACAACGCTACGTACGCCAAGCTTGCCAACCAGGACGTGTCGGCAAAGATCACGGTTCTGGGCACGAGCGGTCAAAACGATCCCGAGGTTACGGCGACGTGCTCCGTCATTGGCATCGATGCCAAGGGTAAACAGCAAACGTGGGCTGCCGCGACGCAGTACACGCTCAAGAATGGCTCGACGGCCGCCGATCTTTCCGAAGAGCTCTTTAAGCAGGCCGGTCTCAAGGTCGACTACGACCCCAATGGTTCTTGGGGCTGGGTGCTCAACTCCATTACGTCGCCTTTCGACGCTGATCGTACTCTTGCGTATGATTCCGCTACGGGTGCCTATTGGCAGCTGTTTATCAATGGTGTTGCGGCGTCGGTTGGCGCTGGCAGTTACCCCCTCGATGCGGGCGACTCTGTTGTCTGGTGCTATTCGAAGTACGGCGACGCTGCACCCACCGACCAGCTTTCGGTAAGCTGCACCGTTATCGGTCAGGACGCTTCGGGTGCTCAGCAGACGTGGGCGCAGCCTACGACTGCACTGGTGGAAGAGGGCGCAACTGCCGCCGATCTTTCCGAGCAGGTCTTTAAGCGGGCCGGTATTGGCGCCGACGTCCAAACCGGTTCGTATGGTTGGTTCCTCAATTCGCTGACTTCTCCGTTCAATAAGAGCGTGAAGCTTTCGACCGTACGGGTAAACGAAAGCACCTGGAAGTCCTGGCAGTTCTTCGTTAACGGCAAGATGGCCAATGTCGGCGCCGGCAACTACACGCTCAAGGCCGGCGATGAGATTACCTGGGTCTATGGTTCCGATGGCACCATGCCCGGTCAGGTCTCTGTCTCGATGGAGATCATCGGCAAGAAGGACGATAAGGCACAGCGCTGGACCGATCCTTCGAAGCAGGTGTTTGTTGGGGGCACGACGATCAAGGACGCCACTGCCGCCTACTTCGATGCTTTGGGCATCAAGTCCGAGATGTACGATCAGCTGGGCTTCTGGGGCGTTCACAGCCTCGTCTCTCCGCTTGACGGCACTAAGTTGGCCGGCGCTTGGTCGTACTTTGTTAACGGTGTTCCCGGATCTCAACTCGACAGTGACTACGTGCTCAAGTCGCGTGACGAGATCGTCTGGGCCTATGCTGCCGGCGATACGGTGCCTAATCCCGACGAGGTCGTAGTCAATCCGAGCGCCCCACGTCCGACCGATTGGAAGTCCGATTGGGACGGCAAGTCCAATGCAGCGGTCGAGAACGTTTCGACGCCTACGGGTGCGCTAGCGAGCTCCTGGACGTTCGATTGGAAGGCGTACTCGGGTGCCACGAATCCCAACGCAAGTGAGCCTATCGTTGTTAACGGCTACGTATACCTCGCCGTCAACAAGCGTTTACTAAAGATTAACGCCGAGTCGGGCAAGGTCCTTGCCGAGTCGAAGCTTAAGACTGCGGTCGGTTACACCTCGCGCCCGATTTACGCGAACGGTTTGGTTATCGTTCCGCTCGACCGCGGTGCGGTCCAGGCTCTGACGGCTGACACGCTCACAACGGTTTGGGTCACTGACTTCGTGAGCGGGACTGCTCAGTCGAATTCTCAGCTGACGGTTGATGGCAATTACCTCTATGTCGGCACCGTTGATGTCGACTATGGAAAGGGCACGTATGACAACGGCCATCTGACGCGCATCAATATCCTGACCGGAGCGGTTTCTTGGCAGCATGTCAATCCGAACGAGGGCTATTACTGGACAGGCGCTACGGTGGGCGATGACTTTGTCTTGGTTCCCACCAGTTCCGGTACCGTCGAGATGCTGAGCAAGTCGACGGGCGATGTGCTCGGCAGCGTCTCGGTTGGGGCGATTGTCAACTCCACCTGCGTGTTTTCTGACGACGGTAGCCATGCCTATCTCATCTCGCGCGACGGCAAGCTGCACGTATTGGCGATTTCTGATGGCGACTCACGCGATGCGGATGCCGCTTCGCGTATTACCGAGGAGCGCGTAGTTGACCTTGGCCTTACCGGCTGTGCGTGTGCGCCTACGATGTATGATGGCAAGCTAATTGTTGGCGGCGAGGTTGCTGGCGGCTCTGCGCTGGCGATTATTGACCCGGCCAAGGACTTTGCCAGGACGCTGGTCACGACGGCGGACGGCTCTCAGCTGCCGGCCGGACTTGGTGGCATCAAGGGCGCTCCGCTCGTGAGTGCCCAGGGCAAAGACGCGTATGTCTACTTCACGGTTAACTACGGCGAGAGCCCTGATTTCGTTAACTACACCACGGGCGGTGGCGTATATCGTTACAAGTTGGGTGACACCGAGGCTTCTGGTGTGTTTAGCGCAACGGGCCACAACAACTACTGTGACTCGCCAATCGCTTGTGATGCCCAGGGCAACTTGTACTACATCAACGACTCTGGCACGCTGTTCAAGCTGAATGCTGGCGTTAAGGTTTCGTTTAGTGCTGGCAAGGGGTCCAAGGTCGATTTTCAGACTACGGCCGCCAACGGCTCTGTGGCCAAGCCTGCCGATCCGACGCGCGAGGGCTACACCTTCGCTGGTTGGTATACCGACGAGGCTTGTACGGAGGCGTATGACTTTAGCGTTGCGGTGACGGCGGATATGACGCTGTATGCCAAGTGGGTCAAGAATGCTGTTAACCCTGGTGGTAACGGCGGCTCTGGCTCCAACGGCGGCTCGGGTAATGCCGGTGCCGGCGCCGGTTCCGGCAATGGTACTAACGGCCAGCAGAGCGGCGGCGCTGTTTCGCCTGGGCAGAAGCCGGTGTCGTCGACCACGACCACGACCGAGACCAAGGACGGCAAGGATTCCAAGAAGGATTCCGACAAGTCCGACAAGAAGGACAGCAAGAAGTCTGATAAGAAGTCCAGCAAGTCCGGCTCCAAGTCCGATACGGGCTCGTCTGCTACGACCGCTGCTAAGAAGTCCACTGCGGCTCCCGCGCAGCAGTCTGGCTTCAATCCGCTTGCCATCGTCGGCGTTGCGGCAGGCGTGATCGGTCTTGCCGTCATCGGCGTGTTCGTATTCACCAAGCGTCGGTAGGTGAGGGCTGTGTCCAATAAGCCTCAGGACGCCGAGTCCAAGCAGCCCGACTCGTCGTTCATCCAGCTTGACGATACAAAGCAAAAGGGCGCCGCTTCGGTGGCGCCCGCCTCGCGGCGCAAGGCGCTTGTTGGTGTTCTGACAGCCGTCTGCATTGCGCTGATTGTCGTCTCGCTGGGCTTTGTTTACCCTTCCGTCAGCGGTGCCTGGTCCATCGATTGGATTGTCGAGACCGTGACGGGGGAGAGCATCGTTGCCAAGGATGCGTCGGTTTCCGGCTCGACTACCGCTTCGGGTAAGGTTGCGTCCAAGGACTCCAAATCTTCGGACAATGCGAAGGACGGGTCGAAGGACTCGGATGAATCTGATTCCAAGGACGCTTCCGAATCCTCGGACAAGGACTCAAAAAAGGATTCGAAGGAGAAGAAGTCCGAAGGCAAGGGCGGGAAGAAGTCCAGCAACGTGTCTGCCGGACATGGCTCCGAATCCGCCGGTGGATCGAGTTCTTCTGACGGCTCTTCTTCGGGCGGCGGCTCGGTGTCTGGCGGTGGGTCTGCATCCAACAGCGGCAGCGCCTCTGCTGGCAATCAGGGCGGCTCGCAGCAGCCTGGCTACGTCACGGTGACGGTTTCGGTCACATCGAGCGCCGTGGGCAATCCTGTGTCTTCTAGTGGCACCTTCACCTTTAACGAGGGCGCTACGGCCTACGATGCTCTGTGCGCCCTAGGGCTTTCCGTGAATGCGCGCGGCACGTCGTACGGAACGTATGTTGCCGCCATTGGCGGTTTGGCCGAGATGGAGCATGGCGGCAAGAGCGGCTGGATGTACTCCGTTAACGGCACAGCGCCCATGACGGCCTGCAGTAACTACGTTCTCCCTAATGGCGCCAACGTCGTGTGGTATTACGTAACGGGCTAGAGGCCTCGACATAGCGCGCCAGACGGGCAGTTCGGACCAACATCCGAGCCGCCCGTTTTCATGCGAATGGGACGTCGTTTCCCAATCGAGGCTCAACCGGAAATTGCATCCCACTCTGAAGGCGAATTCCGGGACACAGTTTCCGCTAGGACGGCGTTGCGGAAGCTGTGTCCCATTCTGAGGCTGCAATCTGGGATGCACTTTCCGGAACGGCGCTCATAGGGAAACTGCGTCCCATTCATGCACTGTAGCCCGCCTCGTACGCCTTCCGCGGCAGACTCTGTAAACAAAAAGCCGGTTGGAACGTGAATTCCAACCGGCTGCGAAGCGAGATTATGTTGGGCCGTCTACGACTGCGCGCCCTCGAGGAATAAGCGACGGCTAAAGTAGTTGTACCAGGTGACCAAGAACGTTGCGATTGCCTTCATGGCCTGGTAGCCGATGCTCAAAAACGTGACGCCCACAAACATGTACAGGTCGTTGAGACCCAGACCAATTACCGACAGGATGGTGAAGATCGTAAACTCGCGCTTGCGGCTCATGCCCTCGCGATGGTCGAACACGTACTTCATGCTGAGCCAGTAGTTAACCACGACGGAGGTGGTAAACGAGACTGTGGTGCTCATCAAAAAGTCGAGATGGAACAGCTCGACGAGCGCAATCAGCATGCCCCAGTCGATGCCAAAGGAGATAAGGCCCACGACAGCGAACTTGAGGAATTGCTTAGTATGAGGTTGTGCCAGTGCCTTGCGCACGTAATCACATCCAATGCGTTGACGAATCGAGCAGAGGATACTTTAGAGCTTTTGCATGGGAAACGTAAGGTCTTTGCCAAGAACTATACGAACTCGCCAAATTTGCAAGAGACAATCCGCAAACGTGCCAAATTTGCCCGTAAACGAACAAGGCCCACGAACAACGCAGCGCTCGACGCACGTCGTTCGTGGGCCCCGTAGTGCAACGAGGAGGCCGAGCTATTTGGTCTCCTCGCCCTCCAGGAAGATCTTTCGGGTCACAAAGTTGTAGACCATGACCAGTGCGGTGGCGCAAATCTTGGCGATATTGGCCTCGAGCCCCAGACCGGCGTTGAGCGCCAGCACGATACCGTCGTTGAGCGCCAAGCCGATCACGGACAGCACGACAAAGATAATGAACTCGCGGCGGCGACTCATGCCCTCCTTGTGTGCAAACACGTACTTCATGCTCGCGACGTAGTTAAAGATGAGCGAGACGATAAAGCCGCTGGTGTTGGCGATCAGGATGTTAAGGCCCAGACCGTAGTGGAGCAGATTCATGATGCCAAAGTCGATGACCGTGGCGACGACGCCGACGACGCCAAACTTCATGATCTGCGCAAGGAGCTTTTGCATGGTACCTGCCTTAGGATTGCGCCGGGGCGCCGCGGGGATGATGAACTCAGCAAGTTTAGCCAATCCCCACGGGTGGAGCTAGGCGCGCTCCTCGATAGCACCGTTTCTATATGCATCGAGCAGTTGGCGTAGGTCCTGGATCTGGCTGCGGATCTTGGCACCCGTATCGGTGTCGCTTACCATGCGGCGGCGGTCGGCCTCGTCAAAGCGGTTGGTCTCGCTCTCGATATCGATATTGCGGGTGAGCGCCTCGGCAACGGTGGTAAAGGCCTGGTGCGACTTGAGGCGGCATCCGCGCGAGCTCGAGATGAGCGTGTAGCCGGCGATGCCCGTCTTGGGGTGGTAGGCGCGGCAGAAACCGCCATCGATGACCAGCAGCTTGCCGTTGGCGCGGATGGGCTGCTCGCCCTTGGTAGTCTTGACGGGCGTATGGCCATTGATGATGTGACCGGTCGGCGAACAGGCCATGGGGGCAACGCCGAACTCGCGCATGATGTCGTCGCAGACCGAGGGCGACTTGGTTAGCGTAAAGTACGGGTCCATCGGCTCGACCCAGGTGCTCTTATCGGCGATATAGGCGCGCTCAAAGGTACGCACCAGGCGTCCGCTGGCGGGTGAGTTAAAGCCGATCCACAGGTACCACATCCAGTCGAGGGCGTCGCGGTCGCCCACGCGCCAGGCGCGGCGGGCGATGCGGTCGCAAAAATCGAGATAATCGCGGCCTGCGTGCCAGGTGCCCAGGCAGTTCATGCTGCTAAAGGTACCATCCTCGTTGAGCGGCACGCAGCCATGGAACAGCAGGTTGCCGTTGGCGACCTTATACATGGAGCCGTGGGTATAGAGGAAATCGATGTGGCGATGTAGGTGATCGGCGGTGACAAACTCGGACACGAGCTTGTCGATGATGTGCTGCTCCTCGGGTGTGAGCGTGTAGGGGTCCGTCGGATCGACGGTGGGGAAGTCGTTGGTCGTGAGCGGCCATACGCTGCCGTCGGCGAGGGTGACCGTGCCGGCGTCGTGATCGACCTTGTCGAGCAGCAGGCGGTCGGCCATGTCGAACTCCGGGTGACGCTGGATAATCTGGCCCTCGAGCTTAAAGAGCAGGACGTTGATGGCTTTGATCAGCGGGCTGATGGGCTCGCCGGCGATATAGGCGGCGTCGGCGAAGGCGACAAGCTCGCGCAGCGAGATGCCATAGTCGTTTTCGAGAATCTCGTAGTTGTCGTAGCGCAGGTTGTTGCGCAGCACCGTGGCGATGCAGGCGGGCTCGCCGGCAGCGGCGCCCATCCACAGCAGGTCGTGATTGCCCCACTGGATGTCGAGCGAATGGTAGGTGAGCAGGCGGTCCATAATCTTGGCCGCGCCGCCGCCGCGGTCGAAGATGTCGCCCACCAGGTGCAGGTGGTCGACGGCCAGGCGCTTGATGAGCGAGGCAAGCGACTCGATAAAGTCGTCGGCGCTGGCGGTCTCCAGAATGGACTCCACGATGCGCTCGTGATAGCGCACGCGATAGTTGTTCTCGTCCGGATGCGTGTGCAGCAGCTCGTCGATGATGTAGGCGTAATCGCGCGGGATGGCCTTACGCACCTTGGAGCGGGTATAGCGGCTCGAAAGCGAGCGGGCAACCACAATAAGCTGGTCGAGCATGGTTTTATACCAGGTAGGTGAGTCCTCGTGCTGGCTGCGGACCAGCTCGATCTTCTCGCGCGGGTAGTAGATGAGCGTGCACAGCTCGCCCTTTTCATAAAAGGTGAGCGTGTCGCCAAAGATCTCGTCGACATGCTCGCGTACGACGCCCGAGCAGTTGTTGAGGATGTGCATGAAGGCTTCGTATTCGCCATGCAGGTCGCTCATAAAGTGCTCGGTGCCCTTGGGCAGGTTGAGGATGGCCGAGAGATTGATGATCTCGGTAAACGCGGATTGCTCGGTGGGAAACTGTCTCGACAGCAGGCGCAGATACTTGAAGTCTTGCGGATTGCGATCGAATGCGACCATGAAACACCTTCCGATATGGTTGGTAAAACTGATAAAACAGTGTCAAGCGTTTACCAGTATGCGCCGGCTTTGTTTCGATTTTGCGCCGGCGGCTGAATTGTCGGCTGAACGGTTTGGTAAATCGATTTAGTTGAGGTAGATATGGCGGTTGAGTGGAGGCAAAGCGGGTGATTTTGCCCATGTTGGCCCATGGCGGGGATGGGGATGTTCATGATAAAGATAATCAATACAAATGGTTCGCATTGGTAAATAGTGGACATTTGTATCGTATTTAGGCTTGCTGTGCGATAATTTGCACAGCAATACCTAAGGAGCCTCATATGAGTGATTTTGTCCTGACCTGTGAATCCGCCGCCGATCGAACCCGTGAGTTCTTTGCGTCGCGCAATATCCCTGTCGTGTGTTTTCATTACGAGATCGACGATGTTGTCTATACGGACGATCTGTATCAGTCGATTACGCCGGACGAGTTTTTTGCCCAGATTGCCGCGGGCGCCATGCCCAAGACGTCTCAGGTGAGCGTGGGTGAGTACGAGGAGTTTTGGGAGCCGTTTGTTGCCGA
The DNA here is from genome assembly GCA_905194675.1 of uncultured Collinsella sp. Classification (GTDB taxonomy): domain Bacteria; phylum Actinomycetota; class Coriobacteriia; order Coriobacteriales; family Coriobacteriaceae; genus Collinsella. The sequence goes on along the minus strand of CAJJTG010000014.1, from coordinate 33,312 downwards.
GGGTAAAGACGTGCTGCACCTGACGTTGTCGTCGGGTATTTCGGGCACGTATGGATCGGCCTGCGTTGCGGCACAGATGCTCGCGGATCGCTATCCTCAGGGCGGCAAGGTGCGCGTCATCGATTCGTTGGCGGCGTCTTCGGGCTTTGGCCTGCTGGCGGAATGTGCCGCCGACGTGCGCGATAGCGGGGCTTCACTCGACGAGACGGCCGCCTGGATCGAGGAGCACAAACTCAACCTGCACCACTGGTTCTTCTCGACCGATCTGTCGAGCTACCTGCGCGGCGGTCGCATTTCGGCTGCGAGCGCAATCATCGGCACGGCGCTTAAGATTTGCCCACTTATGACGGTCGATTGCGAAGGTAAGCTGTCGCCACGTGAGAAGATTCGCACTAAGAAGCGCGCGATTTCCGAGATGGCTAAGACTATGATGGCACACGTGCAGGACGGTGCGGATTATTCGGGTAAGTGCATCATGTCGCACTCGGCGTGCCGCGAGGATGCCGAGGCAGTTGCGGCGCTGATTGAGGAACAGGTTCCGCAGCTTAAAGGCAAGATTGAGATTAATAACATCGGTACTCTGATTGGCTCGCATACCGGACCTGGTACGGTGGCGCTCTTCTTTATGGGCGACAAGCGCGTGGATTAATTTGCCCCATCACGTCGCTGTATGATTGCTTAAGCGAAAACGGCCCGCCTCACGTTTGTGGGGCGGGCCAAGATGTTTTGCTAGCGTTTCTTTCCGCGGAAGAAGAAGCCGTGCAGCGCGGGCTTGAGGCCGCGGTTGGCGCGATGCTCCTCGACGCGCTCGTGGATCGAAGCGACGCGCTCGATGACTTCGTCGGGAATCGGCACGTCGGGATTCATGTTCTCGACCTGGCTGACCTCGGCGGCGGAGACCTGGTCGATAATGGGCACATCGTCGTGCGAGATGACAGGTGTGGCGTCTTCCTTCATCTTGCGATAACGCTGCATCATGTCGGTCTGTAGCTGCTGGGCCGAAGGCGGCGTCCAGATGATGGCGTTGGCGCCGGCGGCGATGGTTTCACGGATGCTCTCTGGCGTCTTGCCGCCCGGCGCGATGAGCGGCAGGTTGGGATAGTGCTTGCGCAGCTCGCGTAGGACCTGGGGCGTGTTCTTGCCAGCGGCGATGTTGAGAATCTTGGCTCCAGCGCGCACCTTGGCGTGGGCATCGTCGTCGCAGCGAACGACCGTAGCGATGACGGGGATGTCGGCGATGTTGGTGATGTGCTCGACCATCTCGGCGGTGGCGGGGGAGTTGACCACGCATCCCGCCGCGCCCTGCATCTCGGAGACGGCTGCCATCTGCACGGAGCGCTTACCAGTGGTGGTGCCACCGCCCACACCTACAAAGACCGGGCACTCGGCGACGGTCAGCAGCGCTTGCGTAATGGCGGGCTGCGGCGTGAAAGGGTAGACCGCAAAGACGGCATCGGCGTTGGAGTTGCGGATAACCGCGACATCGGTGGTGTAAATGAGCGACTTGATGCGGCGGCCAAAGAGCGTGAAGCCGCTGGCCTCCTCAATCTCGTCAGGCATGCGAAGGGCCGCCTTGCGCAAACGCCCGTCGATGGGCAGCGGCTCCATGGGGAGCAGTCCGTTGGGGGTCACGGCTACCTGGGGCTCGGTGAACTCGTCTGCGAGCTCGACCTCGGAGAAATCGACCGAGGCGACGATGTCCTCGTGAACCTCGGCGGGCACATCGATGGGGGCTTGGTCGTTTGCCGCGGCAGGCGTGTCGAAGGAGCTGGTGCCGACGAAGGCGTCGACGCGCTCATTTAGATCGTTGAGGGTATCCATGGAAGCTCGATTCTATGCGATGACGGCCGGCGCGATGCAGCCGGAATTGCGAATGCTAAATCGTTTGACGAGTTGATTTTTCCCCGCCACGCAATTCGTTAGACCGAAGGGCCGGCGAACGTGAAGGAGCTGTGGTGGCGGGGATCGAGGTGCTATCTTGAAAGTCCCGTTTAAAAGAGAGGTGACGCGGTATGGAATTGACAGCAATGTTTGGCTCGATTGGCCTGTGTGTGGGCGCAATTGTTGCCGCCGCGGTCATCTACTTTGTGGTCACGGCCATTAAGGGCAAAAGGGCCGAACGCAAGGAGCGCACGATGCTTAAACAGCATCGCGACCAGCAGGGCAAACGCGCACGGAGATAGCTTGTTGAGTTTTGGATCCGTGCGCTAACTGCGTTTTCGGATCAGGGCAATGTAGAAGCCCTCAAAGTCGCGGCTGGGCGGAATGGTGAGCGTGCCGGGCAGGCCGTTGGCGATGGCCGATACCTGACCCGCGGCAATGGCTTCGGTCAGGGCGTTGGACTCGATGCGCGGCTCCTCACCAGCTTCCTGGGCGCGGCGTGCCTCACTTTCGCTCGGCGTGCCATCGAGGGGGATAAGCTCGCAGTCCATGTGCTTGTCGAGGGCCTCTTGCAGGGCGTCCTCGTTTTCCTGCGGCAAGATCGAACAAGTCGAATAGACGAGCGTGCCGCCCGGTTTGAGGGCTCCCATGGCGCGGTCCAGAAGTGCTCGCTGCGAGCGGGCGCACCTGCTCAGCAACTGCTCGGTGAGGCCGCGCAGGCTCTTCTCGTTGCCGCTGACGACTGTGCCCGTGCCGGTGCAGGGAGCGTCGAGCAGGATACGGTCAAAGCGGAAGAACTCGTCGAGCTCGCGTGCGTCGATGCGCATGACGGGCACGTTTTTTGCGCCTTGGCGGTGGAGGTTGGCTTCGAGCTTCTCGGCGCGGGGAATGCTCATCTCGCAGGCGGTGAGGTGTGCCTGGCCCTGGGTGAGGGCGGCGATCTGCGTCGTCTTGCCGCCGGGGGCCGCGCACATGTCCAGGATGTCCTCGCCGGCCTGGGCGCCCAAGACCAACGGCGGCATCATGGACGACAGACTTTGCAAGTAGATCTTGCCGTCGCGGTAGATGTCGAGGTCCCACAGGTCGGAAACCTGGGCCTCGGGCAGGATGGAAGCGTCCGGGTACCATGCGACGGGGCGGTGGGCGATGCCGGCGGCATCGAGCGCCGCGGCGATGTCCTCGGCGGTTGCCTTGAGCGTGTTGGCGCGCAGCGTGACCGGGCGTGTGGCCGCGGCGCCGAAGCCCTCGATCATAAGCTCGGCATCGGCGGGCGCATAGGCGCCGGCGACCGTGTCGACCATAAAGCGCGGCAGGTCGGCGGCGCAGGGAAGGGCGGCAAGCTGGTCGGAAAGCTCGGTGGCGGCAAACTGCCTGAGCTTGAGCTCGGCCTTGACCTGCTTTTTCTGCTTACGACGACGCGGCTTGGACATCCGTCTTTCCTTCCCATTCCATTACATGTCGAGTGTTTAGTACTGGCTCTCGTGCTTGCTAAAGAAGTCGAAGCGCGGGGGCAGCGGCTTCACGCGGTGCTCGCCGGGCTTCTCGCCCAGGATCTCCACGAACTCGTCCGTGGAGGCAAAGATGTTATCCCAGCTAAAGAAAGCGACCGGGTCGACGTCGAAGTACTCGCAGATGAGCTCGCAGCCGGCCGGCACAATACCGTGCATCAGGACGGTCGCCACGCGCAGCTCGGTAAAGGCGTCGACAAGGGCCTGCGTCATCGCGGCGTTTGCCTCGTTACCCTCGAGCTTGTTGGCGGCCTTGGAAGCGTCGCTCCAGCGCTTGTTGGCGGCGCGCAGGTAGTCGTCGCACACGGCAAGCGCGCGGTGCGTCTCGAACTTGTACATGGCCTGCTCAAAGGCGAGGGCTGCCTGCTGGGCGGCTTCGACCACGGTGTCAGAAGCGGCACCGGCGGGGATGCAGCCGTTGCGGTAGGGGCTCTCGTCGCCTTCCTTGACGGCGACGCCGTAGAAGCAGCTGCGGGCCAGACGGTTGAACACGCCGGTCAGCAGCGCGCTCTCCTTAAGGGCCGGGTCGATAACGCGCTTGTCGTCGCAGGCGCGTACCTCGTTGCCGTCCTTGTCCTTGCCGGTCACACGCGTGTCGTATGCCTTGGGGCTAAAGCTCACCGGCTTTTCGGATAGGCCGAGCGACAGCCAGTGCGCGCGCATCTGCTCGCAGGTGTAGTGGTTGAGCAGGTCGTCTGCCGGCGGGGGAGGCGTCTGCGAGGACGAGCTGGCCTTTTTGCCCATGTAGAGCAGGTGGTAGCAGGCGCTGACGGTGCTCTGCGTGAGGTCCCAGCCCAGGGCCTCCCACATGGCGGTCTGCGCGATGCAGTAGAAATAGATGTTGTCCTGACCGATGAACTGGTAAATCTGAGCGTCGTCAGAGCACCACCAGTCGCGCCAGTCGAGCGAGCTGTGCTGGTAGGTGGGTGCGGGCACCTGCGTGGAGTCGGCGGCGGGCTCGCCCATGAGGGCGGCATCCTGGGCGGCGACGCCCTCGGTCACGCCGGCGGCCTTGGCATCGCGCGCGAGCACGGTACGCGTATAGCTGATGGGCGCCCACAGGCTCTCGGGCCAGCACCAGCAGGTGACGTCGGAGACGCCATCGACCTCGGGCACCGGAACGCCCCAGTCGATGTTGCCGGTGATGCGGAAGGGCACGAGTGCCTTGCCGCTGCGGAAGCGCACGCCACCGTTGGCGAGCACCGCGTGGGCGTCGTCGCGCTCCTTCCAGCTGGGGAAGGTGACGGTAAAGCTGCTCTTGTTGCCCTCGGGCTCCAGCACGGTGTGCTCGGGGAGCTGGTCCTCGACGGCATCGAAGGCCTCGCGGAACTTGTTCTGGATGTAGAGCTGAGCCGGCAGCAGCCACTCCTCCATGGTCTTGGAGACCACGGAGCGAACCTGCGGGTTCTGGGCGAGCTTGGCGGTGTAGGTCTTCATAAAGTCGAGGTAGGCCGGCAGGTCAAAGTAGAGATTGTCGACCGGGCGCAGCTCGGGCACCTCGCCGGTGAGCTGGCTCTTGGGCGCGATGAGCTCCTCGGGCTCAAACTGGTGGCCCAGATCGCACTCGTCGGCATAAGCCTTCTCGGACTTGCAGCCCTGGATGGGGCAGCGGCCGATGACCTGGCGGCCGTTGAGGAACGTGCCGGCCTTGGCATCGTAGAACTGCAGCGTGGAGCGCTTGGAGATGGTGCCCTGCTCGTGCAGGCGCTCGATAATCTCGGCAGTCACCTCGTTGTGGATCTGGGCCGCCGGCTCAAGGCCCGAGCCGCCGTAGATGTCGCAGCTGATGTTGTAGTTGTTGAGGGTCGCGGCCTGGCGGGAGTGATTGGACTCGACATACTCGCCGATGGACTTGTCGTAGCCCTCGTTCTCCTTGAGCTTGCGGTAGCTCTCCATGATGGGCGAACCGTAGCAGTCGGTGCCCGAGGTGAAGATGACGTTTTCGCGGCCCAGGCGGTCGCGCAGGAAGCGGGCGAAGAAGTCGGCCGGGACAAAGACGCCGCCGACGTGGCCAAAGTGCAGACCCTTGTTGCCGTAGGGCTCGCCGGCGGTAACGATGGCGCGGCGCGGCCAGCTGGGACGGTCGTTCATGGAGTATTTGGATGCCATGGGACTCCTTCGCATATAGGTAAGAGCGCGGCCGGGCACGGGGTTCGGCGGCGCGGTGGTCAATTCGTGCATATCGTTCGACATTATCGCACATGCGGGCGGGTGCGTGGCAGGGGCGCTATCCTAAGATGCTATGAATGAGATTTCCAACATACATGCGTTTGAGGACGAGGTTTTTCTGCACGCTTGCTTCGTGTGGGGGATGGCCGTGATCGCGGTGTTTGCCGTGTGCCTGGTGCCGGTGTTTATGCTGTTGGGCGGGCCTGCGGACTTGGACGCGGCTGAGGCGGGCGGCTGGACCACCGTCGTGGGCTGGATGGTCGGTGTGGCTGCGGTTTCTGCAGCGTCGTTTGCCGTGCACGAGCTGGTGCATGCGGTGTTTTTTAAGCTGCTGGCGCCTGCGGGCGCGCATGTGACCTTTGGCGCGAATCGTGAGACGGCGATGATCTATGCCTGCGCCGAGGGCGTCGTGTATTCGCGTCGGCGGTACATGGCGGTTTGCCTGGCGCCGACGGTTGTTTTGACGGTGGCGTTTGCCCTGGGGTTTGCGTTCTCGGGCTATCCGCTGCTGTGCTACCTGGCGGCTGGTCTGCACTTGTCGGGCTGCGTGGGCGATTGGTATTACGTGCGGACCATCCTGCGCGACCGCCGCATTGTCGCCTGCGAGGATACGTCCTTTGGCGTGCGCTTTTTCGGGTGAGGAGATGTTGATGAGGCCGTTGTTGTTGCACGCTTGCTGTGCGCCGTGCTCACTTGAGCCGGTTCGCTTGCTGCGCGAAGAGGGGTTTGAACCCACGATTTGCTGGACCAACCCCAATATTCAGCCGCGCGATGAATGGCAGCGCCGCTTGGACGAGCTACGCCGGTGGTGTGCCGATGGCGACATCGAGCTCATCGAAGCGGGGGAGGACCGCGAGCGCTGGGAGGCCGGCGTGGCCCCGCTGGGCGCCGATCGACCCCGTCGCTGTCGCGCGTGCTATGCCCTGCGCTTGGCCGAGGCGTGCCGCGTGGCCCAGGAGCGCGGGTTTGAGTTTGTGGGCACGACGCTCGCCGTCTCGCCGTATCAGCTGTTCGATACCTGCAATGATGTTTTGGAGCGTCTGGCTGTCGCCCGCGGTCTCACCCCGGTGATTCGCGATTTTCGCCCGTATTACCCCGAGGCGACACGTCGTTCGCGCGAGCTTGGCATGTATCGGCAGAACTACTGTGGTTGCCGCTTCTCGGCTGTCGAGGCGGCCATGGACCGCGCCCGCATCCGCGACGAGCGCAAAGCCGCCAAAAAGTAGTTCGTTTGGGACGTCAGCCTGCTAGGATGTAGAGCGGACTTTAGCTATATAAGGAGTATCCGACGTGTCTATGCGTACCGATGATTTTGACTACAACCTTCCTGAGGAACTGATTGCCCAGGCTCCTGCCGAGCCGCGCGACTCCTGCCGCCTGCTGGTGGTTGATCGCAAAGGCTCCGAGACAGGAACGCCGCTAGAGCATGGCGGTACCGTTGAGCACCGCATCTTCCGCGACATCATCGACTATATGGAGCCGGGCGATGTGCTCGTCATCAACCAGACGCGCGTGATGCCGGCCCGTCTTATCGGTCGCAAGGCTGGCTCGGGCGGTGTGGTCGAGACGCTGCTGCTCAAGCGCCGCGAGGATGTTGACCCGCTGGGTCACGTTTGGGAGTGCCTGGTCAAGCCGGGCAAGCGCCTGAAGCCCGGTGCTCAGATTGAGTATCGCGCCGGTGGCGCCCATGCGCCCGAGGGGGCTCCCGTGGTGCTGATGGCCGAGGTCATCGACTTTGTCACCGATAGCCGCGGCGGTCGTCTGGTGCGTTTTGAGCCGGCCGGTTGCAATGCCGCCGGTGACCCGCGCACGCTCGACGAGGCCATCCATGCTGCCGGCCACGTGCCGCTGCCGCCTTACATTACCGATTACGAGGGCGATCCCGAGAAGTACCAGACCGTCTACGCCATGAAGGAGGAGCACTCGGCTGCCGCTCCTACGGCGGGTCTGCATTTTACGCCCGAGCTTATGGCTGCCATTGAGGCCAAGGGCGCGAAGTTTGCCGCCGTCGAGCTCGAGGTGGGCATCGATACCTTCCGTTTGGTGGAGGAGGACGATCCCACGCAGCATGTGATGCACACCGAGCGCTACCACGTGTCGCAGGAGGTTGTCGACGCTGTGCATAAGGCTAAGGCCGAGGGGCATCGCGTGATCGCCGTCGGCACCACTGCAGTGCGCTCGCTCGAGAGCGCCTTTGACGCGGATGCCCCGGTGTCCGATCCGGCCGTGACAGCGCGTTATTTTGAAGGCCGTGAGGACGGCGCCGACACGCTCGGCCGCGGTGACATCGTGGTGCGCGAGAACGCGACGACGCAGCTCTACCTCATGCCTGGCTCGACCTATCACGTGGTCGACGCGCTGATCACGAACTTCCACGTGCCGCGCTCTACGCTCATGATGCTCGTGAGCGCGCTGGCCACCCGCGACCAGATCATGGATGCCTACGCCGCTGCTATCGAGGAGCGCTATCGCTTCTTCAGCTTTGGCGACGCGATGCTCATTTGTTAGTTACGCGGTTCTACGAACCGCGTAACCAGTTGACGCTGCAAACGCCCCTAAGCGGCAATCTGACGTTCAATCGTCGGGCATGACCAGAAGGTCAATGCCCTCCTCTTTCACGTCACCTTGCTCGCTTAGGGGCGTTTTCGCTGACTTTGCCAAAGCATCGGCAGGTACTCATTGGGGACGTACTTAAATGAGTGCCTGCAGAATGAGAGTGGATAATCTCCCGTTTTTGGCCTGCTTGGGGGCTCAAAGTGGGAGATTATCCACTCTCGTCATTGGGCTAGTCGTTGGGGACGTTCTTGTTTGACTAGTCGTTTAAGAACGTCCCCAATGACTACTTGCTTGCGAACAGCCAGACTAGGATGATCGCCAGGATTGCGGCGACGATGCAGACGATGGCGCCGGTGAATTTGATGCGTGAGTCGCGGGTGCGCTCTCGTACGTCATCCTCGGTAGCCTCGAGCTGGGCCACTTCGCGCTCGGTTTCGGCGTGTTCGGCTTTGTCTCGGGCCAAGGATCCTGCAAGCGACTCAGTGATCTCTGGGTGGTCGTGCACCTCGGTCGCCTGTTCGATGATCGACTGTGCATGTGCGGCATCTGCTTGGGCGTTGGCGATGGTCTGCTCCTGGTCGCGGCGTGCCTTGTCCTCCGCGGCGATCTTCTCGCGCAGTTCGCGCTGACGAGTCGCGGCGGCAGTCTTCGCCGTCTGCAACTCGTCGCGCGCGGCATCGGCTTCGGTCGTCACGGCTTGGTGCGCGCGTTTTGCGTCGGCGATAGGGGCTTGAGCCTGCTCGACGGCCTGCTCGGCGGCGGCAAGTGAATGCTCAAGATCGGCGGTCACGCGCGGAATGTCTTCCTCGGCCTTGCGGAGGGCGTCGGCAGCGTCGGAGATTTGCATAGACAGCTCGCTGGTGCGCACGGTGTAATTGGCGGGATTTGCCGAAGGGTTGCGCTGCAGCTCGGCATACTCGCGACGCAAGGTCTCGAGCTGTGCGCGCGTAGCATCGGCAGTTTGTCGTGCGGCGGCGACACCGGTATCGCGCTCAGCCTTCACTTTGTCGCGGATGCGCTTGGAATCCTCAAGGCGACGAACCAGGCGGTTGCCGGTCTCGCGCGAACTCGCCTCGCGGGCTTCCACGGCGTCGAGTGCAGCCTTCAGGCGGAGCTCGGTCGCATCGTCCTCTGCCTTCATTTGCTCGAGCTGGCCCTTGAGCTCAGTCGCTTTGGCGGCATGGGCGTCGCGGTCAATCTCGGCGGCCGCAGCGGTCTTTTGTGCCGTGGCGATTGCCTGGCGCTGGTCGGCGATGATCTGATCGTAGCGGCCTGCGATGTCCTGGCGCGTCTCGAGCTCCTCTGCCTGGTCGGCGATGCGCTGCTCAAGCTCGGACAGGTGGGCGCGGGCATCGGCGAGTGCCTTCTTGGCGGCGTTCATCTCGCGCATGGCCGACGCGCCCTGGGCGATAAAAGTGCCCACGGCGTTCGCGGTGTTCGAGACGGCGGTCCCCAGATCGCGGCTCGCGGCGGGGGAGTGCGGGGCGGTCGGGCGAGCGGTGTCGGCAGCGTCCGCATCGGTAGCCTGCGGCGCGGCGATATTGCCGGTGCCGCCTTCGATCACGGAAAAGCCCGCTGCGTGTGGGTCGACCGCGTCGGTGCCGATCGTGGGGTGCTCGAGTTGCAGGAACGAGGGCATGGTGCTGCCCTGGTCGGCAACCGGGGTCTCGCCGGGCACAAACGTCGAGGCGGCCTCGGCAGCTTCCTCTTCCTCGGCGTCGACATCGGCATCGGCGACAGCGTCTTTCATCGCTTTGACGGCATCCATCATGGAGTCCATGACGGCGTCGAGCTCTTCTTCCGAAGACACCTCGATGGGGCCTGCTGCTTGCGGAGCGTTCTCAGCCTTGGGCTCAGTATCGCTCGGGTCCGGCTGCTCTAGCTGCTCTTCTTTGTCTTGCTCTGCGGCGACATTTGCGTCTGCGGCCTCGTCTGCGGCGGCAGGAGCCTCCTCGACAGCGGCATCAATGCCGCCATCGCTTCTGGTGGAAGTATCGCAGTCGTCAATGGTGTCTGCGGAATTATCAATATGCTGTTGAGTCTGGGGGTCCAGCTCGTCTGTCATAGGCATGTGCTCCTCATCGTTGTTTGTCACCCTATGATAAAGTCTCGCGCCGACATCCCGCGCGCTGCAGCAAAGTTTCAAAACGTGTTCGATGGCTCGCGTCGATAGCAAAAACTCGGCCACTTTATCCAGTTTGTACTTGACATTCCCTTCGCCGAAAGACGTTGCGCCGTTCGCCTGCCATGGGCTTTATTTTTCGCTTGAACCCGCTAAAGTTGCATTTCAGCTTTTGGCGCGTGAAGTTGGATGCGCGCAGTCGACGGGCAGGCCCGTCGCGATTTGAAAGGACTTTGTATGGGACTTTTCACTGGTAAGACCGTGATCGTTACCGGCGGCGGCAAGGCCACGCTTAAGGACGGCTCCGCTGGTTCCATCGGCTACGGCATCGATATCGCTTTTGCCAAGGAGGGCGCAAACCTCGTCATCACCGGCCGCAACGTCGCCAAGCTCGAGGCCGCCAAGGAATCCCTCGAGGCCGAGTACGGTGTCAAGGTTCTGCCTGTTCAGGCCGATGTTTCTGCTGGTCAGGACAACGAGGCTGTCGTCCAGAACGTCATCGACAAGGCCATTGAGGAGTTCGGTCGCATCGACGCCGTCGTCAACAACGCTCAGGCCAGCGCCTCGGGCGTGACCATTGCCGATCACACCATGGATCAGTTTAACCTGGCCATTTACTCTGGCCTGTATGCCACCTACCTGTACATGCAGAAGGCCTATCCGCACCTGAAGGAGACCAAGGGCTCCGTGGTCAACTTTGCTTCGGGCGCCGGCCTGTTTGGCAACTACGGCCAGTGCAGCTATGCCGCCGCCAAGGAAGGCATCCGTGGTCTGACTCGCGTTGCCGCCAACGAGTGGGGCAAGGACGGCATCAACGTCAATATCGTTTGCCCGCTTGCTTGGACCGCCGCGCTCGAGAACTTCCAGGATGCCTATCCCGAGGCGTTCAAGGCCAACGTCCACATGCCGCCGGCAGGCCACTACGGCGACGTCGAGAAGGAAATCGGCCGCGTTGTCGTTCAGCTCTGCGGTCCCGACTTTAAGTATATGAACGGCGAGACCGTCACCCTCGAGGGTGGCATGGGCCAGCGTCCGTAGGGTTACGCGGTTTTACCAAACCGCGTAACGGGTCGACGCTGCGCGGTCACCAGGGCGACAACTTGTCATTCAAAGAGGGCGGCATGACCAGAAGGTCAATGCCGCCCTCTTTTCATGCCAATTTGTTCGCCCTGGTGACCGCTCGCTGACGTTGTCAAAACATCGGCGTTGCCAAAATATCGGCGTTGCCGTGGCTGGTAAATAGCTCCACTCATCGGGGACGTACTTAAATGAGTGCCCGCAGAATGAAAGTGGATAATCTCCCGTTTTTGGGCTGTGCTTTGGGCAAAAGTGGGAGATTATCCACGCTCATCCGGTAATCGTCCAAAAATCCACGCTCATTTGCCGTGTCCCTGCCGTATCCTCCTCGCACCAGTTTCTGTCGAGTCGGTGCTTCTTGCGGGTTGCCCGTATAATGGTTTGCGTATGAACCGCAACCAAGGAGTTCCAGTTTATGGACCAGAACCTTTTTAAATTCGACCTGATCGCCGAGGACCCGACGACGCACGCGCGTGCCGGCGTACTGCACACCCCGCACGGCGACATCGAGACGCCGATTTTTATGCCCGTGGGCACCAAGGCAAACGTCAAGGGCATTCCTACCGAGACTGTCAAGAAGCTCGGCGCCCAGATCGTGCTCGCCAATACCTATCATCTGTCCATGCGTCCCGGCGAGGACACCATCGCCGAGCTGGGCGGCCTGCACAAGTTCATGAACTGGCACGGCCCCATCCTCACCGACTCGGGCGGTTTCCAGGTCTTCAGCCACAACGATGCCGTCAAGCTCACCGACGAGGGCGTGCGCTTTATCGTCAACGATTACGACGGCCGCCACGTGTTTTGGACGCCCGAGGACAACATGGAAATCGCCATGAAGCTCGGCTCCGACATCTGCATGCAGCTGGACCAGTGCCCGGGCTATCCCGCCACGCGCGCTTACGTTGAGCGTGCCGTCGAGCTGTCGAGCATGTGGGCCGAGCGCTGCTATAAGGCGCATACCCGCGACGACCAGGCACTCTTTGGTATCGTTCAGGGCGGCATGCACCTGGATCTGCGCCTGCGCTCGCTGCGCCATCTGGAGGAGTGCGGCGACTTCCCCGGTTACGGCATCGGCGGCTACTCGGTGGGCGAGGACCACGAGACCATGTTCGAGACGCTGGCGCCGCTGGTTTCCGAGTACATGCCTAAGCACAAGCCGCGCTACCTCATGGGCGTCGGCAACCCTACCACGCTCGTGCGCGGCGTTGGCGTGGGCATCGACATGTTCGACTGCGTCCTGCCGACGCGCACCGGCCGCATGGGTACGGCGTTCTCCAGTGAAGGTCGCCTTAACTTCCGCAACGCGCGCTTTGCGCACGACGACGGCCCCATCGACCCCACCTGCACCTGCCCGGTGTGCACGGGCGGCTACAGCCGCGCGCTCATCCGTCACATGGTCACGCAGAAGGAGATGCTCGGCGGTATTCTGCTGTCGATGCACAACATCTACTACCTGCTCAACCTTATGCAGCGCGCCCGCCAGGCCATTATCGAGGGCCGCTACGGCGCGTTTGTGAGCGACTGGATGAACAGCCCTGCGGCGGTGGACTACTAAGAGCCGCGACCGCTGACCGATGCCTTGCAAGCGCATGATGCATCGTGGATACCATACCGAATAGTTGATGTTCGGGCGGGTGTTTGACGCATGGCGTCGACCCCGCTCGCTTTTCTTTTTCTCGATAGGAGTACCCTTGATTAAGAATGAGAACGTCGAGGGCGAGCCGGCCTACGACGAGACGTACCGACGCGGCCCCGTGGTCATGCGCGGCCCCATGATTCCTAAGGACAACACCTACGCCAACCTGCTGGCGCCCGAGGACTCGACCGACTGGTTGCATGCCGACCCCTGGCGCGTGCTGCGCATTCAGGCCGAGTTTGTCGATGGCTTTGGCGCGCTTGCCGAGCTTGGTCCTGCGGTGACCATCTTCGGCAGTGCCCGCACGCCCAAGACCGATCCGCTCTACAAGGCGGCGCGTACGGTCGGTCGTAAAATCGCCCAGCGCGGCGTGGCGGTTATCACCGGCGGTGGTCCCGGCGTCATGGAGGCGGCCAACAGGGGAGCGGCGAGCGCGAACGGCAAGTCGGTCGGCTTGGGTATCGAGCTTCCGCACGAGCACGGGCTCAACAAATACGTGAACCTCGGTATGGACTTCCGTTACTTCTTTGTGCGCAAGACCATGTTCGTCAAATACAGCTCGGGCGCCATCGTGTTTCCCGGTGGTTTTGGTACGCTCGACGAGATGTTCGAGGTGCTCACGCTGGTGCAGACGCACAAGGTTAAGCGCATGCCGCTCGTTTTGGTGGGCACCGAGTACTGGCGGGGCCTGTTCGACTGGCTTAATGGCCCGGTGATGGACACCGGTATGATCAGCCCGCTCGATCCGGAGCTGGTGCACATTACCGACGACCTCAACGAGGCCGTCGATATCGCCCTGAGCGGGCTGATGTAGGGCGAGCGTGCCTGTCGTTGTAGTGATGAGAAGGCAGGCTGATGCTATTTAGCATCAGCCTGCCTTCTAAATTGGGTATACTGATGCAAAAGACGAGAGCGAGGAGGTCGCGTATGTCTACTGCAACGGTTAAGCCTACGACGGTTCGCATCGAAGAGGGGCTCAAGGAACAGGCGACTGAGTTCTTGGATACGGTTGGTCTGAGTCTCAATTCGTATCTGAACCTTGCTGTTCGGCAGCTGGTAAATCAGCGAAAGATTCCGTTTGAGATTGTGGGTCGGCCCGAAGTTCCCAACGAGGCGACGAGGCGCGCCATGGTGATTGCCGAGGCTCATGAGTTGGGGATTCTGCCAGACGACAGCCCGTCATTCAATAACGCTGATGAGCTTATATCATTCCTCGATGAGGACTAGCGATGTTTGAGATTAAAGTCGAGGCTCAGTTTAAGGCGGATTACAAACGGACGATGCGCATCCATCCGCAGCTAAAAACCGAGTTTAAGGCAGCAGTCGCAGAGCTTGCAGCTCGCGGCTCGCTTCCCGCGGAATATGGCGCCCATGAGCTTTCAAACCCGGGCGGCAATTACAACGGCCACATCGATTTCCATCTATCCGATGGCTTGGTCGATGTGGTCGTTCTGTACTTGCCGCATAAGACTAATCCTGTGATCCGACTGGTGAGAATGGGCTCGCATGAGGAGTTATTTCAGGGCCCGCAGGGCTGATTGCTCGCTTATGTTTCGCGGGGAAATAGGGATTGATTCGCGGCCGATTGGCTAAAACAGCCCCTATTCCACCGTAACTGTTGGAGACGTCCCGTTCGTGGCTGCGACCTCCAGTTCTCCTCTTCGCTGGATTTCGCTTAAAAGCTCGGCTGCAACTTCGCTGCTTTTGAAACGGATGCTGCAGTCCTCTTTCTTAGGAAAGGCCAGTAACGGGATAGTTCCGTACCAGACGGTTTCCTCGTCAATTACTGACGCGCGCAGGCGCCCTTCGGCTTTGATGGAATAGTCGACGTTCATCTCGGTAAAACTCGCTTTCACGTCATTGTGCGGAGTCGAGGCAATTGAAATCTCAAGGGCAATCCCACGGGCGGCGGCGCCTGTGAGTACGGCAGCGAGCTTTGCGAGGCATGCAGCGGATGCGTAGGGCGCGGCAATAAAAATGCTTTTCGTTGCGCGCTCGATGTCATCCGCTAAGGCCTCCACGGCCCTTGCCGGCCTAACGAGGATGTTTTGATCGGCCCGTTTGTTGTCATTTGCTGCAAAGACTTCATACCCCAGCTTGGCGTAGGTCTTGAGTCTCTTCTGGTACATGTGCGCGAGCATGGGTATCGACAAATCAACATAGTCGAATATCTCAACCCGCTGCTTGCCCTCGTGACTTCTATGTAGCCTGCCTGCCTGCTGCGTTATGCTGCCGTCCCAAGATATCGGTGTGGCAATGAGCAGAGTGTCAAGGTAAGACAGGTCGAAACCCTCGCCCAGAAGGCCTTCGGTTGCGATGATAATTCGATGCTCATGCTCGAAGCCGGGAAGGCTGTTCAGTATTGCCTTTCTTTCTTTGGCGTCGATTTCTCCGGTTAAGAGTATAGGTTCGTGTCCGCGGCTTTGAAGCAGTCTACATAGCTCTTCGGCATGTTTTTTCCTTTTGGATAGCACAAGCGGATGTCGACCGTTTGACGCGGTCTCGAGGGCATCGTCGACAATTGCTTCGTTTCTCGCTGTGTGCGCACACAGGAGATCGAGAACTTGATTAAAGGACGCCCCTGGTTCGTAGGCGGGTAGTCGAACTCCGGTAAAACGCGGCCTAACAACGCGCTGAATACCCTGTTGGATTGCTTGCGTTTTTGGATCAATGACATGGCGAAGCGGGCCGCAGAGCATTGAGAGTGCTCGCGTGAGTCCGTCCGAGCGTTCGGGCGTCGCGGAAAGGCCGTATACATATTTGGCTGGAGCGGACTTGAGGACGAGCTCAAGCTGTGGTGCGGCTGCATGGTGACATTCATCACAGATGATGAGGCCGTAATCACGAACGAACTCCTTGGCTATTGGTTCTCCGGTCTGGGAGTCCTTGCTGGACAGAGACTGGAATGAAGCAATGTCGATGAGATGGCTTATGGCGGTTTTGCCTCCTCCGATTTGGCCAATGAGCGGAGGCTGCCTTTTACTGATTCGTCCTTTTGGGGTTCGGACTGGCTTTCTGTTATCAGTAATGTCGATAAACCGTTCGAGCTGGGATTTCCATTGGGCAATGAGCGCAGTCTTGGGAACGATGACAAGCGTTGGAAGACCGATGGCAGCAATAAGATAGGCCCCAATGACGGTTTTCCCGAAACCCGTCGGCGCGGACATGATCCCGTCTTCATAGTTGAGCATCTGTTCGGCGGCAATTTGCTGTTCAGGGCGAAGAGCCCCTTTAAATGTCATCACAATTGGATTGCCCGACATGCGCTTGTCTGAATAGTGGGCAGAAACGCCGGCTTCTTGAAGCAGCCGCTCAAGTTGAACCTTGCAGCCTCTGGGAATCGCGATGTAGCCATCTCTAAGTTCGCTGAGGTCTATGAACCGCGGTTTACCGAATACCGATTGATGCATAGATTGTGCGCGGAAGAATTCTGGGTTGGCAAATGTTGCAAGCCTGCGGACTTCCATTTGAGCTGCGGGACTCAGAGATTTTTCGGGGATATAGAGCATATCGGCCTGCGTGACGGACAGCGATGACGGGAAGTCCCGCGGTGTGAGCGGGAGCCGCTTTCGCAGTCTCTGGGAATGTGGCACACCGGTGTTTGCCGCCGCAACAGCTGCTATTCCATGTGACCTATTTTCGATGCTCTCGATCAGATTTTGCACCGTCACGCGCGGGATTAACTGGATTTGCGAAAGGTAAAGCCATTGATCGGGAAAGGGCTCAAATTGGTCGTCAACAAATACACTGTTCCCTTTTCGCTGCGCTTTTCCTTGAAAAGGCAGCGCTATGAGATTTCCAAAGCCGCCCTCAGGAATGGTGGACTGCGCGGGCAGCATTCGGTCAAATGCTTTGAAGGTGATTGCCTTGTTCAGTATCGCCGCTTCGGTGATAAGGCCGCTTCCAAAATCTCGTGCGGTCTTTGCGCTGACGAGCTCTAGGAAGAAAAACCAGACATGTGCGCCGTTACCTGATCTCGATCGCTCGACTGCAGCATCGATTCCATGGTTTTTTGCGACAAGCCGAATGGCGTTTGTCGCTTCTTTCCAATCGGCTCCGTCAAAGTCGATGACCAGGACTTTTGTGTTGCTGTCATTATCGAGAACATATTGACCTATGACGTCTCGGAGTCTGTCGTCACTGCCCTTGAAATGGGAGATGATCGCGGTATCGCTCAACTCGGGGAAGACGCGGTTGCCGCATTCAGCGCATTTGGTTCTCTGACGATTTGCTTTGGGACAAATGCCTGACTTCCACTCGTTTGCGCAGGCGGGCGTATAGCCGATTCCCCCGTCTTTTCTGCGGTACCCATGGGCGTAAACATCTTTGCGGCCAGTAAAGAGATTGCGAAAGAGCTCGAGTTTGTCGCGCGCTGGGCTCGCACTGGTGACGATACCCTCGACCTGCGCCCGTCTATCGAAAGATGTGCCAGCTTTCTCCCATTCTTCGAGCGTTGCGTAACGGATGTCTGGACCGCTGCTGCAGATGACAATTTGACTGTACGGTTCCGATACGTGAGCGACTGTTCTCTCGAATTGGAATAACTTGTCCCCGATGAGGGCGTATTGATATGTGACGTTGCTCATGTAGATGCCGTTCTTGTCAGGGCTCATTGGAAAGAGGGTACGCTATTTTGTTTTTTTGGATGCCCGGCTCTCATTTTGGTTCGGTGATAGTGGGGTGCAGCTCCGTGAGCGGCGTTCGCTTTCTGCCAAAATGTGCGACAGCTGTTGCTGGATGGGTTTTAGCGGCTATGAGGCGGGTTGGAGACGCGGGGGTTGCCCTCAAATAAACCCGGTGGGCAAAAAATGGCAAATATGAGTACTGTTGCTTGGTTAGAAACATATCATCTTGAAAGTATTTAAAACAAATTGACTGAGATTTAGTATATCCAACTCCCTAAACGGTAGCGCGCAGAGATGTGGATGGCACATTAAAATGTTGCGGCGGAATGGGGATTGATTTGCGGCTGATAAGCCAAAAACAGTTCCTATTCCACCGCAAGTGGTAAAGGTGCCCCTAGTGGATGGGCTGGTAACGAGGGCAGTAGCTGATGGCGATGGCGTCGACGCCTACGTGGGTGGCGATGGTGCAGCCGATGGGGCCGGTGCCGGCGTCCACGTAGTCCTGGCCTGCGAGCGCTTGACTGACGAGCTTCTGCTCCTCGGCGGCGCCGGTCGTGAGCACGCGCACGCTGGAGCCCGGATGCTCGGTCAAAAATGCGAGGCAATCGGCCATGGTGTTGGCGACGATGCGTTTGGCGCCGCGGCCTTTCTTGATGGCCTTGATCTCGCCCGATTTCCATTCCGGCGAAACGGCCAGGCGAATGTTGAGCATCTGCGTGAGCTGGCCGGCGAGCTTGGGCGCGCGGCCGTTCTTAACGAGGTTCTCGAGTGTGCGGGGAATCAGCAGCAGGTGGGCGTCGGGCAGGGTCGCGCGGATCTGCGCCTCGGTCTCGTCCAGGCTGCGGCCGTCCTCGCGCATGGCCAGCGCGTACTCCACCAGCAGGCCCTCAGCACCCGAGCCGGTGCGCGAGTCGATGCAGCGCACGTCGAGCTCGTGCGTTTCGGCCGTCAGGCTGGCGTTGGCATAGCAGGCGGACCACTCGCTGCACAGCGAGATGAAGATGGCGCTATCGTGGCCGTCGGCGAGCACGCGGTCAAAGAGTGCCTTGAACTCGCCGGCGCTCGGCTGCGAGGTGTGCGGCAGTTGCTCGGAACCGGCCATGCGCGCGACGTACTCCTGGGCGGTAATCTGCACCTGGTCGAGCAGGTCCTCGCCCTCGATAATCACATGCAGCGGAATCACGTAAATGCCGAGCTCTTGGGCGCGGGTGGGGGAGATGTCCGACGTGGAGTCGGTTATGATGGCAAAAGACATAATTGCACCTTTCGTTGGGGCGCTGCGCGCCGCCTTCTGAGAGCAAAGTGCGACAAGTATAGTAGAGTCGTTCCACATTACTAGGTTCAATTGTTGAATAGTCAACAGTTTGAAGTGTCGGTGTGGAAATCGTCAACTGGGGAAGAGGAATGCCGATGGAGGCACTGGAGATATGCAGGCGGCCGGTCGTGCTGTTCGATTTCGACGGCACGGTGGCAGATACGGGCCGGGCGGTGATGACCTCGACGCGCAAGGCGCTGGCTGCGCGCGGGTTTTCTGAGGCGCAGATGGGTGACCTGCGCCGCATGATCGGGCCGCCCCTGTGGAAGAGCTTTCACGACTTTTACGGTTTTTCCCGCGAGGAGTCGCTTGTGGTGGCCGACGAGTACCGCGCTTTTTTTGATGAGCTGGGACCGGAGGAGTACCCCGTGTTCGATGGGATCCCCGTGCTGCTGGATGGGTTAGCCGCCCGGGGTAAACGTATGGCCGTGGCGACGTCGCGCATGGAGGCCAAGTGCATCGACATGGTGCGTGAGCTCGGGCTCTCTCAGTTTGAGGCGGTGATTGGCATGAATCCGCCGCAGGGACGCGAGACCAAGGCCGATTCGGTCCGCGATGCCCTGGCGGCGCTCGGCGCGACGGCCGACGATGCCGTGATGATCGGCGATCGCTTTAACGATGTGGAGGGCGCGCACGCGATGGGCGTGCCGTGCATCGGCATCTATTCGGGCGCGGCGGCGCCGGGCGAGCACGAGGCGGCGGGTGCCGATGCGGTGGTGCACTCGGTGGCCGAGCTTGCTAAACTTTTCGCTATCTAATGACGTGATGTGAGGGGCGAGCGCGCTCGCCGCTCATTGGTAAGGAGGTCGTCCATGAATCAGGTGGAGCAGAGCGTCGCCGAGTATGTCGACGAGGTCTGGGAAGATGTCGTCGCCGATATCGAGCAGCTGGTGAGCTATCCGTCCGTGGCAGTTTCTGCCGATGCAGAGCCCGGCGCGCCGTTTGGCCGCCCGGTCCGTGACGCGCTCGACTGTGCGCTCGGCATCGCGCAGAAGCTTGGCTATCAGACGAGCGACGACGAGGGCTATGTGGGCATTGCCGATATTCCTGGCCGCGGCGACAAGCAGCTCGCGACCATCTGCCACGTGGACGTGGTGCCCGCCGGCCCGGGCTGGAACACCGACCCGTTTGCGATGGAGCGTCGCGAGGGCTGGCTGCTCGGCCGCGGCGTTATCGACGACAAGGGTCCGGCGGTGCTGTCGCTCTACGCCGGCGCCTATCTGCTCAAGCACGGCATTGTTCCGCGCTACACCTTCCGCGCACTGCTGGGCTGCGATGAGGAAGTGGGCATGTCCGACGTTCACCATTATCTGGAGAACCACGCGAACCCCGACTTTCTGTTTACGCCCGATGCCGAGTTCCCGGTTTGTAATGCCGAGAAGGGCCAGTTTGGGGCGACGTTTGTGAGCTCCAAGATCGACGGCGGGCGCATCGTATCGTGGAGCGGTGCCGAGGCGAGCAACGCCATTCCGTCGCAGTCTATCTGTGAGCTCGCGATTGCCGCCGATGAACTGCCGGCACCCGTTGAGAATGCCGACCGCCTGGAGATTACGACGCTCGATAACGGCCATGCGCAGATTTTTGCCCACGGCATTGGCGGTCATGCCTCGATGCCCGATGGAACGATCAATGCCGTCGGCCTGATCGTGTCATATCTGCGCGAGGCCGAGGACGCGTTTGGTGCCCGTGACGAGCGCCTGCTGACGCCTGCCGAGCACGAGTTCGTCAAGTTCTTGGCCTTTGTGCACGCGGATGCCTATGGCCGCGGCCTGGGTATCGACGCGACGAGTCCGGCGTTTGGCCCGCTCACCTGCAACCCCGGCGTCATTCGCGTGGCGGATGGCCACATTGAGCAGGTCATTGACGTGCGTTTCCCCGACAGCACGAGCGCCGATACCATCCGCGAGCAGCTCGAGCCACTCGTGGGTCGCTTTGGCGTGACGTGCCGTGTGGGCCGTGCCAAGGTGCCGTTCTCGGTCTCTGCCGATGATCCGGCCGTGAAGGCGCTTATCGATACCTATAACGAGTTTACGGGCAAGCATGCTGAGCCCTTTGCCATGGGCGGCGGCACGTACGCGCGCAACTTTGCCCGCGCCGTGTCGTTTGGCCCCGAGGAGACCGGCCTGGAACTGCCCGCGTGGGGCGGCCAGATGCACGGCCCCAATGAGTGCGCCAACGAGGAACAGCTCAAGCAGGCGCTCAAGATTTACATCGTGGCGATCTTACGTTTGAACGAGCTTGAGCTTTAAGGCTGCGGCGTTTTAACAACTTAGCACCCCTTTCGTCCGGGCTTTTTAAGTTGCGGTGGAATAGTTCCTAAAAGAGGCTGCCTGATGGCCAAACAGGAACTATTTCACCGCAACTTCGTTTTCATTGGTGTAAAAGGTGTGCCATGTTCGACGCTGGATTGTTATTCGTTTGTAAAGGCTGGGCCGCACTTGCGGTAAGGGTCTATCAAATGCCCGTAAGAAACAGCAGTTGGCGCGGGCGTTGCCTGGTCGGGAACGTATCTTTCCATACAGCAAAGCGGGCAGGGTGCCCGCGAGTCGCATGTATGAAAGGAAGATCATGCTCGATCAGGCTTATTCTCGTCGTCAGTTCCTCGGCCTCGCTGGTGGTCTTGCCAGCATCGTCGGTCTCGGTCTCGTTGGTTGTGGCGTCTCCGGTGCATCCGACGCCGCCGACAAGGGTAGCGCCGCCGCTGCCGAGTCCGTCTCCGGCGAGGTGA
Source organism: uncultured Collinsella sp. (assembly GCA_905194675.1). Lineage (GTDB taxonomy): Bacteria > Actinomycetota > Coriobacteriia > Coriobacteriales > Coriobacteriaceae > Collinsella. The sequence goes on along the minus strand of CAJJTG010000014.1, from coordinate 11,695 downwards.
CCTACGACGGCGCCTCTTCGTTCCAGGCTCTCGTCGAGGCCGCTGCCGAGAAGTTCATGGATGCCAACCCCGACGTCTCCGTCTCCGGTTCGGGCAACGGTTCGGGCAAGGGCCTGACCGCTGTCGCCGCCGGCACCGTTACCATCGGTAACTCCGACGTCTTCGCCGAGACTAAGCTCGAGGCCGATCAGGTCAAGAACCTCGTCGACCACGAGGTTGCCGTCGTGGGCATGGGTCCCGTCGTCTCCAAGAACGTGAAGGTCGACGACCTGTCCCTCGAGCAGCTCAAGGGCATCTTCTCCGGCCAGATCACCAACTGGAAGGAGGTCGGCGGTGACGACGCTACCATCGTCGTCCTCAACCGCAAGGCCGGCTCCGGCACCCGCGCCACCTTCGAGGCCGCCGTCTTTGGCGACGAGGCCGTCGACTTTAAGGGCGCCGCCGAGCTCGACAAGTCCGGCGATGTCCAGACTCAGATGGGCAGCACCGACAACGCCATCTCGTACCTCGACTTCTCGCACTTCGATGACTCCAAGTTCAACGCCATCAAGGTCGAGGGCGTCGAGCCCAAGAGCGCAAACGTCACCGACGACTCCTTCAAGATCTGGGCTACCGAGCACATGTACTGCGCAAAGGACGCCGACGAGGCCACCAAGGCCTTCCTGGAGCTCATGCTCTCCGACGACGTCCAGGGCAAGCTCGTCGAGGAGCAGGGCTTCATTCCCGTCTTTGCCATGAAGGTCGTCAAGGACGCCAGCGGCAAGGTCTCCTCTAAATAAATAACCGCCCCGGAAAGGTTTGCAATGGCAAAACAGCTGCCAAAGCGCGACCTTGAGAACGTGGGCCTGGGCGTCACGGGTGCGTGCGTAGCGCTCGTGACGCTTGTCGTTGCCGCGCTCATCTTTATGGTCGCCCAAAAGGGCCTCTCGGCTTTTGTCAAGGACGGCGTCTCAGTCGTCGAGTTCTTTGCCGGCACCAAGTGGGACCTGGCCAACACAGCCGAAAACGGCCTGCCCTACACCGGCGCCCTGCCCCTGATCGTCACCTCGTTTGCGGTCATGGTGCTCTCCACGCTCATCGCGCTGCCCATCGCCATCGGCTCCGCCATCTTTGCGGTCGAGATCCAGCCTAAGTTTGGCTCCAAGGTCTTTCAGCCGCTTATTGAGCTTTTGACCGGCATTCCCTCGGTCGTCTTTGGCCTGATCGGCTTTCACGTGGTCGTCGGCCTTATGAAGAGCGTTTTCCACGTGAGCACGGGCCTGGGCATCTTGCCCGGCGCCATCGTGCTGGCCGTCATGATTCTGCCGACGATGACTACGCTTTCGGTCGATGGTCTGCGCGCCGTGCCCGACAGCTACCGTCAGGGCTCGCTCGCGCTGGGCTACACCCGCTGGCAGACCATCTGGCACGTGGTGCTCAAGAGCGCCATGCCGTCGCTCATGACCGCGGTCATCCTGGGTATGACCCGCGCCTTTGGCGAGACGCTTGCCGTGCGCATGGTTATCGGCGGTATCGAGGCCATGCCGATGTCGCTGCTGTCGCCGGCATCCACCATCACCACCACGCTCACCACGTCTATGGCGGTCTATGCCGAGGGCTCGGCCCAGGACGACGTTCTGTGGGCGCTCGGCCTGCTGCTGATGGGCATGAGTCTCATCTTTATCCTGATCATCCACCTTATCGGCCGCAAGGGGGCGAAGGCTCGTGGCTAGCACGCGCATCCATATCGACGAGGCGAGACTCGGGCGTGTCCAAAAGCAAGACCGCATCGCCACGGGCGTGCTGACGGCAATCGTCGCCATCGTCATACTCATCGTCGTCTCCATGGTGGCCTACATCCTGTTCGAGGGCATCTCGACGCTGTTCCAACCAGGCTTTCTCACGCAGCCGTCGCGCGCCAACGGAACCCAGGGCGGCGTGCTTTATCAGCTGTTCGACTCGTTCTATCTGCTGCTGATCACCTTAGGTATCTCGGTGCCCATCAGCCTGGGCGGCGCGGTCTTTTTGGTTGAGTACGCGCCCGATGGGCCTATTCGCGACATCGCCTCGACCGCCATCGAGACGCTGTCCTCGCTGCCTTCCATCGTCGTGGGCATGTTCGGCTTCCTGGTGTTCTCGGTGCAGCTGGGCTGGAAGTACTCCATCATTTCCGGCGCCGTCGCGCTCACCATGTTTAACATTCCCATCCTGGTGCGCGTGATCCAGCAGGCGCTCGAGGACGTGCCGCAGGCCCAGCGCGATGCATGCCTGGCCATGGGTCTTACTCGCTGGGAGGCTACGCTGCACATCCTGATTCCCGAGGCCATGCCCGCCATCGTGACCGGTATCGTGCTTTCGGCCGGCCGTGTGTTTGGCGAGGCCGCGGCGCTGCTCTTTACCTCGGGCATGAGCTCGCCGGTGCGTCTGAACTTCTTGAGCTTTAACCTGTCGAGCCCCACCTGCGCCTGGAACGTGTTCCGTCCCGGTGAGTCGCTCGCCGTGCACATCTACAAGATCTATGGCGAGGGCAGCCCCGAGGCCCAGCAGATCGTTTGGGGTACCGCGGCGCTGCTGATGATTTGCGTGCTGCTGTTTAACGTAATCGCCCGTATCGTGGGCAAGCAACTGGCAAGGAGGATGACGGCCGAATGAGCGAGATGAATACAACGCCCGCAACCGAAGCGGCATCGTCCGAGACCCAGGACTTTCTGTCGAGCGTGGGGCAAAGCGAAAAGCACGTGCGTGTGAGCGGCAAGGCCGTGAGCGACGAGGTCGTACTCTCCACCAAGGACGTCAACGTGTACTATGGCGATCACCATGCGCTGCACAATACGTCGCTCGACTTTCACAAGGGCGAGATCACGGCGCTCATCGGGCCTTCGGGCTGCGGCAAGTCGACCTTCTTGCGCAGCCTCAACCTAATGAATCGCGAAATTCGCGGCTGTCGCGTGGAGGGCGAGATCAACTACCGCGGCCGCAACGTGAACACCAAGACCGAGAACACCTACGAGCTGCGCCGGTCCATTGGCATGGTGTTCCAGCAGCCCAACCCGTTCCGCAAGTCCATTCGCGACAACATCACGTTTGCGCCCAAGCGCCACGGCATCACCGACCGCGACGAGCTCGACCGCATGGTCGAGGAGAGCTTGCGCGGTGCGGCGCTGTGGGACGAGGTCAAGGACAAGCTGGACAAGAGCGCCTACGCGCTTTCGGGCGGTCAGCAGCAGCGTCTGTGCATTGCGCGCACGCTGGCGCTCAACCCCGACGTGATCCTGTTCGACGAGCCCTGCTCGGCGCTCGACCCCATCTCGACGTTGGCGATCGAGGACCTGATGTCGTCGATCGTTGCCGACCGTGCCATCGTCATCGTGACGCACAACATGGAGCAGGCGTCGCGCGTGTCCAACCGCACGGCGTTCTTCTACATGGGCGATATGGTCGAGTACGACGAGACCGACGAGATTTTCCAACGGCCCAAGGATAAGCGGCTGAATGATTACCTCACCGGTATGTTCTCCTAGTCCGGGACATGCTTGAGGCCCGCGGCGGCCACGGTTGTCGCGGGACTGATTGGAGAGGCGGGTCATCTCTTTTGCGAGATGGCCCGCCTTTTTGCTCTGCGACCGAAACGACCACCACAAAGGGGACAGGCACCTTCGTGGTGGTTTGGGGTGGGGCTCGCTGCTATCATGGACAACGTTGAATTTCTACGAAGGAGCAGGGCATATGGCGATTCTTTTGGGATGCGATTCCATCAGCCTAGAGTTTCCCACCAAGCATATTTTCGATAGCGTGACGCTCGGCGTGGGCGAGGGCGACCGCATTGGTATCGTCGGTAAAAACGGCGACGGCAAGTCGACGCTGCTGAGTGTACTCGCCGGCACGCTGGAACCCGACGACGGCCGCGTGACGCACCGCCGCGGCACGACGATCGGATTGCTCGGCCAAAAGGACCAGCTTGTCGACACCGATACCGTGCATCATGCCGTTGTGGGCGACACGCCTGAGTACGAGTGGGCGTCGAGCCCGCGTACGCGCCAGATTCTGGCCGGTCTTATTAGCGATGTGCCCTGGGAGGGCATGGTGGGCGAGCTCTCGGGCGGTCAGCGCCGTCGCGTGGACCTCGCGCGCCTGCTGATTGGCGACTACGATGTGCTCATGCTCGACGAGCCCACCAACCACCTGGACATGCGCACCATCAACTGGCTTGCGCGTCACTTAAAGGCCCGCTGGCAGCGCGGCCAGGGCGCCATGCTCGTGGTCACGCACGACCGCTGGTTCTTGGACGAGGTCTGCACCAGCATGTGGGAGGTCCACGACGGCCAGGTAGATCCCTTCGAGGGCGGCTACTCGGCATATATCCTGCAGCGCGTGGAGCGCGACCGCATGGCCGCCGTTACCGAGGAGCGCCGTCGCAACATGGCGCGCAAGGAGCTCGCGTGGCTAAGCCGCGGCGCCCAGGCGCGTTCCACCAAGCCCAAGTTTCGCGTTGAGGCTGCTCGCGAGCTGATCGCCGACGTACCGCCCGTGCGTGACGAGCTGGAGCTCAAGCGCCTTGCCGTGAGCCGCCTAGGCAAGCAGGTCATCGATGTCATCGACGTGGATGCCGGCTATGCGGATACCGATGGTGCGCCCAAGCAGGTGCTCACCGATGTGACCTGGCTCATCGGCGCGGGCGACCGCTATGGCCTGTTGGGCGAGAACGGCGCCGGCAAGTCGACCTTGCTCGACGTGATCCAGGGCAAGATTGAGCCCACGCGCGGCCGTGTGAAGATTGGCCAGACGGTGCGCTTTGGCGTTCTGTCGCAGCAGCTCGAGGAACTCGAGCCCTACATGGGTGACACGATCCGCGAGGTGCTCGGCAACTATAAGAAGTACTACGTCATCGACGGCAAGGAGACTTCGCCCGAGAAGCTCTGCGAGCGCCTGGGCTTTACGACACAGCAGCTCTGGAGTCGCATCGGCGATCTTTCGGGCGGCCAGCGCCGTCGCCTGTCGCTGCTGCTGACGATCCTGGACGAGCCCAACGTGCTTATCCTGGACGAGCCCGGCAACGACCTGGATACCGATATGCTGGCGATTGTCGAGGACCTGCTCGACGGCTGGCCGGGCACGCTGATCCTGGTGACGCACGACCGTTTCCTCATGGAGCGCGTGACCGACCAGCAGTGGGCGCTGCTCGACGGCCACCTGACGCATATGCCCGGCGGCGTCGACCAGTACCTGCGCCTGTGCAACGCCACCGCCGAGGGCGAGCCCGTGGGTGCACCGAGCGCCAAGACCGGTACGTTCGACACCGGTGCCGCGGCGGCTGCGGCCGAAAAGCCCAAGTCGAGCGGTCAGCCCAACGGCCTTTCCAATGCCGAGCGCCAAAAGCTCCGTCGTGAGGTGAGCTCGCTCGAGCGCAAGATGGAAACGCAGCGCGCTCGCGTGGAGGAGGCCGAGGCCGCCATGGCCCAGGTCGATCCCACCAACTACACGGCGCTGGGCGAGCAGCAGGCAAAGATCGACGAGGCCCACGCCGCCATGGACGAGCTGGAGATGGCGTGGCTCGAGGCGAGTGAAAAGCTCGAGGGCGAGGAGTAGGCGAGGATGATCAAGGCCGCGTTTTTTGATATCGACGGCACGCTGCTGAGCTTTGAGACGCACCGGATTCCGGCGTCGGCGCAGCAGGTGCTCGACAGCTTTCACGAGCAGGGGATTGCGTGCGTCATTGCCACGGGTCGCCCGACCTACCAGATGCCCGATTGGCTGTTCGATCTTGGTTGGGATGCGTACATTACGCTTTCGGGCCAGCACTGTTTTGATGCCGAGGGCGTTTACCGTAGCTGCCCGATCGATCCGGACGACGTTGCGGTGATTGTGGACCAGGTGGCCGAGGGGCGCTACGACTCGCTGTGCATGCAGGGCGAGAACTCGTTTGTGAACCGCCTGTCCGAGCGCGTGGTGACGGCCGGCAGCAACGCGGGAATTGTCTACCACGAGGAGCCGTTTGAGCACGCCTTTGACGCGCCGGTCTACCAGTTTTGCGCCTTTGTGGATCCGGCCGACGAGCATATCGTGACCGACGCCGTGTCGCATTCGCTCACCACGCGCTGGTGCGACCTGTTCTGCGACATTATTCCCGCTAACGGCGGCAAGGACCTGGGTGTGGCAGCGACGCTGGAGCGCCTGGGTGTCGACGCGAGCGAGGCGATCGCCTTTGGCGACGGCGAGAACGACCTGTCGATGTTCTCGGCCGTGGGCACAAGTGTGGCCATGGGCAACGCGCAGGATACCGTGAAGGCCGCAGCGACCTACGTGACGACCGCCGTAGACGACGACGGCATCTACAACGCCGCCGAGCACTTTGGCCTGCTATAGCTACGGATTCGGCACTTGGGGACGTTCCTTTTGCGCCGGCAGTCGGGGGCACTCCTTGCGGGGCGTGTCCCCGCTTTGTTTTCGTCCCGTGCGTTTTGTGAAACACGGTTAACTTTTTAGACAACGTAGTAAGACATAGGCAACTTTTGCGGTAAAGTAAATCAAGCAAAAGTATCCAAAGGCTAACTAGAAGCCATCGCGAAAGGCGGCCCATGGCCCTGCGTGAATCCGGAGAAGACTATCTCGAATCGATCTACGTTCTGTCGGAACGTCAGGGCACCGTGCGCTCGATCGACGTTGCGGAGTACCTCGGCGTAACCAAGGCGAGCGTTTCCAAGGCCATGGCGACGCTGGAAAGCAACGGCTATGTCGAAATGGGCAAACGCGACGTGCATCTGACGGAACGCGGTCTTGAGGTTGCCCGTCAAATGTGGGAGCGCCACTGCTTTTTCGTGGGGCTGCTGGAGGATGCGGGTGTTTCGGCTGAGGTCGCGTCGCAAGAGGGCTGCCACATGGAGCACTGCCTGAGCGAGGAAAGCTTTGAGAAGCTGAGGGCGATGCTGGGACGGGACAGCGACCGGGACCAGTAGCCCCGCCAACCAAGTCCAACTCAGACAAGGAACCCCGCCAGCAAGCGATGCCCAAGAACCGCCAGCAACGTTACCGCAGGCCGGGACCGGGCTTGGTTTTTGAAAACACTCCGCAGACCAGAAGCGCCCCCGTTCGTAGCTCCGAAGGAGCAGAACGGGGGCGCTTCATTGGTCGAGGACGTTTTCAAAACCAAGCCCGGTCCCGGCCGGAGGGACCACAGGCGCTACAGGTTCTTGACACCCATCGCGCGCATGGCGTTCAGGATAGCGATGATCGCCACGCCCACGTCGCCAAAGACGGCAAGCCACATATTGGCGATGCCCAGCGCTGCCAGCACAAGGATCAGCAGCTTAATGCCCAGCGCAAAGATGATGTTCTGCCAAACAATCGACATGGTCTTGCGCGCCACGCGAATAGCGCGGGAAATGTCGGACGGCTTGTCGTCCATCAGCACCACGTCGGCGGCCTCGATCGCGGCGTCGGAACCCATGGCGCCCATGGCAATGCCCACATCGGCGCGCGTAAGCACAGGCGCGTCGTTGATACCGTCGCCGACAAAGGCGAGCTTGCCCTTGCCACTTTCGGCCGCGAGTAGCGCCTCAACGCGCTCGACCTTGTCGCCCGGCAGGAGCTGCGCGTGGAACTCGTCGAGACCGAGTTGCTTGGCCACAGACGCTGCAACCTCCTCGCGGTCGCCCGTGAGCATGACGGTGCGGTTGATACCGGCGGCATGCAGGTCGCGAATCGTTTGCTCCGCATCGGCCTTAACGGTGTCTGCAATCACGATGTGGCCGGCGTACACGCCGTCAACGAGCACGTGGAGGATCGTGCCGACAACCTCACAGTCCGGTGCTTCAACGCCGGCCGCGGCGAGCATCTTGGCGTTGCCAACGACGACGTGCTTGCCGTCGATGGTTGCCGTCACGCCGTGGCCCGCGTCGTTGGCGGAGTCGCTCACGCGCTTGGGGTCGACCTCGCCCTGGTAGGCGTCGCGCACGGACTGCGCGATGGGGTGATCGGAGAACGACTCAGCAAGGGCTGCGACTTCGAGCAGCGACTGCTCGGTATAGCCAGCCTCGGGGTGCACCGCGACGACTGAGAACGTGCCGTTGGTGAGGGTGCCCGTTTTGTCGAAGACGATGGTGTCCACGTCGGCGAGCGTCTCGAGGTAGTTGGAGCCCTTGATGAGAACGCCCAGCTTGGACGCGCCGCCGATGCCGCCAAAGAAACTCAACGGTACGCTGATCACGAGCGCACACGGGCAGCTGACGACCAGGAAGGTCAGGCCGCGCAGGATCCAGTCGGACCAGGCGCCGGTGACCAAACCGCCGCCGAGCGCGAGTACCGCGGCCGCGCCGGTGACGGCGGGCGTGTAGACGCGGGCGAAGCGCGTGATGAAGTTCTCGGTGCGCGCCTTCTTTTCGCTGGCATTCTCCACGAGTTCCAGGACGCGCGCGACGGTGGACTCGCCAAAGGGCTTGGTGGTGCGCACGTGGATGAGGCCCGTCATGTTGATGCAACCGCTGATGATATCGTCTCCGGTTTTGGCCGGACGGGGGACTGACTCGCCAGTAAGGGCGGCGGTATCGAGCTGTGTCTCGCCTTCGACGATGATGCCGTCGATGGGCACGCGCTCGCCAGGCTTGACGACGATGACGGTGCCGACGGCGATGTCATCGGGGAAGACTTGCTCGAGCGTGCCGTCGGGCTGCTCGACGTTAGCGTAGTCGGGCGCGATGTCCATCATGGCACTGATCGACTTGCGGCTCTTGCCCACAGCGTATGCCTGGAACAGCTCGCCGACCTGGTAGAACAGCATGACGGCGGCGCCTTCGGCCATGTGCGGGTCGGTATCGGGGAAGAGCACCATGGCAAACGCGCCGATGGTCGCGACTGCCATAAGGAAACTCTCGTCGAAGGCCTTGCCGCGGCGGATGTTATTGAATGCCTTTTGCAGTACGTCGTATCCGGCAATCAAAAACGGCACGAGGAACAGCGCGAAGCTGGCGTAGATGTTGCCAGGCTCCCCAAATGCGATAGTGAGGGCGCCGAGCTCGTCGAGGGCATAAACAACGGCAAAAATGCCCAGTGCTACCAGGATGCGGTTGCGCTTGTGCTCAAGGGACTCTTTCTTCTTGCGCTTCTTCTTTTTCTTTTTGGGATCGGCGGCTGCCATGATTCAAACCTCCCATTTGAGTGTATGAACACTTGCTCATATAATTTCGCGAGCAAAGGCCGCGGCAAGCGCGGCCTCGCAGGTCAACGTATGCGCGGGTTAGAGAATGATCTCGCAGTCCGGCTCGGCGTCGGCCGTAAACTCTACAACGCGGTTGAGCACCTCGTCGAACTCGGCGTCATCAGCCTCGAGCGTCAGCTTCTGGGTCATAAAGTTGACGGACACGGATTTGACGCCCTCGAGCTTGGCCAGCTCGTCCTGAAGCTCGCGCGCGCAGTTGGCGCAGTCGATCTCGTCGAGCTTAAACTGCTTTTTCATGGTGGGTTCCTTTCTCTGTATTTGCGGCTTGGGTGCAGGCCGCGCTGGCACCGTGGTTGATCGCTATTCGCAGATGTGGCTCATGCCTTGGTTGAGCATGGTGTAGACGTGATCGTCGGCGAGCGAGTAGAGAATGTTGCGGCCGTCGCGGCGGAACTTGACCAGGTGCGACTGCTTAAGCGTGCGCAGCTGGTGCGATACTGCCGACTGCGAGGTTGCGGTCGCTTCGGCGATGTCAGCCACGCAGAGCTCGCGGCCCATGAGGGCATAGAGGATCTTGATGCGTGTGGTGTCGCTGAAGACCTTGAACAGGTCGGCCAGGTCGTACAACAGCTCCTCGTCGGGAAGGTCCTCGGGCGAGCAGGTGGTGGGGACGATCGGCTCGGTGGCCTCGATGCCAGTCTTTGTTTCATCAGCGTGGCTGCTCATTGCAACATCCTTTCATATGAACATGCGCTCATATAACTTACTTCCGATTATATGAGCGCATGTTCATATGTCAATACAATTTACGTTAATTTCGATGACTGCTTGCCGCTGCTTGCCGCCTCTGCGATTTTCTGCGGGTTGGGAGACATCGACGCAATGCTCGCCAACATATTTCGAGATGTTCGGCCAGCATGCTAAGAAAGCCACCTTGAGAAGCATTAGAACTGTTCATATTTGTACTTTATCGTGTTGAATACCGCGAGAATCAGTTCTTCCTCTACGGGAGTTCCTGCAGAATCAGTTTTATCTAAAGTTATATTGAGCATTGCTGCAGCCAATCTGGCACATCGGTGGCCGAATAAGTCGAAAAATGTAGGTGGACATCCGCAGAGATCGCCTTTAGAAGAGCGAATTCTCAATTAGATCAATAATCGTGTCGTCTTCCGTGCGGTTTTCATCGATTTTTGCGAACATGTCGCATTCCCAAGGCCCATTGATTTCCTCAGCAAGGGCCCCGACGTGTTGCATGTCGTCGGGTTCTGGTACATCGTTGATGCTCGGGTCATCAGCTTGCGGATATTGGCTTGCAATTTCGCGCTTGGCGGCCTCTTCTTCTTTGAGTGTCTCCAGGACGCGGCGACCGTATTCGAAGTAGCGCCGCAAGACAAATTGACGAAGAGTTTCTTGCAGGATGGCGAAGTTATCCGGGAGTCGACCGGGCCATATCTTCTCGCGAATGCGAATCGCTTCCATGACCCGCCTAAAAGCGGACTGCTTGAAAAACGAATGACGACTAACTGTGATAACGGCATATCCCATGTTTCGCAGCGTGTTTCGGCGTTCCTCGTCAATTGATTGCTGTTCGGGCTCGTCGTGGTAAAAGCCGTTGTATTCGATATCGGTCATCGAATTTTCGAGCAGCGCGTCGAGGTAGAAAACCGTCCGTCGCGTTAGGGCGGCGTATCTTTTGGGGACTGGGATCGGATAGTCCGTTTTGATAGCGCGTATGGCTAAGCCACCCATTGACTTGGGCATTGTCAGCATCATGACAAACGCCGTTTCGAGTGGGGAGCGACAGCCTTCGCGTACATAAGAAAGTGCCTTAAGTGCTTTATTAGATCCACGATACCCCGATGCCTCTGAAAAGAAGGCTCTGAGCTCTTCAACGCTGGTTAGGGCTGGGCGCTCGCGATATTGAGTTTCGTCGGACGTTCCAAGCGCGTAGGAGCCGCAGATTTCAAAGTAATACTCAACGAGCTCCGAAAGGTTGAGGTCGGCTGCTGCTTCTAACGCGCACAGCTTGATATCGACGATGTAGACGTTCGGCTCGAGTTCTAGGTAGCTTTCTGCATCAAACGTATAGCGCGTGCAGTGGCAGATGCAGCCCTTGCGGTGCCTTTTGGCATTATTGGAAAACGTCAGCACATGGATGCTTTCAGAATCGACATTCTTTCTGTTGAGCCATGCTCGCGCCGCTTCCAGGTTGGACGTGGTCGGCGCAGACACCTTGATCTTTTCCATAGATATGGGATCGGTCGCGTGGCTTGCGAGCGAGTTGACTGTTTGGTATACAGCGCGTGCCGTGGTATGTGACAGAACGATTCCCATACGCGCATGATGGCATAGCGGACGCCATATACGCTCGAAACTTCGGGCAACGGTATTGGGGCGCGGCTTATCTTCTGCGAACGGTGGGTTTTTGAGCTGTCGTATTGAGGGGGGGCAGCTTCGGCTGGGGAGGTTTCTGTCGGCTGCCCCATTTTGGTGAACTTTAGTTGCGGATTCGGTGGCGCGCGCAGACGTGGTGTAAGAGCGTCCCGAGGTCCGTCGCTGCAAGTC